>NZ_JBQQCB010000269.1:0-5198 GCF_052246675.1 Nonomuraea sp. KM90 | reverse complement strand
CCCAGCTTCAGCTCGCCCGGACACTCGCACCTGACCTGCGCCGCCCATGGGAACGCCCTGCTCCACTCGAACGGCTCACCCCCGCACGCGTCCGGCGAGGGTTTCGGCACCTCCGCCCCCGCCTGCCGAGGCTGTCGCACAGTTGCCGATCTTCACCTGTCAAGGCGGTCTTTGAGGGTAGGGCAGATTTCGTTTCTTGATCGTCACTTTGGTCACGTCAGTCACAGCGATCACCTGCGCGTCGTGCATGTGTGACGTTCAACTTCATCCCCCGCGCCGAGGAGCGCGCGTTGGTGTTTCCGCCGGACATCCGCACCTGGCTGCCACCGGAGCATCTGTGCTGGAAGATCCAAGCGGTGGTGGAGGAGCTGGACTTGTCGGGGTTCCTGGCCGGTTACCGTGCCGATGGGAAGGCAGCCGCGGCGTATCACCCCGCGGTGCTGCTGGGGTTGGTGCTGTACTGCTACAGCAAAGGAATCCGCTCGTCGCGCAAGATCGAGGCGGCCTGCTGGGACGATGTGGGGTGCCGGATCATCACGGGCAACCATCGCATCGACCATGCCACGATCGCTCGATTCATCCGGCGACATCGCCAGGGTTTGAAAGACCTGTTCCTTCAAGTGCTCGGGTTGTGCGCCCGGCGCGGATTGGTCGATCTCAGTGCGGTGGCGGTGGATGGTTCGCCGATGGAGGCAAACGCCGGCCGTGAGGCGAACAGGAATCTTGACCGCCTGGAGGTGGTCATCGCCGAGGGCGAGAGCGAGATCGAGGCGCTGCTGCGCAAGATCGCCGATTGTGCGGTGGGTGAGGAGCGGGCCGGCGATGAGGAGGAACCGCAACAGCCCGCGTCGGGTCAGATGCCCACTGACGCTGCGGCGGTGCGGTTGTTAGCCCGCGCGAGCGACCGGGTCGGGCGCGCCCGGTCAGCCCAGGCCAAGCTGCATCAGCGGGCGTTGCCGTCGGCTGGCGAGATCACTATCAAGGTCGAGGCCGTCGAGCGCATGGTCGCCAGGGCCGAACGCCGCCTGGCGGCCGTGACCGCCGCGCAGCGGGCCCGTTTGGACGATCACGCGCGGCGTGCCGGCCAAGACCGTCAGGCGGGACGCCGCGGCGCGAACGGGCGCCCTCCGGTGCCATTGGAGAACAAGACCGTCGTGGTGCGGCAGCGCGCACGACTGGCCAGGGCGATCGCCCACCTGGAGCGCGCCGGCAATCCCAGGCCCCTCCCCGGGCCCACCGCCCGGGCGTGCCTCACCGACCCCGATTCACGGCTGATGCTGAACAAACGCGGAGGCTACTGCCAGGGCTACAACATTCAGATCGCCAGCGCCCGCCGCCAGCTGCTGCTCGCCATCGAGCTGCACGACAACCCTGCTGACATGACGGCCCTGGTCCCGATGGTGACCGAAGTCCAGCGCAACTGCGCTGCGGCCGGCATCACCGACCCCGTTCAGGCGTGGCTCGCCGACAGCGGATACGCCTCCGCCGCCAACTTCGAGGCGCTCTCGGAGCTGCCGCTCCTGGTCGCAGTCACCTGCGAACGAACCCAGCTCCCCAGCTCGCAGCAATCTCCCGGCGACAATCCAGCCACCACCGGCCAGCAGGCCATGGCCGACCGCCTGGCCACCCCAGAGGGCCGCGCCATCTACAAGCAGCGAGGTGCCCTGGTCGAACCCGGATTCGCGCAGCTGTTCCAGCGGTATGGGCGCCGCCTCAACTACAGAGGAACCCACAACGTGGACACCGAGATCAAGCTCTTGGGAACCGTCCACAACCTCAACAAGCTCCTCCACCACCGCACCGAGAAGTCCACCCTTGACAGGTGAAGATCGGCAACTGTGCGACAGCCTCTGCCCCTACCTGCCAGTGCACCGAAACCCACCCGGCCCGGTCCCGGCAGGCCTCCAGGCTCGAAGAACCGGGCTCCCGCCCGTCACCACGACGTGGGCAAGACCACCAAACGCGCCGAAACGCTCGCCGAGCACCAGAACAGGAAGGGTTAAACGTCAAGCTAAGCGCGTGCAGCACGCCGATCGTGTGATGGTCGCGGGCGGCATCCCGGCACTCCACTTCGACTTCCAGATACCTGAGCGGCCGGGAGGGATCTCGCCACCGGTAACCGTGCGTCCACGACGACACAGGAGGACCCGGCACGGTCAGTCTCGGACCGCTCACCGGATTGGCGCCACCATCGCGCACGGCCGGCCCACGCGTCAGACCGCCGGGCAACTGATCCACGCGGACTCCTTCGATCGCGTCGTCTCCCGGTCTGGACGTTGAGTGCTCAGCGCGCTGGTCGAACGCGGCCCCCTGAGGGACGCGGCACAACGGCATGGCCGACAAAGGCTTCGCCGAGGCGGCGACAGAGCCGCCGCCGGGCGTGGCGCATCCTGAAAGGGCCGACGCGACCATACAGATCACCAGCGCGACCCCCTCAAAAGGCGCAAAGGAGGCAGAGATGGTGATCAATGTGCCCTATCGCCGCCTGGCGCACCTGACATTCCGGAAATGTGGCAGCGAGAGCACGAAACGGAGCGGGTCCGCGCCGACGCCCGCCGAGGCGAAGCGGCGTTGCAGCCTCTCGGCGGTGGCGAACTCGGCCATCACGTTGCGGCCATGGGGCCGCTCGCGCACGAGCTCACCGCCTGGCCGGCGTAGATGTAGGCGATGTCGCGATCCGATGCCTGTTCACTCAGCCGCGCAGGGTGCTGGCGTTGCTCGCAACCGTCCGATCGCCCTTCAGCACCATGCGGATGACCTTTCCTTGAACTCCGGCGAGAACTGCCTACGACGCCTCGTCACGTACCCGCCTCTTCGAGACTGAGGTAGCCCATAGCCCGAAATCTGCCAGATATCTCACATCGGGGCGGCCTGTACAAGGCGACGCACCGCCTCAACGTCGCCAGTCACGGACACCCGTCCGGACTCGACCGCATCGACCAGATCGTGCTGTCCGGTCATCAGGTCGAGCAGCGTCGCAGTGTCGGTCTCGATCACAGCGTCGGGTTTGTCCTGCAGTTGCCCGCGGGACGCCTCGACCAGTTCGCCGTCGACGACGCGGAAGGTGAAGAAATCCTGAGCGAGGTGTATTTCGTAATCGGCGGTCCAGGGGTCCTGCTTCTGTGGGATG
Organism: Nonomuraea sp. KM90; assembly: GCF_052246675.1. NCBI lineage: Bacteria > Bacillati > Actinomycetota > Actinomycetes > Streptosporangiales > Streptosporangiaceae > Nonomuraea > Nonomuraea sp. KM90. The sequence continues at coordinate 2,068 of NZ_JBQQCB010000269.1, read as the reverse complement.
AAGGCGTTGCGCAGCGCCAGCATGAGAGAGTCAGCACCGACCTCACCCTCTAAGGGGACAACGGGCGACCGGGTGCCCCAGCAACCAAGCAGGGCGACAATCTGATCGAGCTCGGCGCCCCACTCGGTCAACTCGTAGATCTTGGAGCCTGCGGGCGGCGGCAGCGTCCGGCGACGCACCACACCGACGTTCTCAAGGTCGCGCAGGCGCTGCGCCAGGATGTTGGGTCCGGCGCCGGGGAGTCCGGCTTGCAGGTCCGTGAACCGTTTGGGTCCGAGCAGCAACTCGCGCACGACCAGCAGCGCCCAGCGCTCGCCGATCATGTCCAATGCGTGCGCCACGCCGCATCCCTCGCCATAGCTGCGTTTGACCGCCACACACCCATAGTACGACCCGACTCCTGTTTCTCCGCATGTGCGCACCATGTTCAGGATTAACTGCTACAGTTTTTGAAGTACAAGGTTCGTTTCTTGTACCAACACGTAGCGAGCGAGAGGGAGTCCACACATGGCGGTTCTCACCGACAAGACGGCACTGGTGACGGGGGCATCGCGGGGCATCGGTAGGGCCATCGCCGAGCGGCTCGCGGCGAACGGCGCACTGGTCGGCGTCCACTACGGCAGCAATGACGCCGCGGCCAAGGAAGTGGTAGCCACGATCGAGCGCGCGGGTGGGCAGGCCTTCCCGATCCACGCCGAGCTGGGCATCGAGGGCGACGTGGCCACCCTCTTCGCGGGCCTTGAGGCAGGACTTGGCGGCAAGCCGCTCGACATCCTGGTCAACAACGCAGCCATATCGGATGGCACGCCGTTCGAGCACGTCACGCCTGAATGGTTCGACCGTAGCTTCGCGGTCAACGTGCGGGCACCATTCTTCATCGTCCAGCGGGCCGCCGGCATGCTGGCTGACGGCGGCCGCATCATCAACATCTCCTCCGCGGTGACCCGAATCGCCAGCCAGTTCGTCCATTACGCAATGACTAAGGGCGCCATCGAGGTCATGAGCCACACCTTGGCCCAGGCGCTGGGTTCACGAGGCATCACCGTAAACACGGTGTCGCCAGGCGTGGTCAACACCGACATGGGCAGCTGGATTCACAGCGCGCCCGGCATCGAGGAGGCCGTGGTGCACAACATCGCCATGGGACGCGTGGGACAGCCTAACGACATCGCCGACGTCGTAGGCTTCCTCGCCTCCGACGACGGGCGGTGGATCACCGGCGCCACCATCGACGCCAGCGGAGGTCATTGGCTCGGCCCCAACATGAGCTGATCTTCGCCAGGGGGACAGGAAATCGAACATCGGAATTCCCGCAGTTCGTCAACGCCACCGAGTGGTGCCCGGAAAGCCAGCCGGCCACGGTCCCACGTTCCGGCCCAACAGGTTTATCGGCGCGGTCATGCCCGCCAGGCATCGTCCTCCCCTTGTCAGACACCTCCACCGGCCTTGCCAGACCAGCACGCTCGACAGTGCCGTGGGGTGCGCCTACGAGACTTGGCGTAGTTCCTGGCAGGAAACCGGTTGAGAATGGCGGGCAACCGCCTTGATCGAAATCTTCAAGACACCGAGTATGGACCGAAGCTCCTCGTGGGCCCAGATGTAGTGCACACCCCTGTAGAGCATGAACGCCTCGCCGTTCGGCGGGGCGTTCAGGCTTTGGTCGTCTCCGATGTGTGAACGCCTCGCCATCCGGCGGGGCGTTCATGCACGGATCGTGTCTCCAACGCGTGCCCTCTGTCGGCACGGATCATCGGAGCTATCTGGCCGATGTCCCCGGCCCATAACCGCGCGCTCTCGAAGTCGACGATCATCCAGGCTCTACCGGCCGCTCCCATGAGCGCGGCGGCCACCAGCGGGCGGCGGATGGCGCGCGGCGCGGGCAGAGCAGGCAGCCAACCATCGTCACGTACGGTTGCAGTCTTAGCCGTTCAGCTTGACTCCGTCGGGAATGTTGAAACATCCGGCATGTCCCGAAGGGCGACTGATCAGTAACTGTGAGGCTTCTGGGGTCGGCGAAGTCGATCATTCCCCCGAGGTGGTCAGGTGTCGCTATCGGTTCGTCCCCGGT
>NZ_JBQQCB010000268.1:0-5223 GCF_052246675.1 Nonomuraea sp. KM90 | reverse complement strand
AACCGGCAGGGGCACGGTCTTTCATCAGGACTCGACGTCCAGGACACCCGAGTGCTCACCTGCCGGCGGCCACCATCCACCACGGAGTCTGCCGGATGGCTTACTCCCAGGACTCATTAGGACCCCCGGAAAACGTGGCGCGCGGCTGGTTTCCTCGGGCAGCATCGAGGTGTCTGTCACGTTCGACACCCTGATCCGGAGCGGCGATGTCCGAAGAGAACGGTTTCTCACTGCGGATCACCCCGGCTGGGGCCGACGTCGATCCGGTAGAGGTCGAGGAGTTGGCCATCCAGCTCCGCCGGGACCTGCTGGCGTCGGGGATCCCCGGGGTCACGCGCGCGATGGAGGGGCCGGCCCCTGAGGGGACCCGGTCGGCCGAGCTGCTCGCCGCCGGGATCGGCTTCCTGGTGACGGGACTGTCCACAGCGGCGTCCGTGGTGCAGATCGCGGACTATGTCCAGCGGTGGCGGCAGGCGCATCCGCGTCGTCGCCGGGTCCTGATCTCCGTCGAGACCGGTACTACGTATGGTGGTGCGGCTGCTTCCGGTACGGCCGGCCGGCGGAGCGCGCTTCTGGTGGCCAACGCGGCCTACCAGGATCCCGGGCTGAGCCGGTTGCGTTCGCCGGTCTCCGACATCAGGGCGCTTGCCCAGGTCCTCGGCGAGCCGGGCATCGGTGCTTTCGACGTCGAAACGCTCACCGATGCCGGTGAGTCCGTTTTACGCCGCCGGGTCGCGGCTCTCTTCGCCGACCGGCGGTCTGACGACGTCCTGCTCCTGCACTTCTCCTGCCACGGGCTCAAGGACCAGCGGGGCCGGCTCTACCTGGCGGCGGCCGACACCGAGCTGGGCTCGCTCGCGGCGACCGGGCTGCCGGCGTCGTTCATCTCTGAGCAGATGAGCGAGTCCGCGTCGCGGTCGGTGCTGCTGGTTCTGGACTGTTGCTACAGCGGGGCGTTCGCGCGCGACACTCCGGTGCGCGCGGATCGCACCGTCTACCTCGGCGACGAGTTCCGCGGGGGTGGGTCCGGGCGTACGGTGCTGACCGCGTCCAGCGCGACCGAGTACGCGTTCGAGGGCGGCCAGCTCACCTCCTACGAGGCTCAGCCGTCCATTTTCACCGAAGCGCTGGTGCACGGGCTCCGGACCGGGGGCGCCGATCTGGATCACGATGGTGAGATCACCGTTGACGAGCTGTTCGACTACGTCGCCCGGCGCGTCCGCGAGGCCGGGGCCGGGCAGGTGCCGCGTAAGTGGAGCTTCGAGACGACCGGGGCGCTGGTGGTCGCGCGCAGCGTCCGCCCGGCCATACTGCCGGAGGAGGTCCGCGCCGATCTCGGCAGCGATCGGCCCGTGCTGAGGCTGGAGGCGGTGCGAGCGCTCGCCGAGCTGCTCACCGGGGGGCGCGAGGGCTATCGGCGGGCCGCTCGTGAGGCGCTCGCCAGGTTACGCGACGACGATGACAGCAGGCAGGTGCGGGCGGCCGCCGCTGCCGCCCTGGGTGACGTCGCGCCGCCCCGGCTGCCCCCGCCCGCCGTACCTCCGCCCGCGATCGGGACGCCCACCGAGACGTCCGCAATCGAGACGTCCGGGGTCGAGACGTCCGGGGTCGAGACGTCCGCAATCGAGACGTCCGGGGTCGAGACGTCCGGGGTCGAGACGTCCGCAATCGAGACGTCCGCAATCGAGACGCCTGGGGTTGAGACGCTATCGACGTCGCCACCTGGCAGCGCCCCGGTGCGCGTCACGAAGCGCCGACGCGTGTTGGGCTTCAGCGCGATCGGCCTCGTCGTCGCCATGGCCGCGACGATCGGCATCGTCGCCGCACTGCCCAAGCAGCGCACTACAGAGAGCGGCGGCGGCTCGGCCGGCTTCGGGGCGACGCTGGGGATGATCACGCTGAGTCACGACGGCTCGATCGAGTCCGCTGAGCTGAGCCCCGACGGCCGCTGGGTGGTCACGCTCGACCCGCCGGCCGACCAGGCCGCCGCGCGGATCGCGAGGTTGTGGGACACATCGACCGGCCAGAAGGTGGCGACGTTCGACACGGACAACGGCGTCGTCTTCAGCCCGGACGGCAACCTGGTCGCCGGCGCCTACTTCGACGGCAAGCGCGAAGTCACCACGGTGGACGGCGAGTCGCTGGGCGTCCTCTCGGGTGGCACGACGACCGTCTCGCTGCGTAACACCAGCAGGGGCGACGTCATGGCCTCGTTCACCGGCCACCAGGGATCCGCGGCCGTGGCGTTCAGCCCGGACAGCAAGACCGTCGCCACGGCCAGCACGCTCGCCGCCGAAAAGCCCTTTGACGCGCTGATCCGCTTGTGGGACCCCTCGACGGGCAAGCTGCTGGCCACGTTGGCCGGCCACCGTAACGGGATCCAGAGCATGGGGTTCAGCCAGGATGGGAAGGTGCTGGTCACGGGTGCCGCCGGCGGGGTGACGAAGGTGTGGGACGTGGCCGGCGGCAAAGCCACGGCGACCCTGGACAACGCTTGGTTCCCGGTGTGGATCAGCCCCGACGGCAAGACGCTCGCCGACACGCTGCCGGGCGGCAAGAGCGGCAAGGGCGGCTTCGAGCTGAGGCGCGTGCCCGATGGGAAACGGCTGACTTCGGTTGCCAAAGCCGGGCGCTTCGCCGGCTTCACGCCCGGCTCCAAGGCGTACGCGACCGACAAGGACGGGGGCGTCCGCCTCTTCGACCTCGCGACCGGAAAGGCTCACGCGACTCTGACCGCAACGGTGCGGGGCGATCTGGTGTTCAGCCCGGACGGCAACCTCATCGCCGCCGTGACGACGGAGGGCGAACCAGCTCTGTTCGACGCCGCAACTGGTCAGGGGCTCACGCCGCTGACCGGCCACACCGGCAAGGTCACCGACCTCGCGTTCACGGCGGACGGACAGGCTCTCTTCACCACCGGGACGGATAAAACGGTGCGAAAGTGGTACGTCAAGCGCTGATCATGGACAGAGGCCGGCCTAGTCGTTCAGGGGACGGCTCTGAGAGCGTCGATGATGGCTCCTGCCGAAACTACATCCATGCAGTTCAAGTGGCATGTCGGTATTTGCCAAGGACTCCGCCGAGACGATCTCCCCGAGCGCGGCGTGGGAGCTGTCCGTTCTCATCCATCGTGTCAGGGAGCCATGTCGGCGAGCTGCGCACCGACAACTGACTTGAGACAAGACGGGCGAGCAATCCAGCTGGGGATCAATGGGCTTGGACGTCACAGGGTCGATGTCCCCATGGTCATGTCAGTTCCGGTGAGCGCCGACCAGGCAAGTGACAGAACCGCTGAGACCCCGCGCGGTGGAATCTCATCGATCTTGTCAGTTTTCCGACTCAACACCGTCTCATCGGAACGTGGCGTGGCCGCCGAACGGGCGCTCCAACGCGCACTACGCGGCATGAGCGGAGGTCGTTCGGCGGTGTCCTACCGAAGCGTGGTCCCTCTCGACACGTTATGTGACACCTACGGCTTGGCCGACGAGATCACCGGTAGTCCGGCCGGCACCCCGGAGTCCGGCACCCCTGCGTAGTCGGGCAGCTCGACGCCGTTGATCGCACGCTCGACCAGTTCGGTGAACCATTCGCCGGCGAAATCGGGGCTCGGCTCGGCGTCCGGCCCCGGGACCTCGAGGCTGTGTACGTGCAACCGGCCGATCTCCTGGTTGGCCTCCACGAACGAGCGCATCCGAGCCTCGTAGCCGGCGAACCCGACCTCCGGGTCCCACCCGGCGGCGGCCAGCTCTCCGGCCAGCAGATAGGCGCCGACCAGGGCCAGCCCGGTGCCCGCCCCGGACATCGGCGACGCGCTGAACGCCGCGTCCCCCAGCAGCCCCACCCGTCCGCTCGACCAGCGGTCCATCACCACCTGAGCGACCTGGTCCAGATAGAAGTCCGGGGTGTCGTCCACGTGCGCGAGGATGCGCCGGGTCAACCAGCCGAAACCGTCCATACGCTCGCACAGCAGGCGCTTCTGCGCCGCGACGTCGCGGTGATCGACGTCGAAGTCGGCCGCGGGGAAGGAGAACATGGCCATCGCCCGGGTGGCGTCCGGGATGGGCCGCAGGCCGGCGGACCGTCCGGCCTCCTGATAGTCGATCATCCAGCGGTCCACTCCGAACTCGTTGGGCACGCTGTAGAAGGCCAGCACGAGCCCGAGATGGCGGATGAAGTGCTCGCGCGGCCCGAAGACCATCGCTCGCAACTGCGAGTGCAGCCCGTCGGCCCCGATCACCAGGTCGAAGCGCCGCCGGTCGCCGCCGGCGAAGACCACGTCAACCCCGTCCGCGTCCTGGCTGAGCTCGGCGATCCGGTCACCGAAGACGTACTCGACACCGTCCCGGGTGTCGTCGTAGAGCACCTGGGACAGGTCCCCGCGCAGGATCTCGATGTCCGCGATGAACCCGTCGCCACCGTCGTCGTCGGCACGGAAGGTCTCCAGCACGTTCCCGTCCGCGTCCACGATGTGCGCGCCGGCGGTGTCGGTGCACGCCGCGCGCACCGCTGCGTCCAGCCCCATCCGCCGGATGACCTCTTTGGCGACCCCGCGCGCGTCCACCGCCTGCCCGCCGGGACGCAGCTCGGGAGCCCGCTCCACCACGGTCACCTCGGCCCCCCGCCGGCGCAGCCAGTGGGCCAGCGCGGGTCCCGCGATGCTCGCCCCCGCCACCAACACCCTGGGACCGCTCACCCGCCTCCCCTGCTCGCCAGTCCGGATGGTGTGCTCCTGCTTGGAGTCGTCGACGCTCATCACTGTCTCCATGTGCTTCCTCCCGCGCTGGGACGTTCCCAGCACAGGCCCACGCTGTCGGTGTGTCCAGCCGTATCGACCACGGATCCGCACAAAACTCATCGGCACGACCGAAAGCGCGTCCACGCTCCCGCAAACACCCTTTCGACGGGGGAGAGAACCGGCTGGTCCTCCACTTCCTGCAGCCGGCCCGCCTCGAACTCGCGCTCGGTGCCGTCGTCGGCCCGGACGATCCCAGCGGCCGGTACCGAAGTCGCCGCCGACGATCTCGCCCCTGAAGATCACGTTGTGCCAGCCGTCGTCGAAGGCCTGCACCCGCTTGCTGATCTCCTGGGCGGTGCACGGGAGTGTCAACTTAACGGCTGATCTTGGGTGTTGAAGTGTTCAGAGGTTGGCAGGGGTGAGGCGGCCTTCGAAGGCGATCTGGAAGGCGTTCAAGGGTGCCTTCCAGCGCATGGTCCATCGCTTGC
>NZ_JBQQCB010000267.1:0-5296 GCF_052246675.1 Nonomuraea sp. KM90 | reverse complement strand
CGCCCGACTAGACGACGGCCTCATGACGACCATAGAGCTACGGCGTCGGCGGGTAACCACTCCCGATTTTCAGCCCGGAACGGGCTCCGCGCAGCGGAAATGGGACTAGACGAGTAAGTCCTAAGTCGCTGCCAGGCGGAGTGTGAACATGACGAAGGGTGTTGACGATCGGTTTGTGACAACAGACCTCAACACCCTTCTCACCGCACTGTACGTCAGGATCGACGACTGGCTCGGCCACCGGCTACGACTGGGACGCAAACCGAAGCTGACCGACGCCGAACTGCTCACCCTGGCCGTGGCTCAGGTCCTGCTCGGCATCCACTCCGAGGCCCGCTGGCTGCGCTACGTCCCCGAGCACCTGCCCGGCGCCTTTCCCTACCTGCCTGGCCAGTCCGGCTACAACAAGCGCCTGCGCAAGGCCCTGCCACTGTTCAAGCGAGCGATCCGGGCGTTGGCCTCCGACACCGACCTGTGGAGCGACACAGTGTGGGTGGCCGACTCCACGCCGGTCGAGTGCGGCCGTTCCCGCCCCACCGTCCAGCGCTCCGAGCTGGCCGGCTGGGCCGGCTACGGCTACTGCCGCTCCCACTCACGCTGGTTCTGGGGCCTGCGCCTGCACCTGATCTGCACCCCCGCGGGCTTACCGATCACCTGGGCCCTGGCCACCCTGGCTGCGGAGGTTTCGTCCGACACCGCTTGTTGGCGAGTTCTGACACCGCCGGGCACGTGTCGGTGCCGCGGATGTTGGTTTGCGTCGACACCGCTTCCGCGCCCGACGGGTGTCAGGTTGTCCGCTGCTTTGTGGCTTGGGCCAGACGGTAGGAGTCGGTGCCGGTCTCGAGGATGGTGCCGCCGAAGGTGAGTCGGTCGACGATGGCTGCGCATAGCCGGGGGTCGGTGAAGGTCTTGGTCCAGCCGAAGGACTCATTGGACGCGATCGCGACCGAGGCCTTCTCCTCACGCTCGGTGAGGACCTGGAAGAGGAGTTCCGCGCTGCGGCGGTCGAGTTGCATGTAGCCGAGTTCGTCGATGCACAGCAGGTCGACGCGGCCGTAGCGGGCGATGGTCTTCGCCAGCGTCATCTCGTCGGCGGCCTCGACGAGCTCGTTGGCAAGCTGGGTCGCCAGGGTGTACTTGACCCGGTAGCCGGCCATGGCGGCCTCGGTGCCGAGTGCGATCAGCAGATGGGACTTGCCGGTGCCGGAGTCCCCGATCAGACACAGCGGCTGTCCCTTCTGGACCCATTCGCACTTGGCGAGGGTGTGGATCACGGCGGGATCGATGTTGGGGTTGGCGTCGAAGTCGAAGGCCCGCAGGGACTTCTCGCGGGGGAACTTGGCGGCCTTGATCCGGCGTTCGGACCGGCGTCGGGCGCGATCGTCGCACTCGGCAAGCAATAGTTCGGCGAGGAACCCGCGGTAAGACATCTGCTCACGCCCTGCCCGGTCGGCGTAGTCGGTGAAGGAGTTGCGGATGGTGGGCATTCGCAGCATCCGGCACGCTTGGTCGATCGCGGCGTCGGCTGCTTCTTCGGTCATCCCACGGCGCTTGGTGGTCACGGTGCGGCTCCTTCGTTCGGGGTGTCACGTCGGCTGGCCAACAGCTGGTCGTACTTCTCCACGCTCGGCAGCGGCCGAGTGTCGGCCGGGATGTGGGCGCGGAGCCGGCGCTCGGTCAGCGATCGCACGGCAGGGATCTCGCCTTCTCCGCGTGCCTTGTCGCCGCTCATCAGGGACTGGTGGTCCGCTGTCGTGTCGTCGGCTCCGCCATCTGCTGTGTCGTTGTACTTGCGCGCTTCCAACGCGACAGCGTCCGCGGTGAGCGCGCCTGCACGCAGCGCCGTCGCGAGTCCGGCGACGACGTGGTCGTGTGGAAGGTGCCGGTGCAGCATCAGGACCTCAATGAGGGCACGGGTGCCGTCGGCGTCACCGTGGGCCTTGCAGGCCGCGGCCCACCAGGCGTCGTGAACGGGCGTGAACCGCCCGGATGCCCTGGCCTGCTCCAGCGCTTTCGCACCGGGTAGCGCGCCCGGTTTGCGGAGGAGGACCTCGAGATACTGGTCCAGGTCGACCCGGGTCGAGCCCTTGGTCATGAGCCGTTCGTGGCGGGCGATCTCGGTCCTGCCGTCGAACACGACCAGGTCGCTGGCGTTCAGGAGCACCCGGGCTTGACGGCCGACCATGCGCGCGGGCACGGAGTACTTGTTCATCCGGACCGTGACCTGAGCGTACCGGTCCACGCGCGGGGTGAACCAGCGGCCGGTCGCGAACGGCTCGGTCGGAAGGGGCGCGAGCAGTGGCTGCTCGGTGGCGAAGTGTTCCCCGACCGTGCGGGCGCGGGACCCGATCCGCCGGGCGTCGTCGGCTTCGTCCCAGGCGTCGACCATAGCGTTGAGCTCGGCGAGGGAGTCGACTTCTGGGATGGGGACGAGGTGGTTGCGTCGGGAACCAGCCGATCTGCCCCTCGACGCCGCCCTTCTCGTGCGCACCTTGGATTCCGGGCTGGCAATAGAAGGCTTCGATGGGGAGTGGGAACGGACGGCGGTCCACCTGTCGGCCTCGACCCGCTGGCGGGAGAACCCGATCACGCTCGCGACGGCGGCCTTGAGGTTGTCGTAGCGGATCTTCCCGGTCGGCACCCCGCCGAGCACGTTGAAGGCGTGGACGTGACCCTCGAAGAAGGCTTCCTGCCCAGCCGAGGCACTGACCCTGTGCACGGCCTTGCCCGAGTAGGAGAGCCGAAGGCTGAACAGCGCGCAGGTTACGAGCTCGCCGCGCAGGTGGATGGCGACGTCGCCGAAGTCAACCTCGGCCTCGCGGCCCGGGAGGTGCTCTTGCGGGATGAACGCGTTGGCAGGTTCCCGTCCGACCTCGACGCGAATCTCACGGCGTCGGGTGGCGACGTACTCGCGGACCATCCAGTACGACACCACCCCGGCCCCGTCATGTTCGTCAAGCAGTCGATCGAAGATCCGCTTCGCCGTGTGTCGCTGCTTCCGCGGTGCGTCGAGGTCCGAGCGCAGCCAGTCGTCGATCACCACTCGGTACGCGTCAAGCCGTGAGCCGCGTTTGGGCGGTTGCTTTCTCTCCTTCGGCCATGCAGATTCCAGCGCCGCTGTCACGGTTCGGAAGCCGACGCCGTGCTTGCGCTGCAGCGCGCGGTTGGACATCCCAGATCGGGCATCCCGTCGGATCGCCGCGTACAGGTCGACCCGGGAACGCGGCTGCGTCATCGGTGGCACTCCTGACGTGAGCACGCCGTGGGCACGACTTTCGGCACCGGGCCACCGCCCGGGAACGGTGACCGCATGCGACCACAGCCCGGAATCACTGGCCCTACCGAGGTGCCTGGTCATGTGCTGCGCAGGGCTTCGGTGGGCGGTACTGAGTCGGCCCGGAGTGCGGGGTACGACCGACGACGGAGCCGATGAGCAGCGAGTAGGCCAGGTCGAGTCCCACTGAAGCCCAGGTCAGTACGACGGCCCGGCCTTGCGTGGTGACGAAGACGTTGGTGACGAGCACGCCCAGGATCAGGCCTGTGATGCCGCCGACGACATCAACCTCGACACCACCTGTCCGCCCCGTGTCCCTGGCGCGACGAAGATCTGCTTGCGCGGTGCCTAATCGGTCTTCCCGCAACACCTCGCGGGCCCCTCAGTGTTCGCTGCTGAAGAACCGTAGCAACAGCGGGCCGACGGTCTGTGGGTCGACGACGTGATCCGGCCCCTCGAGGGTCTCCCGTTGAGCGTGGGGTAGTAGGTCTGCAAGCTCGTCGGCTGCGCGGTCGAAGAAGTCCGAGGGCAGGCCTGCCATATAGGGGGACGAGATCGGTCCTCCGGTGATGACCAGGACCGGTTGGGTGACCGTTGCCAGTCGATCGGCCGGCAACTGGTAGCGGTTGAGGAAGACGCTGTCGTGGACCAGCGTGGGCGCGAGGGCGACCGAATGCGCCCAATGCGGCGTCTGCTTGGCCGCGGTCGACATTCTCGAACGCATCATCGCCCCTGCCCCCCTGTCGTCGTCGGAGGCGCCGGTCACGCGCATGAACAGTTCGAGAACCTCTTCGTCTCGCCCGGCGTCGAAGGCGCGTCGGGTGTCCGCGATGTACTTCTCGAATCGAGGGCGTATGTCGTCCCCGACCGCGTAGGGCACCTCCCACACGGCGATCATGTCGATGGCAGACCCGGCCGCAGCGGTTTCCATCGCCAGCGCGCCACCAGAGGACGCCCCGAACAGGTGTGCCGAGCCGCCCGCCGCCGCGATCAACGCATCCAGGTCCTCGATCTCCCTTTCCACGGCGTAGGGCTCGGTGAAGCCGCTCGCGCCGCGTCCCCGACGGGCATAGTTGTAAACCGTGAAGTGTTCGGCGAGAGCAGGTACCAAGGGAGCGTTCTCGGCTCCATCGTCCAGTCCGCCGCCTACCAGGATGACCGCCGGGCCGCTTCCCTTCCGGTCGTAGGCGATGGTGGTGCCATCGTTTGATGTCACGCGAAGAGGCATGTCGTTCATCTCACATCTCCGTTCGAGAGGTTGTCTCAGCGCCTGAACAGCGTGCCGACGACGGCCTCGGTGCGCGACCAGCGCGCCCTTGCGATCACGGCCGCCACCACCAGGAATGCCAGCGGATGCCAGGGGCTCTGCTCGAGCACGAATTGATTGGTGATGGCGGCACCCGCCAGCAGCGCGACCAGCCCGAGACCTGCCAGGCCCGCCAGTGCCGGGATCAGGAGCCCCACCCCGCCAGCGACCTCCAGCGTTCCGACCAGGTACCGAAGCCACTGTCCTGCCCCGATGTCCGCGAACATGTCCACCATCGCCGGATCGCCTGCAAGCTTCGCGATTCCGCCGCCGGCGATCATCGCGCCCAGCGCAACCTGCAGGACCCAGAGCCCGATATTGCGTGCGCGCCCGGGCTGGTGCTCACCCGCACGCGAGTTGTTCATGATGTCGGTGTTCATTTGCCGCTCTCCTCTTCTCTCGGAATCCTCTACTTCTTGTTGCGGTAGAGGACTATGGTGATGAGACCGAAGACCGCGACGAGAAGTACGGACGAGACGAGCACCCAGCCGATTTCCCCGGTGGGCACCGAGCCGTCCATCAGGCCGCGTACCACGGTCGCCAGGTGGGTGATCGGGTTGACCTCGACGACCGCCTGCATCCACCCGGGCATCGTCTTCGGGTCCACGAAGATGTTGCTCACGAACGTCAGCGGGAACATCACCATCATGCTGACCCCCGCCACCGAGTTCGGCGTGCGCAGGATCAGGCTGAGCATCGTCCACAGCCACGACAGG
>NZ_JBQQCB010000266.1:0-5346 GCF_052246675.1 Nonomuraea sp. KM90 | reverse complement strand
CGCCTTGATACCGCGACCGACCCGAGCCGTATCGCTTCCGACGTCACCATCTGGACCGCTCAGGCATCTCGAGCACACGCAGCCCTCAGCCGAGACTCCTCACCCGACTTCTGAAACAGGCCCTAGGGTCGTAGGGGTGGAACACGGATGCGCGGGCTGCTCAGCTGACGGGTCAGGGAGTTCTCACCGTGCGCGGGCCGTGGCGGCGGCCAACCGCATGGCGTCGATGCCGCGGCTCTCCATCTCGTACGCCGCGTCCGCGTCTGCGACCACCTGCGCAGCGCTGGTGACGGCGTGCAGGATGCCACCCGAGGACAGGACACCGCCTCGGATGAAGTGATCCAGGATCAGGTCCTGCTGCTCGGCGGTGAAGGCCAGCCGTTGCGCGACCACGCCGATGACACCACCGGGGTCGCTCAGCGGGGTGCCGGCGTCGCGGCTGAGGTCGGCGATCTTCTTCTGGACGTAGGCGACGTCCAGGAACGTCCGCACCGCGTCCCGTGCCTTGGCGGTGATCAACGCGAGGTTCTTGGCATGGGTGTCGTCGCTCCAGCGCACGAACCCGTCGTCCATGGGACTGCCCAGGTGCACGGCTCGCATCACGTCCTGTTTGATCGTCATGCCGTTGCCGCAGGCCAGAGCGACCAGCCGCGCGGTGAGGGTGAAGGCGCCGCTGCCGACTTCGCTGTTGGACAGCACGAATCCGGCGAACACGAGCGGATCGTCGGCCGCGGAGCGGCCGGTGAACGGGCTGCGATAGTGCCGCAGCAGGTTGGGCGCGTACGCCTTGACTTGCTCGCACACCACGCGCAGGTACATGCGGCGCTCGCTCAGGTCGCCACCGTCGATGCGCACGTCGACACCCGCGTCCCGGATACCGGCCAAGGCCGCCATGAGTGCATCGAGGTTGTCGACGACCTTGTAGCTGTTGGACAGCAGGGCCCGGCCGACGCCGGCACCGTCCTGTCCGGCCAGGCCGCGGAACAGAAACCGCCGCTGCGGTGCGGCCCGCAGCCACCCGTTGACGTTGGCGTCGTACAGCGGCCCGTTCAGCTGGCGCAGGCGGCGCAGATACGCGCCGGGGATGGTGAGCTTGTCAGCGATCGACTGATCGCACACTGCGGTCGGCAGGTACCGGCCGGCGCTGATGGTGACCCCGTCGGGGCCGGGAATGGGTTCGGTGCCGAGGAGCTCGAGGTGGGTGCCGACGGCGCGCAGCTGCGCGGCGGGCACGATCACGTCGACCTTGTGCGCGTGCTGGCCGCGCAGGACATTGACGAGATCGCCGAGGCAGGCGTTGCGGACCGTCAGTGGCGGCATCGGCGGAGCGAGAGTCACGGCAGGGTTCACTTTCTGCGACGGAAGGGCGCGCGGCGATGCACGGCGCCGGGCCAAAGGACGCAAGGTCGAGGACGGGGCGAAAGACCGCATCGTGAGGCAGGGTGCATGCGGTCACGCGGCGCACGCCGCGCTGAGGTCCAGCTGACTGAACCGGCAGGGATCCGGACGGCATGAATCCAGTGCGCAGGATTCGGCCGGGCCACCGGGGAACGGGGACGCGGGCGCAGGCACTGCGGCGCACCCGAGTGCGCACACTGTGTGCGCCACGCGGGCCGCGGGCAGATCGAGAACGGCGACAGTTATGCTCGCGTCGCTGCCGTGGCGGTGAGCCGCGGCGGCGATCTGCGTGGCCGCCTGCGTGCACACCTCGGCAGCGCACCGGTCGAGCGTCAGCAGCCGCGACAGCGCCGCCTCGCCCACGTCCGTGGTGAGGTCTCGGTTGCCCAACAGCATGCGGCGCACATGCTGCTGTGACGGGCCCGGGCCGCCGCTCGTGCGAGGCAGGCGGGCGCTGCTGACGCGGCCGCCGGCAGACGAGGCCGCTGACACCGGTGACGGACCGATCAGCTGGTAGCACGTTCCGGTGGCGGTCGCCAGGTAGGCGTGCGCGCTGCCCATCCAGCCCACATCCACCGCAGCGTGGCTGATGACCAGGGTGATGAGCGTGGGCGCCAGGCCTGTTACGGCGACGCGACGGCTAGCCGCACCGTCGGCCGGATCTGCCGCTGCCTGGAGCGCTGTGACAGCAGCATGGACGCCGGCGGCGGCATGCTGCGTGTGCACGGCCGCCACCGCGCTGACCTTCGCGGCGATCCGCGCCGCCGCCGCTGCTACGCGCGAGGGATCGTGACCGGGACAGCTGACGGAGCAGATCGTCACCGCCGTGTGAGGCCCGAATGGCGCCACCTCGGTGCGATGCTGCCACGACCCGGGATTGGAACGCACGGCCAGTGTTCCGCCACCGGGCAACGAGAGCTGGAGCATAGGCGCAGGGGACATCGCTCTCCTCATGAACTGCCGACACAGGGTTCGGATAGGGCCGGAAGTACTGCTGCTGTTGTGCTGGGCCGGGTGCGGAAGAGCCTGCCGGGTGGCGTGGATGCGGGAACAGGTCGGCCAGGCCGTCGTGGTGGGGGTGCGCCGGATGGGCACCGACATCGTCCGGCAATTGGCCAAGATGCGCTCCGCTGTGCACGCTGTTCCAGGTCGTGGGTCAGGAGGGTCAGGCCGGGTGTGTTCTCCGGGTGGGCGCTCCTCCCAGTACGCCAGCAGTGGGTCGTGACGTTCGCGTCAAGACCGGCCGACGAGGCGACCGGCGGGTCGAGGACGGTGAGGTCGGGTCGGAATGTCCGACCGGGGACGTGACCCGTCCTCACGGGAAACACTTCCAGCCGCGTGGCCATCAGGCGACTCAGGCGACTCAGGCGACTCAGGCGAGCATGGGTGGGCAACAGCGCACTGGCTTCCTTGCTTGTCTGAACGGCTAAGCGCATGGCCACGGACATGCCCGCGCAAGATCGTGAAAGGGCTCACACCGAGCGCGCCGGCAAGAGCGACGTCGGTCCGCTATCTATCCCATCGCCTGCGCGATGGCCGTCAGCCATGCGGGAAAACACGCAGGGGCGGTAGCAGGCACTCGGGCGCCTTGGTGCTGTGTGGCCTGTGGAAGATGACGAGCCGGTGGTGCGGCGCTGCTGCAACAGCAGGTAGTGCGCATGCACTGGCTGGTGTTCTGCCGCGCGGCCGCCGGCCGTGTCTTATCTCGTTCCTGCTGAGTTCCACTGTGAGGGTGCAGGCTCCAAGCGAGCATTGATGGCTCAGCGGTTCTCTACAGGTTCGTGTGTGCAGGTCAGGGTTGATAGGGCAGGGTTGATAGGGCAGAGCCCGGTCAGGGTGCATCATGATCGCCGAGTTCGCGGCCGGAGGCCTCGGTGGTGCCGGTCGCCCCGGCAAACAGTCCGCTTCCTCGCCGCCGGCGCGGGTCCGGCAGCACACTCGCGACCTCAACAGTTGCACGCGCGAGAACCCACGTTGCCGGACCCGGGATCGGCGGCGCGTATTCGGTCGCCGGGGCAACCGACACCACCGATCCTCTCGCCGGCGCCGGCCAGACGCTAGGGATCCGCGCACGTGTCGCGGCGGTGGGGTGTCACGCGCTCGGCTGCACGTCCTGCTTTTGCTGCTGCGCTTGCCGCTCCAGGGCGCTGGCGATCAGGTCCGGCAGGTGCTTACGGACCATGGCGCGGACGCGGACGATGCTGCCGCCGCCCCACTGGTGGAGCTCGCGCACCAGCGGTTCGATGTCCGCGAGATCCGGGGTCGGCTTCGGCAGCACACCCGCCTGGTCCGCCCGGTCGAAGACGTCCCGATACGCGCCACCCCAGCCCTGGTTGTCGCCGAAGGCTTCCAGGGCCTCTCGGGACAGCGGAAGTGCCCGCAGCACAGCCTCGGCGTACTCGCGGTAGCTACGGCCGATCTCGGGGTCAGCGGCGATGAAGCGCACCAGCGGGTTCTCGGCGGTGGTCAGGTCCTGAAAGGCCTGGTCGCGCTTCTCCTTGTATGCCTGCTGCGCGGTGCCGAGGGCCGTGGTGCGCCTGTCCTCGGCTTCAGCGAACGCCGTGGCCTCCTCCGGCGACATGTCGGCGCGCCACTCGGGACGCGGGTTTTCCGCGCCTGCCCGTTCACGGTCGATGTTGTAGGTCTTCTGCGCCTCGTCGACGGCGTTGAAATACGCCTCTACCTCAGAAAGCATGGGTTTGTCCTCCACGTGGGTTACGGGTTTTATGCTGGCCACCAGCCGGTGTGCACGACGCGATGTCGCACGAGATGGGGCCAAAAGGGGGCCGGCGGGATCGAGTGTCGATTTGTTGAGCACAGCTTCGAGGGTTCCTCGGCTGCGGTGGGAAACGTCAGAGCCTGCCGCTCGATGGCTCACGCGCGCGGGGTACCTAGTGGCGCCGCAGGTGGCGGAAGTTGCCGCGGGGTCGGAGAGGCGTACCACCTTCCTTCAAAAGCCGGTGAATCATGCCGTAAGAGCGCTGGTAGTGGGCGGCGATGGCGCGGATGGACGCGCCACCGGCGTAGCGTTTCCGTACGTCCTGAATCATTTTTCGACGTTCTGCGCCAACGACGCGGTAGGACTTGTTGCCAGGCATGAAAAGCCTTTCTTGAACTCGAGAACAACGACGAGAAGAGATGTTTCAGAACAGCTCGATATTTTTTGAAAAGCCTCGCCGAGAAGCTGCCGCAACGAAGGTCGGTGGTACGCGACTATTGCGTCGAGCGAACCTAACGAGTCAGCATGTAGAGCCTCGGTGTGTGGAACCGTCATCATGGCGGGCGCCCGGCCCCCTCGTATTCAGACAGTGGGGTAGCAACCACGGGCGGGGCCAATACCGCGCTCCTCGACATGCCGCCTTTGCCGGAGTTCCGCAGTTCCTGGTGGTGCTGGTGACACGGTTATGGGCAACAGGCCAGGTAAGCGGCGTTCGCGGTGGTGGCACAACGAAGTCCGATCCGTGTCACTAGGAACACCGCTCGACACCTTGATCCTTAACGTCGTCCGAGGCCAGGGTGGTGCGTGTCACCAGTGGCGACACGAACTGCGGAACCCGGGCTTTGCAGGCCGGCTGATCGTCGAGGAGCATCCCCGTGCGATGGTGGCCTCTGCCGGGGAGTTCGATGACGCAGGCTGAGAGGGCCAACAGGGTGACCGGGCATTCGTTGCCCGATAGTCGCTCGCCCAATGGTGGGAGGCCGCCGAGTTCGACCTTTCCCCACCCCGCCTTACCGATGTGGGTTTGTGCCGGACCACGGTCGAGGTCGGGTTCAGCGCCCCATCGGCCCCTGCACCGTGGCGGCGGCGCCTGGCCGGGATTCGAACCCGCACCCTCCGGATCGAGAGTCCACAGCACTGACCTGCTGTACTGTGCTGTGCTACCCACGGTTCAAGCCGCTCTCGGCGGCGCCCCCCTCAGGGTGGCCGGCCGAGAACGACGGTGCTTG
>NZ_JBQQCB010000265.1:0-5472 GCF_052246675.1 Nonomuraea sp. KM90 | reverse complement strand
CCCGGTCCCGGCAGGCCTCCAGGCTCGAAGAACCGGGCTCCCGCCCGTCACCACGACGTGGGCAAGACCACCAAACGCGCCGAAACGCTCGCCGAGCACCAGAACAGGAAGGGTTAAACGTCAAGCTGAGAGCCTGCTGACAAAGGCTTAAGTGTTAGCGGGCATGGGCCCGTAGAGGGCTGGCCCGATCTTGTTGATGTAGCCCTGGTGGGACCATTGAGACAGCTGGACGCGGAAGCTGTTGACGTTCTCGATGCCGAGGATGGCGGCCAGTTCGCTTCCTCTCCAGGCGTGCCAGGGCTGCGCGGCCAGCAGTTGCAGGACCTTGCCGCGCCGGTCGGAGCTGGACAAGACCGGCAGCGGCGGCGGTTCGCTCCAGCGGTCAGGGGGCGGCAGGCCGGCCAGTTCGCGGGGTTAGGCGGCGGGTCATCTGGTGCACGGTGGCCCACCAGATCAGGGCTTCATGATGTTCGGGCTTGCGTTCGTAGATGCGCGCCAGGCGGCGGTAGCGGGCCAGCCAGGCGGGATGGGTCGGCCGAGCGACGAGGTGTCAGCCGGGCTGATCCTTTTCCGCTCGGCCTCCCGCCGAACCGGACTTGATGGTTTCCCGATCATCCGGCTCTCCAGTGACTACTGCGTGAGCGGTGGAGCAGGTTGCCGGTGGATTTGGCCGTGGCAGGCGGCGCAGACCACGAGGGTCTTTCGTCGCCGGTTGGCCATGGCTTTGGCCCACTGGGGCTGGAGCGGCCCGGGTGCGCCGAGGTCTTTGAGAGCGCGGACGTGGTGGACCTGGACCTCGCCCGTGTGCTGGCAGATCTCGCAGATGTCCGCCAGGAGCCGTGCGATCAGCTCTTTGTGCGGATAATCGACCCGGATCGGCTGGCGGTCGGTGACCGTCGCCGTCTTCTGCCGATGGAGTGGCATCCCACCGAATCGTGCGACCAGTGGCTGCCTGCCTGGCCGTTCGAGGCATGCCTCGAAGCAGGTGCGCGGCCCATGCGGTGTGGAGATCTTGGCCTTATGCTTGGCCGCCATCTTCGACACCGACGAGCGGTGCTTGCCCGCCAGGGTCTTGAGCATCGAGGTCTCCATGACCCAGCGCAGCCGGTGAAGCCGGAAGACATCTCCGGCCAGCAGGTAGTACTGGACGATGCCCCGGTAGACGGCCCCGTAGGTCGCGACGATGGTGTAATCGCTGCCGTTGGTCAGGGCCTTCTGCTTGGCGGGTTTGCCGCGCCGCAGGTAGGGGGCGGTCTTGGCCTTGATCACATCCAGCGGGACCCGCAGCGCGACCTGCCCGTTGACCGTCCTGCGACGTCGGGTGGTCTTGCTGCTGTTGTGCTGGACAGTGATCTCATAGCCGAGGAACCGGGCCGCGCCGGTCCGGGCGTGGGTGATCAGCGTCTTGTCCGCCGACAGTTCCAGCTTGAGTTCGTCACGCAGGAACGTCGTCAGCCGCTGTTTGATCTCCTCGGCTTCGGCCTTGGGTCCGGTGAACCCGAGCAGATGGTCATCTGCGTATCTGCAGTACCGCAGCCGCCGATATCCCGGATCATTGGGGTCGGCGCTGGGCAGGCTGACCATCCGTCGCCGTAGTGTCCGAGCCTCGGCTCGGTCACCGCGTCGGCGGGCTTTGGCCAACTGGTTCTGCAGATCGAGGTAGACAGGGTTACGGGCCCTGCGTCCCCCTCGGGTGTACTCGGGAATCAGAACCGTCTCGACGAACTCGTCCAGTTTGTGCAGGTAGATCGAGGACAGGATCGGCGAGGCGACCCCGCCTTGAGGAGCACCCGACAAGGTGGCTCCCCACTTCCAGTCCTCCAGGTATCCGGCCGTGAGCATGTTGCGCACCAGCCGCAGGAACCGGTTGTCGTGGATCTTCTCCGACAGGATCTTGATCATCAGGTCGTGGTCCAACGACCCGAAGCAGTCGGCTATGTCTCCCTCGATGAACCAGGCCGTCCCGGTCCAGGTGTTGGCGATCTCCCGCAACGCGGTATGACAGCCAGGGCTGAAGCGTTCTCATGTCGTGAGACCGAGTAGCTGAAGACCGTCGGCTGGGTGGCTGCGGTAGTAGTCGGTGGCGGAGGCGATGTTGGTCCAGCCGAGCAGGCGGGCCAGGCCGATGGCCAGGTTGCGCAGGCTGGACAGGACACGCGGGGCTGCTCCGGTCCGGACCCGGCAGGCGTCTTCGTGGTAGGTGACGTCGCGGATGTGGTGCAGGGCCTCGATGCTCCAATGGCCCCGGATCAGCGCGGCGAGCTGGGCGTGGGCGATCCGGCCCGGTGGGAGGCTGGTGATGGCGTAGATGGTGACGATGGTGGTCTTGCCGGTCTTGTGGTCGGTGCGGCGGCGTTTGACCTGGATGGCTTGGGCGGCGTGGGGAAAGGGCAGACCGGGCCGGACGGCGCAGATCTTCATGCGGCGGATCTCCCGGCGGCCGTGCCCGCTCTCGTCGGTGCGGTCGTTGAGAATCGCCTCGCGCCAGGGCAGGGCCTTGAGCCGGCGCAGGAGCGTGGGCTGGTTGCCTTTGACGATGAACAGGTAGTGGCCGCCGGCCGCGACGATCTGCCGGGCGTGGTTGTGCTGGGTGTGCAGGGCGTCGGCGGTGATGACCGTGCCGGACAGGTCCAGGCTGCGCAGCAGGGGTGTGAAGGCGGGGATCTCGTTGCTCTTGGCCTCGATCTGGCGTTGGGCCAGGACGGTCTGGGTGTCGTGGCGGATGGCGGCCAGGAGGTGGACGGTGCTGCCGTGGCGGGTGCGGCTGCCGCGCAGCGTCTTGCCGTCCACGGCCAGGCCGAGCAGGGGCGTTCGGGGGGATGTCGCTTGTCTGGGTGGCTGGCAGGCGGCCAGCTCGGCGAGGTAGCCGCAGGTCGCGGTGTCGAAGGCGTCGCCGTCCAGACGGGCCAGCAGTCGTCCCAGGGTGGAGGCGGCCAGTCGTATGGCGGGCGGGAGGCCGAGCCGGGCGCGCACGCCGGGGTCGTAACCGGCGATCACTCGGGTGATCTGGACCAGGGATGTTGCGCCGCCGAGGACGGCGAGCAGGGCTAAGGCGAGTAATGGTCCGAGCCGGTAGCGGCGTCCCCTGCGACTGCGGGGATCGGGGACGGTGTCCAGTACCTCGGCCAGGGTCGGCAGGTCGACGGCTGGATCGGTGAGGGTGACGTGCTCCAAGTGGCGAGAGAGCACGTCGATCGGGGATGATGGCACGCGAACGCGGCCCCTGTTCTTGATCGACTGGCTAGACACCGACGATCATCAGGGGTCGCGTTTGTCATCTCCGCACTGGGGCGCTCTCACTCGGCCACTCGCCGCAGGGGTGCAGCAGTCTCACCAGCCGAGAACGCAACGCCCTTGGTATGACAGCCCCGCCGTGGCCGGAACCCGTGGGACCGGTCGGAGAACGTCGGCTCGTAATACGCCTCAAGCAACAGGCGCACGACTTCGCCGACGAGCTTATCCGACCATGTCGGCAGCCCCAACGGACGCGTCTTTCCGTTCTTTTTCGGAATGTGCACCCGCCGGACCGGGCGGAATCGATAGCGCTCGTGGCGCATCGCATCAATGATGCATTCGATTTTCCGCGCCGACATGCCGTCCACGGTTTCCTGCGTGACTCCGGGTGTCATGGCGCCATGGTTGGCATAAATACGCCCGTAAGCCAATAGATACAACTGCGGATTGAACAGTTGCCGATACAGTTCTTCACATGGCAGGCCGCGCCTGCCGCGTTCACGCAGGACACCCAGCACCGTTGCGGCGCTCTGCATTACGCATACCTCCCGATCTGTTGGTGTCCCGTCACCTGGCCTCCTTCGCCCGTGCAGACGGCTTTCCCGCCCTCCTTGGCCGGTCGTGACTCCGGCGACTACTACGAGGCCTCCGTCGCCTTGGGGTTCGCGCCCGACAGGCGATCCCGCGTTCGTCTCTGTTGCACGTGACAGCGTGACGTAGGCGTCCCACTCATCTCCTTGAACACCCTCGCTGGGCGTCGCCCCGCACTCCGGAGGTTGCGTCGACCGACAATCGAAGCCAACGGAGAGCACGGCACCGGTTTCAGAGGTCTTTCCGGCAGATGGGAACTTGCATCGACTGGAGATTAGGATTCAGGCAATCAAGCTTTCGCCATATCACGCGGGCCCCTCCGGCACCCCGTCCCAGACCCCCCTGAGCCCGGCCACCGGATTTCCTGGCATGCTATTGTCCCCTTCACCTTTCGGATCCAGGTAAGCCATTCGGCCCAGAAACCTCCCTCCAAGTCCCTCCCGGCTCAGCCGGGGATGCAACAGAGCGCCTCGCGGCGCACAAGGTCCGTTCCACCACCCACCTGCGGGGCAGCACCACGAAGCCGCGCAGGTCGTCGCTGCGCTTGACGATCGTGACGGCTAGGCCGAGGACCTGCCCGGCCCAGGTGACCAGCTGTCCGGCGTAGCCGCCGTCGGCCCAGACCAGGCCGATGGTGGAGAACTTCTCGCGCAGCCGGGCCAGGACCGGATGCGCGCCGTCGCGGTCTTGCACCGACGCGGCGGTGACCATCACGCACAGCAGCAGCCCGAGGGTGTCCACCACGACGTGCCGCTTCTGCCCTTTGAGTTTCTTGCCCGCGTCGTACCCGCAGGCCGCCGCCCCGACCATCTCGGCCGCCCGGACCGTCTGGGCGTCGATGCACCCGGCCGTCGGCAGCTCACGGCGCCCGGCCAGCAGGCGCAACCGACCGCGCAGCCTCCCGGCCAGCCGTTCGGGCAGACCACGCCCAGACCAGCGCACGAAGAACGCATACACCGCCTCATACGGCGGGAAGTCGACCGGCAGGGCCCGCCACTCGATCCCGTACCGGGTCACGTAGCCGATCGCATCCAGCACCGCGCGCAGGTCATGCACCATCGGCCGGCCCGCGACCGCGACCAGTTCGGCCATCACACCGCGTGCCTCGCCCTCCAGCACCGACCACTCGGCATCGGTCAGATCGGAGGGGTATGCCGGTTTCCGGCCGCGACATGCGATGCGCATCCCGGTGAGGCGCAACCGCTGGCGTTCACGGCCACGGGCGTGTAGACAGACAACCACGGGCTCCTGGCCGCTGAGCTGCTCAGACACCACCTCAGCTACCGGGAGCCCGCTCCCGTCCACCGGTCAACAGCCCAACCATGACCACACCCCGGCACTCTTCTGACCCGAGCCCGACACCAAATCCCTTTGTCAGCAGGCTCTGAGTTTGGTGGAGTCGCGTTCCTGGATTGTCATGCCACGGTGGGTGCGTTCTCGAACTGTATCGGGGTGAGCATGCCCAAGCCGCTCTGCCGTCGCTGCGGATTGTGCCAGATCTCCAGGGACTGTACGGTTTTCGGCTCTGGCCCGTAATCGGTGGTGGCGTTGAGTGAACAGCTGCCAGGCTGGGTCGTGCTCAAGATCGACGATCTTACGGATGTGGTGTTTTCGGGCCTGTCTGCCCTGGTCATCGAGGGCGTGAAG
>NZ_JBQQCB010000264.1:0-5477 GCF_052246675.1 Nonomuraea sp. KM90 | reverse complement strand
GGCACGAGCACGCCCACGGCGATGACGGTCACCTTCATGACCTCGCCGATGCCCAGCCAGAGGATCAGCAGCGGCATCAGGGCCAGCGACGGGACGGCCCGCTTGATCTGGACGGGGCCGTCGATGATCGCCTCGCCCCAGCGGCTGAGGCCGGAGACGAGGGCGAGCGCGAGGCCGAGCGGCACGCCGATGGCCAGGCCCAGCGCGACCCTGCCCACCGAGGTCAGCAGGTTGTCCGGCAGGCGGCCGGTGCCGGTCAGCTCGGCGGCGGTGGTGATCACTGTCCAGGGGGCGGACAGGAAGCGGGGATCGAGCAGGCCGGTGGCCGAGGCGGCCGTCCAGAGGGCGAGGAGCAGGAGCGGGCCCAGCAGGAAGCCGAGCTTGATCGGGCGGCCGGGTCTGAGGCGGCGGCGGGCGCGTACGCGGGCGGGGGTCGCGGGACGGGCGTCGAGCAGCGTCATCGGGCATCACCCTTCGCGGGCCGGCGGTCCTTCGCGGGCCGGCGGTCCTTCGCGGGCCGGTGGTCCAGCGGCGGCGTCATTGGGCGCCGTCCTTGATCGCCTCCGCGCCCACGGCCTGGTAGCGCAGGTCGTACAGGTCCTCGGCCTTCAGCGGCGGGTTCCCGGTCTCGGCGGCCAGGATGTCGATGGTCTCCTGGTGCCGGGCGATGGCCTGCGACCAGTCGGCCGGGATGTCGGGCTCGCCGGCCAGGTCGACGAGGTACTGCCCGTCGGCGGCGGTGAGGCCCTGGTCCTTCACGTAGTAGCCCTCGATCCACTCCTTGGGGTGCTCGTGGACCCAGCGCGCGGCGCGGGCCCAGGCCGCGACGTACTCGCGGATGGCGGCGGCCTTGGCCGGGTCGCGGAGCGTGGCCGTGCGGACGTAGAGGTGGCCGGGGTCGTCGCGCAGCCCGTGGCGGATGGTCGTGGCGCCGTCCCGGCCGAACTTGGCGGTGTAGCGCTTGATGTTGACGCCGCCGATCGGCGCCACGTCCACCTGCTTGGAGGCCAGCGCGTTGGGGTAGACGTCGCCGGTGCTCGGCAGCTCGACGAAGGTGACGTCGCCCTTGGTGAGCCCGGCCTTCTCGAGCACCTTGAGCACCAGCGCGCCCTGGGCCTGGCCCGGGCTGTAGGCGATCTTCTTGCCGCGCAGGTCGGCCAGGGTCCGCACGCTCACGCCCGGGGCGATGCCGAGCTCGTACGTGGGGTGCTCGATCGGGTCCTTGCGGAACCTGGACGCGACGATCTTCACGGGCAGGCCGGTCCAGGTGGCGTGGATGGCCGGGATCTCGGCGACCGCGCCGACGTCCAGCGCGTCGGCCCGGAACGCCTCGCTGGTCTGCGGGCCGCCGCTGAGGTTGGCCCACTCGACGGTGAACGAGAACTTGTCGATCTCGCCGGAGAGCTGGAGCGCCACCTTGGTCTGGGGATCTCCGACGATCAGCTTGGTGCCCTCGGGCACGGCGGTGGGCAGCGGCGCGTCGGCCGCCAGGCCGCCCTCGGTCGCGCTCTCGCCGGGCCGGGCGGCGCAGGCGGTCACGGCCAGCAGGGCGAGCACGGCGAGTGCCGCTCTCTTCGGGGTCTTGGAGGGAGGAGGCATGTGGCTGGTCCTCTGGTCGTCGCGGGGACCCGGGCTCATGACCTCGAAGTTACGAGCCCCGCCCGACTAAGTCAACATTTCCTACCAGATATACATGATTTACTGCTGGGTAGGCTGTGGCGGTGCTCAACGTGGTGGAGTGGACCAGGCTGGAGCCGTGGAGGGTCGCCCGTGCCCGCACCGACCGCGACGAGTCGGTGATCGTCAAGTGGATGGGGCCCCATGCCGCCGCGACACACAGCGAAGGGTGGCGGCTGCGTACGGAGGTGGCCGCGCTCAGGTTCCTGGCGGAGGATCTCGGGGCTCGCCTGGCCCCGCGCGTGCTGGCCGAGGATCTGCCGGGCGGGCGGGTGGCGGGCGCTGGAGGATCTCGCTCCCCGTACGGCGCTGGACGGGCTGCTGCGCCGCGACGGGGCGGGGGCGCACGCGGAGCGGCTGGCCGCGTTCGCCCGGATCCGCGGTGAGCTGGGCGCGCTCACCGCCGGTCACGCGGAGACGTACTACCGGCGCCGGAGCCTGCTCGGGCCGGTCGATCCGGCCGCCGACCGGCTCGGCCGTGTCCACAGGCTGGAGCGGGTGCCGCACGCCGAGCAGCTGGGGGTGCCGGTCAGCGGCGGGGTGGCGCGGGAGCTGGGGCTGGCGCGGGCGGAGCTGGCGGATCCGGGGCCGTTCCTCGTGCTGAGCAACGGCGATCCGGAGGCGAACAACGTGCTGGTGCACGGGAGCGGGCCGGCCGACGCGCGGCTGATCGACTTCGAGTTCGCCGGCTTCACCCACGCCCTGCACGACGCGGTCTGCCTGCACGTGCCGGGCCCGGCCTGGCTGTCGGTCCGGCCGCCGGGTGAGGTCTACCGGCGGGCGCTGGCGACCGGGGTCCCGGAGGCGGAGGGCGAGCGGCGCTACGGCCTGGGGCTGGCGGCGGCGTGCGTGTCGTGGGCGCTGGCCCGTCTGTCGCGCCTGCCGGCGCTGGACGGCCGACCGGCGGGAGACGACAGCCGGGCGCAGCTGGTCGCGACCCTGGAGGCCGCCGCCGGCACCGCCGACGACCACCGGTCCCTGCCCCGGCTGGCCGGGCTGTGCCGCCGGCTGGCCGCGGCCCTGCGCCGGCGCTGGCCCGACGCGGACCTCGACTTCACCGCGCTGCCCCCGTACGCGCCACGCCGCCGCTAGTCACTCGGCCGCCGGTGGGACGTTCCCCCAGTACTCGTGCAGCGCGCTGATCCGTTCCCCGCGCACCCGCACGGTTGCCGCCGTCCCTGTGGAAGCTCGCCCATTCCGCGATCGCCCCAGGAGACCGCGTCCGACGAGGCGCGCGCCGGGACGGCCGGCAGGGCCGCACCCGCCAGGCCGCCCGCGGCGGCGACGCCGAACAGGGCCCGCCGCGATCCCGGAGACGAAGGCTCGCTCATCAGGATGCCCTCGCTGTCGATCAGGTGGCGCCATCAGAGCAAGCCCGGCCGAAAAGCCGTGTAATGGTCTCCGGGGCGGTGGCGGGCCCCGGATCAGCCGGCGTGGAGGCGATGGAAGTCGTCCAGGCTCTGGCGGTAGAAGGCCAGGTCGTTCTCCAGCTTCGCCCTGGTGAAGCGGCCCGGGTCGGCGTCGCGGGCCGACCTGCCCATCTCCGTCCAGAACGCCTCCGGAGGCAGCTCGGCGGCGCCCTCCGGGAGGAACTTCAGCGCCTCGGCCATGGCGTCGGCGGCGAAGCTCCAGTCCGTGGCGACGGCGTCGAACCGCTCGGGGTCCGACGGGTCGGCCGCGTAGAACAGCCCTCCCTCCAGGGCCCTGCTCGCGTACGTGGCGCCGACCAGGACCCACTGGCCCGGGTCGAGCAGCTCCGACAGGCCCGTGCCGAACGTGGCGCCCTCGTGCTTGGCCGCGTCCTCGGCCTCGTACGGGACGAGCACCTCGACACCGCCGGCGCGCACCAGCCAGCCGTCCCGCTCGTCCGTCACCTCCGCCCGCCCCGAGCCGCCGGAGGCGGTCAGGTCGAGGTGCACGTACGCCTCCACGAGGGAGCGCGCCAGGCCGCGCTCAGGCATGCCGCGCCGCCAGGTCCCGGTAGGTGTCGCGGACGATCAGCAGCCGGTCGAGCTGGAACCTGCCGGGCTCGGCCGCCCGCACCTCCTGCCCCCGCTGCGACCAGAACCCGTCGTCGGGCACCTCGTTCGCGCCCGGCGGGATGAACTTGACGACCTCCTCGACGGCCGCGCTCGCCACCGCCAGCGTGCGGCGGGCCTCGGCCTCGTCGTCCACCGGCACGTTGCCCGCCGTCAGATCGGCCACCCACAGCCACTCCCCCGCGTCGAGGAGCTGCGACGGCTCACCGCCCCCGAACGTCGGGTAGCCCGCGGGCATCACCGGGCGCTCCGGCAGCCCGAACAGGTATTCGCGCGGGCTGCCGCACTCCCCGCAGGTGCCGGCGTAGCGGTTGGCCAGCGCGCCATCGGCGCTGACCAGGCCGCTGTCCCAGGTCGTGTCGACCGAGCCGCACGCGCACGGGTGCAGGTCGAGGTAGAGATGCGCCTCATCCCTCGTCCGTGCTACCGCGAAGGTCATAACCGTCCTCTCCTCGGGGCTTCCCATCATGCCCACCCGTCCTGCCCGCTCGCCCTGCCCGCTCGCCCTGCCCGCTCGCCCTGCCCGCTTGCCCTGCTGCTCGTCCTGCCCCGCCCATCATGCCCGCACGGTGCGGGAGCGCGCCCGGAGGCCGCACCCGCACGGGCCGTCCTCGGGGCACCGGCACTCCTCCTCCGGCGGCAGCAGCCCGGTGCCGCCGCTGAGGGCGCGCATGCGGTCCCAGTACGCGTGCCGGGTCCCGGGGCGCGAGCCGTCGAGCAGCTTGGCCAGGTCGGCGGCGAGGGGCGCGGGGACGAGCCCGGCGGGGGCGGCGGTGGCCAGATCGTGCAGCACGCCCAGCCGTCCCGGCCGCTGAGCGGCGGTGGCCGACCGAACCTGACGCACGGCCTCGTGCAGCTCGGCCAGCCTCCGATGCTCCTCGACCGCCACACCCCGCACCCGGGCGACGGCGGCCGCGGCCTCCGCGGCGGCCGCACGCTCATTCGCACCGATCGTGCGCCGGGCATCCACCTGGTACGTCAGCACGCCCTGGTCGGCAACGGGCCCGGTGGGGGTGGGGCGGATGTCCACGGGGATGGGCGGGTGGCCGGGGACCTCGATGTCCAGCAGGCCCGGGCCGTAGGTGCGGACGCGCGCGCCCATGAGCGCCGCGCCCCGCTCGACGGCCTTGGCGGCGGCGATCTCCGGCAGCGCCGCGGGGCCGCGCAGCGCGGCGACGTGCTCGGGGGCGAGCTCGCCCGCCCGGGCCAGCGCCACCAGCCTGGCCGCCGGCCCGGGCTGCCCGTCCGCCAGCCCTGCCCGCTCGACCTCGGCCCGCAGCATCGAGGCGAGTGTGGGCGTGGCGCCGCCCCCGCCGTTCAGGGCGGAGGCCGCCGGGCGCGATGGCGTCGTCTCACCGTTCAGCGCTGAGGCGAGGGACCCGGGCTGGGGCGGCTCGCCGTTCAGGGCGGAGGCCGCCGGGCGCGATGGCGTCGTCTCACCGTTCAGCGCTGAGGCGAGGGACCCGGGCTGGGGCGGCTCGCCGTTCAGGGCGGAGGCGAGGGACCGGCGGTGGTTCGGGGCGGCGTGGGTCTGCGCGATGGCGGTGATCAGGCCGCGAAGCCGGGCGAGCGTCGCCGCGTCCTGGGCCCCGAGCCTCGGCGCGCCATCCGTGCCCGGGCTCGCGGCGTGTCCCGCCACCTCGGCGGCGACGGCGATCATCGCCTGGGGACCGCCGCCGGGCGGCATCTCCAGCACGAGCCGGTCGCGAGCACGGGACCGTACGGTGACCTCGGCCGCGCCCGGTGCGGGCACGACCTCCA
>NZ_JBQQCB010000263.1:0-5666 GCF_052246675.1 Nonomuraea sp. KM90 | reverse complement strand
TCCGACGGCCGCCGCCAGTTCGCCGTATCCACCACGCTGAGATCGACAACCAGCAGGCCATACCCGTCAATGACGCCATGAACAAGGCCACCGCGACCGTGCTCTGCCCCAGCCGATGACCGGAGGCGTCCATCCACCGCGACCTGCGTTCACGAGCCCCTGGACCCCGCGAACCGATCAACGGCATCGACGTGGCGCCCGGTGCCGGGGTCTCGGCGGCAACAGCGTCATGCGGCCTCCCGTCCATGCACTCTTGAGAAGGAATATCTCCATGGTTGTCAGCCGTAGGGCCTTTGTCGGCGGGCGCTGCTGATGGCGCCTGCCGTTAACGAGCAAGGCTCGTCGTCAGGTTGCCGGCGCGTCCTCGATGATCCACTGGATCCCATGCGGGATGAGAAAGTCGAGGAAGGCGGTCGGGTGGTAGGCCTGGGCGGGTGCGAGTACTCCCGGCTTGGCGGGGTCGGCGATGAGACGGCGGGCGCCTTCGACGGCGATCACCGCGGTCGTGCCGTAGGTGTCGGGGCCCTGGACGATGCCGCGGGCGCGGCGGCCGTCGGTACCGGTGGCGTCGACCACGTAGGTGAAGTGCTGGGTGCGGCGGCTGCCCTCATCGGGTCCTTCGGGCAGGCTTTCGATGATCTCCGGTGTGAGCGGGGTGTTCAGCCGGTCGCCCAAGGCCGCCTCGGTCAGGCCCTCGACATGCCGGACGCGGATGTGACGGGGAATGGTCACCACCTCCGGCACAGGGAAGGCCATCACCGGGGTCGCCTCCGATTGTCCGGGCAGCCTGATCGCGGTGTGGCGGGCGGGCATGCCGGGGCGCCAGTCGCCGTCGTCGTAGGCCATGCCTCCCGCCTTGATGGCGTCGATCGTTTCGACCAGCGAGCGCAGCGAGCCGCGCGACATGCCGCCGCCCCCGACGATCGCGTGGGTGGTGATGATCTCTTCGACCGGTTCAAGGCGGCCGGCCAGGATGTGGGCCAGGAGGTCTACCGGGACGCAGCCGTCGTTGGCGGCGGGTACGACGGTGACCCCGGCGTTCTCCGCCTCCGTGGTGAAGGTGTCGAAGATCTTCTTGATGTAGAGCTGCTCGCCTGAGGTGTCGACGTAGTGGCAGCCGGCGGCGATCGCGGCGCGGACCACGGCCTCACCTGACGAGGTGAAGGGTCCGGCGCAGTTGATGACGCCGTCGCAGCCGCGGAACGCGCGCACCAGCGCCCCATGGTCGCCGGTGCCGGCCACGCGTCGTTCCGCGTCGAGGAGGCCGACCGCCGAGGCGGCCTCCTCCAGGCGCGCGAGATCACGTCCGGCCAGGACCGTCTCGACGTCGCGTCGCGCCAGTTCGGCGAGCACGAGCTTTCCCTGGTATCCACTCGCGCCATAAACGGCGATCTTCATGTCATCTCCTCACGATGGGAGCTGCGCGGTTGCTCAGCCCACCAGCACAGTAAGGCGCCGACACAAGACGATCGAATGCGTGATCCGCTCTAGAGTTTGCGTCATCGTCTTCACCGAGGTCGTCGTTGGTTACACTGGCTGCGTGGATGTTCTGTCTGATGTGGTGAGTGCGGCGCGTACCGGTCGCCCCCACTCGGGCCGGGTGACCAAGTCCGCTCCCTTCGCCGAGCGGTTCCCGCCGGTGCCATCCGCCGGGTTCCACATCGTTCTCCAGGGAACGTGCTGGCTTCTCCCCTCGCAGGGTGAGCCGATCGCGCTCGGGCCGGGCGACGTGGCGTTCCTGCCGCGCGGATCCGCACACGGTCTGGCCGACGACCCCTCCACCCCGGTGAGCGAGCCGCCCACGACGCTCACCGGAGTCCATGACGGCCGCGACGACGAGACGCCAGCCGACCGGCCGCCGACGGTGGTCATGCTCTGCGGTGCCTACCTCCTGGACAGATCCGCGCCGCATCCGCTTCTGAACGACCTGCCCGAGGTCATCCACCTACCGACGCGGGTAGGGCGCCACAGGGAACTCCGCGCCGCGGTCGAACTCCTCGGTGTGGAGCTGGACAGCGACGCCCGCCCGGGCTCCGACACCATCCTGCTCACCCTGCTGGATCTTCTGCTGCTCTACATCCTGCGCGCGTGGTTCGAAGAACAGCGCGTCTCCGGCCACTCCGCCACCGGCTGGGCCGCGGCCCTGCACGACCCCGCCGTCGCCGCCGCACTCCGCGCCATCCACGCAGACCCCAGCCGGCCATGGACCGTCGAGGAGTTGGGCGCGCAGGCACGCCTGTCCCGCGCCGCCTTCGCCCGGCGGTTCACCCATCTGGTCGGCCAGCCACCGCTCACCTACCTGACATGGTGGCGGATGACCACCGCCGCCCGGCTCCTGCGCGCCTCCGACGCCCCCGTCAACACGATCGCCCAGCAGGTCGGCTACAGCTCGCAGTACACCTTCACCCATGCATTCAAACGCCAGTACGGGTCACCGCCCGGCAGTTACCGGCACCACGCCGGCTGAAGCACAACACCCGCGCAGGGATCTTCGGAGTCAGGCGGCCTTCGAAGGTGATGGCGGAGGCGTTGAGGGCGGCTTTCCAGCGGGTGATCCAGCGTTTGCGGCCATTGCCGGTCGGGTCCAGGCTCATGATCGCCATGTGGACGCACTTGAGCGCGGCCTACTCGTTGGGAAGTGGCCGCGGGCCTTGACCGCCCGCCGGATCCGGGCGTTGACCGACTCGGGGCGGCGTACCGGAACGAGGCGCGCAGCAAACCCGCACCGCCATGCGCTACGTCGAACCCGGCCCCGAAGCCATCGCCAAGGTCACCGAGGTGCCGGACCCCGCCGCCGTACGCATGACTGCGCACGTCACGACCCAAATGGCGGCTGGTGACAGACGCGTTAACAGCTCACCCCCTCGAATTATTTGAAGAAGTCGATCCTGGACAGTTTTACGGCCGACTTTCCAGGAGGCGCGATCGAATAAAAAGGCGTTTACGCTGACAGCGGCCGTGCCGACGGTGACCCACAAAATATTCTGGGCCGGATTCAGGCAGCTCAAACCCACCTTATGGCCGTTGGGGAACTCTCGGCAATGTTGGTCCGTAAATACTGTAATCATTGCCGATTCTCGACTTTGAATGTAGCTTCAAGCAGGCCACCAGCACGGCCACTTGGCCCAGGACGGCCCCTTTTCAAGCGGCCCTCGGAACCGAACTGTGCAGTCGGTTGTCCTTTGCGTTGTGCCATGGATTCATTTACGTGCGAGCAAGGTGACTGTCACATCGCAGCGGTCACCGTCGGGAACGTCGATAGGAGCGCCGAACCATGAGTAACGGCAGTTTCCTCGCCATCGGTACGGACAACAATCTCCACTTCCGGGCCGGGCTGAACACGGGCTGGGTCCCGGTGCCCAACGGCGGACCGGTGACCGCGGTCAGCCAGCTGAAGAACGGACTCCTCGTCGGTGTGGGTACCGACAAACAGCTCTACACGCGCGCCGGCCTGAGCGCCGGCTGGGTCGTCGTCCCCAACAGCGGCCCCATGATCGCGGTGGCGGTGCTGCTCGATGGCAGGCTCCTCGGCGTGGGCACCGACCAGAATCTGTACACGCGAGCGAGCCTGACCGCAAGCTGGGTCCGCATTCCCAACAGCGGCAGCGTCACGTCGGTGACCGTGCTGCCTGACGGGACCATCGTGGGTGTCGGCACCGACAACAAACTCTGGTCGCGAGCCGGCCTCACCGCGGCCTGGACACAGGTGGCGGGCAGCGGCACGGTGAAGTCGGTGACCGCGCAAGCCGACGGGACCCTCGTCGGCGTGGGGATGGACAACCTGCTCATGACGCGAGCCGGCCTGAATGCGGCTTGGGTCCAGGTGCCCAACAGCGGCCTGGTGAGCACGGCCACGGCACTGAAGGAGACGACCCTCCTGGGCGTCAGCACGGACGGCCTGCTCATGACACGAGCGGGTCTGACCGCGCCCTGGGTAACGGTGCCAGGCAGCGGCACCGTGAAGGCAATCACCACACTGCGCGACGGGACCATCTTGGGGGTGGGCACCGACAACATGCTCATGACGCGAGCCGGCCTGAATGCGGCTTGGGTCAAGATCCCCAACAGCGGCCTGGTGATGGGTGTCGCCGTGCTGCGCGATGGGACCATCCTCGGCGTGGGCACCGACATGCAACTGCACACGCGAGCGAGCCTGACCGCGGGCTGGGTCAAGGTCGCCAACAGCGGCAGCGTGACGGCGGTGACCGTGCTGCCCGACGGGACCATCGTCGGCGCGGGCACCGACAAACAGCTGTACACGCGAGCGAGCCTGACCGCGGGCTGGGTCCTCGTTCCCGGCAGCGGCAGCGTCACGGCGGTGACCGCGTTGCCCGACGGGACCATCCTCGGCGTGGCCATTGAGCCGAACCTGCACACCCTGTTCTCGCGCTCCGGCCTGACCGGGCCTTGGAAACCGGTCCCCAACAGCAGCCCGGTGACCGCGGTCGCCGTGATCGACGCGGTCGACCAGCGCCTCAACTTCGAGTGGCAGCACCAGAGCCAGACCATGTGGTGCTGGTCGGCGTCCTCGGTCGCCATCGCGAAGTTCTACAACCCCGCCACCGACTGGACCCAGTGTTCGCTGGCCGACGCCGAGCTGGACCGGGACGACTGCTGCGTGGGCGAAGGCGCGGTATCACCCTGCAACCAGGGACGGTGGCCGGACACGGCGCTGCAGCGGATCAAGCACTGGAACGAACGTCTGAACGCCGGCCTGACGCCCGCGCAGGTCAGCGCCGAAATGGCGAAATCCGCGCCGGTCATGGCGAACATCGCCTGGTCGGGCGGCGGAGGCCACATCGTGGTGGTGACAGGCCGCTTCCTCGACGCCGACGGGATCGAGTGGGTCAGCGTGGCCGATCCGTGGGACGGACCCCGGAACGTGTCCTACACCACCTTCCGCGAGAGCTATCAGGGCAGCGGGACCTGGAACGTCTCATACAAGACTCAGGGCTGAGGAGAACGCCATGCCAGTGCACCTGTCCGACCCGTCACCCGACGTGCCCGCGAGAGTCAAATCGAAGCTCCACGCGTTCGCCGACGACGCCCAGTTCACCACCAAGGCGCTGCGCGGCGCCCGCAAAGACCAGCTCGACGTGTCCACCCCGCACGAGGTCTACACGCTGGGACTGAACGACATCACCGCGGGCGGCGGCCTGGACCGGGCGCAGCCGGTGGGATGGCGCTACCTGATCGTCGAAGGCGGACAGCCCATCGCCACCGCCGAGACCGCGCCGGGCCCGGACGGCACCCAGGAGGTGTCCCAGTTCGCCGAGGGGCCGTTCGTGGCCGCCACCGACAAAGCCGTCAAGATCCTCCGCAAGCTCCCCGAACTCGAAGCCAAGGGCTTCGAACTGCGCCTGCTGCGCATCCCCGCCCTCTACATGATGGCGCTATGGCTGCACGCGCCCGACACCGACCTGATGGTGCCGCTGGAGCCCTCACCCGTAGGGAAGGCAGGCAAGCGCATGCCGGCCGAGGAGTTCTTCAACGACCTGTCCGAACTGGCCCGCTCGGCGGCCCTTCCCGACCAGCCCGACTAGGGCGCGTATTGGGTTGTGATCAAGGGGTGGGTCGTGTGAGGTCTTTGATCCAAATCATCGCGCCACGAAGGTGGAGGCCGGCGATGTAGCTCTCAGGGGTCTTGTCGTAGCGGGTGGCGATGC
>NZ_JBQQCB010000262.1:0-5761 GCF_052246675.1 Nonomuraea sp. KM90 | reverse complement strand
TCCACTCATTCTGTGGTAATATTCCGCCGAAGGAGTACGAGGACGCCTTCTATAAGACCCAGGGATCTACTACGTCATTCGCAAGTTCGCAGGAATCGTAGCCTCCAAGATTCCCGGGGCGGTCCATACCGTACGGCTGTCAAGGTCGACCTCCTTCCATCGCAGCCCGCACGCCTCGCCCCGGCGTAGCCCGCGCAGCGCGATCAGCTGGTAGAGAGCGAACAGACGGTGCGCTTTGGCTTCTTGGAGGAACCGGCGGGTGTGCGCCGGTGTCCAGACCATGACCGGGGAGGGGCGTGGCACGCTGGTGTAGGCGTCGATGGGATCGACCCGCCGCCCGCCCCGGCGTTGCTTCCCCGTCTCCCGGTAGGCGCGGTAGTCGGTCTGCCAGGAACGGACCCGGTCCTCGGTCCACACCAGTGCCTTGGGCCGGGTGTAGGCGGCCATCTCCAGGACGGCGGCGGGGTTGAAGTCGATCAGCCGGTCCTGGCGCATGGCCATGTTGAGCGCGTGCCGGAGGGTGGCGCGGATGCGGTGCATGGTGGCGATGCTGATCGGTCGCCGGTATTTGACGCTCTCGCGTACCTGCGGGTCGGGGTCGGCGCGGCGTTCGGCGATGGTGTCGTTGAACTCCTCGATCTGCTCGAACATCAACGCGATGTCGCTGACCTTGAGCTGATCCAACCGCAGCCGCCCCAGGTAGGGGGTGAGGTAGAGGCGGATGTGGCCCTCGTAGGAGCGGCGGGTGGTCTCCTCGATCTTCCGCTTGCGGTTGAGGAACTCCGTCAGCCACTGCTCGACGGTGATCTCCTGGGTCAGATGCTGCCCGGTCTTGATCTTCCGCCGGACCGTCTCCGCGTTCGGGAGGGTGTCGGTCTCGGCCAGCGTTCGTTTGATCAAGTCAGCGATCTGGATGCGAGTGGCGGGCTCACGCGGGTCGGCCAGCGCGAGCAGGTCACGCA
Organism: Nonomuraea sp. KM90; assembly: GCF_052246675.1. Lineage (NCBI taxonomy): Bacteria > Bacillati > Actinomycetota > Actinomycetes > Streptosporangiales > Streptosporangiaceae > Nonomuraea > Nonomuraea sp. KM90. Next base: position 4,799 of record NZ_JBQQCB010000262.1, on the reverse strand, counting down.
CTTGCCCAAGCTCGGCCTTGGCGGCGTCCTGGGTGGCGAAGCCACCGCGGCGCAGCGGCCCGCGCCGCTTGCCGTCGCTGCCGGGTGGGAGTTCGATCTGGTAGTTCCAGATGCCGTGCCGGTAGCTCCATCCGCCGTCGGCGCGGCGCAACTTGGGGCATTGCTGCCCGAGTGCTTTGCCGTCGCTGTTGCGGCAGGAGCAGCGTTTGAAGGTGCGTCCCTCGGCCATGGTGTGTGTCGTCCTCTTCTCTTCGGTGCTGTTGGGTGGGGCTGCTGTGACGGTGAGCAGGGAAGCGGATGGAGTTCGGCGCGGGGTTGCTGCGTTCAGTTCCTGATGGCTAGCGAAGGCACTGGCTGCCCCTCGCCCACCTGCGGAGCTGGGTAAGTCCGGTTCCGAGCACTCGTCCCGCGGTGTCCCGCTCGGCCGCGGCCCCGGGGATCGCTGGGCACGGGCGCACAGCGGCCCTGTCGCCCCCTGGCGCCGTCGGTACGGCGTGGGACGCCGGGTCGTCGTGTTCCCGCCCGGCGCGGCCGATGCGGTGGGTGTGGGCCGGGCGAGCACGCCCGTAGTCGTCACCCGCCGCATCGATGGCCGTGCCGGACAGGGCGTATCGACGCCCACCCGGATGGCGCTGGTCAAGGCCGAATCCGACGGTCAACACCGGTCCCGGGTCAGGGCCGTTGCGTTCTCGGCTGATGAGACTGCTGCACCCCTGAGCCGGGGGTGACGCGTAGGGGCGCCCCGACGCGGATATGGCAAACGCGACCCCTCATGATCGTCGGTGTCTAGACAGTCGATCAAGAACAGGGGCCGCGTTCGCGTGCCATCATCCACGATCGACGTGCTCTCCCGCCACCTGGAGCACGTCACCCTCACCGACCCCGCCTCCGAACTGCCCACCCTGGCCCAGGTGCTGGATGCCGTACCCGACCCACGCCATCGTCGAGGCCGCCGCTACCGGCTCGGCCCGCTGCTCGCGTTATCCCTGCTCGCCGTGCTCAGCGGAGCGACATCCCTGGCGAAGATCACCCGGTTCATCGCCGGATACGACCCCGACCTACGCATCCGGGTCGGGCTCCCGGCCACCATCCGGCTGGCCGCCAGCACCCTTGGACGGCTGCTTGCCCGCCTGGACAGCGATGCCCTCGACGCCGCGACCTGCGCCTACCTCGCCGCGCTCACCACCTGCCACCCATCGGAAACGACCGCCCAGACGACCACCGCCCCCAAAACGCGCCTACTCGGCCTGGCCGTGGACGGCAAGACCCTGCGCGGTAGCCGTACCGGCGACGGCGTCACTCACCTGCTGGCCGCCGTCCGGCACGACACCCAGACCGTCCTGGCCCAACGGCAGGTCGACGCCAAGAGCAACGAGATCCCCGCCTTCACACCCCTGCTGTCCGGCCTGGATCTGTCCGCGATGGTCATCACCACCGATGCCCTGCACACCCAGCACGAGCACGCCCGGCAGATCATCGCCGCCGGCGGCCACTTCCTGTTCATCGTCAAGGCCAACCAGCCCACGCTCCACCGCAGGCTCAAGGCGCTGCCCTGGCGCGAAGCGGTCCTCAACGACCGCACCGACGAACGCGGGCACGGCCGCCGAGAGATCCGCCGCATGAAGATCTGCACCACCCGCCCCGGCCTGCCCTTCCCGCACGCAGCCCAGGCCATCCAGGTCAAACGCCGCCGCACCGACCTCAAGACCGGCAAGACCACCATCGTCACGATCTACGCCATCACCAGCCTGCCACTCGGCCGCATCACCCACGCCCACCTCGCCGCGCTGATCCGCGGGCACTGGAGCGTCGAGGCCCTGCACCACATCCGCGACGTCACCTACCGCGAAGACGCCTGCAAGGTCCGCACCGGTGCCGCGCCCCGGATCCTGGCCAGCCTCCGAAACCTCGCCGTCGGCCTGAGCCGCCTCATCGGCTGGACCAACATCACCGCTGCTACCGATCATTACCGCAGCCATCCTGCCGACGGCCTTCAGCTACTCGGTCTCACCACATGAGAACGCTTCAGCCCTGGGTCCCGGGTGCTGGCGGTTTCCGCACCGCTTCGCCGCCGCTGCATTCGCGCATCGCTTGAGGCACCACAGAGTTAAGGACAACTCCCGTGCGCGGGAGCGCACCCACGCGTGCGAGCAAGATGAGAAGCCGTTTCCAGCACGCCGGCCGGGGATGGCGTGCGTCGTCGCTGCCGGCTCGATGGACACCCTTCGCGGCAGTCGGGAGGCGTCGGTCGTGTTGAGCGGTACGGTTTCGCCGTTTGCCTGGTACGGAGAATGATGTGGTTGGTGATGTCGCGTTGCTCTGCGGTGAAGCCATGTGGGTGCGGCCCGATTACCTGGGCCACCTGGTCCCTGTCGCCTTTATAAATACCTGCGGTCAGGCCCGATTTTGGACAGCAGGCAGAGCAAAGGTTTGACTATGATTACCGGACAAAGCACTCGTATTCGGTGTACGTCGTGCCCGCGGACGGACGGGGATCGCCCCTGGTCGTAGAGGCCGCAGGCATGGCGGCGTGCAGGATGCAGGCGGTGATGGTGAGAAGCTGACGCGACCTGCGGATTAAAAGTCGGCAGATATTATGCCAGCCCGTGCCGAACTATTGCTCAAAGTATCACGCTGTCCGTAAATGCCGTCGCTAAAATGTCCATGAATGCCGTCCGGTGGTATGCCGTATCAGGTGCCGAAGAGCATCGGACGAGCAATCGTGGGGTGGATGGCATCCCTTGACCGCTTCTATTTACGTTCGATTTGCGAGCTGACGTCTTGGAGGGTCGCAGCCCCAAGGGGTTTGGCCAGGCGCCCGACCCATGGTGGTCAACATCGCTCACACACGCCGCGACCTCCTCGACCATCATGACGCTTTCGCCGTCTTCAATATCTGACCGAAAGCAGACAAAGCGAATCAGTGCCGAGGCCCTGGCCCGCACCCACGCGCGGGTTTCAGGTAGAGACGATGTGCCTATAGCAGATGTTCAATACCTCGAGACTCTGATAATCGTCGTTGTCCCGGCGTAGCCCGAGGCTCCGGGTGAGGCCGGCCACTTGGGGGAAGGCATCCAGGGGGCGGGACCCAGCGCAATAGTGGCGGCCGACAGCACGTTGCGCTTGCGGTGCAGGTCATCCACCTGTGCCTGCGTACCAGCTGTGCCAATCTGGCGGCCGTACTCGTCGGACAGGGTTCGCAGCCTGTGAACAAGGAGCATGTCGTACGGCAGGCGCAGGTCGCCGCACGACCAGCGCGGTGCGGTCAGGGGCATGGCGGGCGCTGTCTTCCAGAATGATCGACAGGTTGAGCATGGCGACCCTCCCTTGGAATGTGGGACAAGGATCCCCTCAGGATGGGCGCCGACTTGTATGAACGTGCCGACCCGCGTGCAGGAAGGCTCGCCGGACTGATGATCGTGGGCGACGCGGTGGTGGAGCCGGCAATGAGATCCTGCACGCAGGGAGCCCGCCACCGTCGCCCACGATCACATGACGACGAGAGAGCGCACGTTGGAGCAGCAAACCGCCGATCACGAGACCTCTAAGGGGAACAGCAGACCGCGGCGTTCCTGCTCGACTCTGTCAGAGGCTGGTGAACGGTGGTGAGGTCGAGGTTGCTGGCAGGGAGTGGGAAGGGCTGGATCCGTCGACGCGCAGCGAGCCGGGCAGTGCTATCCCTCGTAACTGCTTTCGCGGGCGAGAGGCAGGACATACTCCTCGGCCTGTCTAGCCAGATGAAGCGGCAGCGGCCGGCTGAGCGGGTGGTACTCGTCGTGAAATCGCAACTGATGAGCCGAGGCCGCGACAATCGCCGGTTGGTCCGGGCGTACATCGGAGCGCCCTGACGTTTCAAGTACAGCTCTGGACAAGCAACCCAGGACCGTCAGCTCCAAAGCCTGAGGATTCGATGCCGTAGCGGCCGGGGCGTGGGGCCACGACTCAGTGGGAACCAGTTTGAGGAGGTCGCGAGCCACCTTGCGTCCCGCGGGCGGCCTGTCGACGGTGCTCGCGAACACCCGGTTGTCCTCGTCCGCGTTTCGCGTGCACCATAGACCCTGCGCCAGACCAGGCGTGAGGTCCTCGCTCGCGCCGGGCGCGAACCACTGCGATGTTTCCTCCCGGCTGTTGGCATCACGGAGCAGCACCATGCGAAGGTCTGGCCCATAGAGCGCGATCCACGAGGGTTCCCGATCCCCGTCGAAAGAGATCTTGTCCCTGACGAGCTGCCCATTGCTGAGACCAGGCCAAGCATCACGCAGGTTCCCGCTGTTGACCAGGAGGAGGGTCGGCCGATCCCGTACCTGGTAGAGCAAGGATCGGATTCGACGCTGGACCGCGTCGCGTCGGTCCGCGTCGCTCCGGATGTCCTCGGCGCCTCCACCGGCGATGAGAGTGAGAAGTAGCTGGGCATACGGCACCCACTCCTTACGGGCGTCGTCCCAGCCACGCACGGGATGGTGCTCGTCGTCAGGGCGTATCCGAAGGGCGACCAGATACTGCCCTGCTTGCCGGGTCGGTCCGCTGGCCTGGCGACGGACGTACCAGAGGGCTAGGTACTGCAGGTCAGGGGCCAGCTCCTCGCCCAGCCGCTGTTGAGGCGGGACCACAGCGCCGAGTTGTCGCATACCGTCGGCAACGGCCGAGAGGGCACGTCGCTCCACGGGTTCCTCTGAGCCTGGATCCACCGCTGGGAATCTGACAAAAGAACTGTGAAATAGGGCGAGGTGCCCTTTGGCCTGGGAAGATGGGAGTTCTCTACGCTCCAGCAACCCAAATCAGAAGGACACCTCGTACGT
>NZ_JBQQCB010000261.1:0-5823 GCF_052246675.1 Nonomuraea sp. KM90 | reverse complement strand
CAGGTCGGACGCTGGTGGGTGGTGCCGAAGAAGTTCGCCATCGCCTGGGCGAAGTCCTTCAGGGCCTGCTGCTGCACGATAATCGATCCGGCGCGCAGCCAGGCGAACGCGGCTCGTGCCTGGGTGAACTGCCGGCACTGCTCGGCAAACCCCGGCGCGCTCTTACGGCCCGGCTTCCAGTGCGCGTGCTGCTCGACGGCCAGATTCCCCACGAACCGCGCGTGCCCGCAATGCTCCAGCATGATCGCCTCTTGGGCAGGCGAGGGCTGAAGCCGATAGCGGGACATGCCGACCAAGCTACCGACCACCACCGACAAAACCAGGACCCCACAGTGGCCCGCCATTCCGCGTTTCCTCCCCGCCCTCAAGGACGGGGTATCCACGCTGCAAGTACCCGGTGAGACGGCCGCAGCAGACCGACCCGGATTCACGAGCACATCACCCTGTTAGGACCACAACGTACGGTGCTCATCGCATTGGCGATTGACCGAGAGAGCGAAGTCCAGTGAGGACCGACCCGACCACCCGCACATACCCCTCGCATCGGCAAACCGACCCCGAACCCGTGCCGGATCGGGGTCAGCGGGTGGGGATGAGCAGGTTGCGATTGCGCAACTGGCGGGTACGCTGGCGCCTTGTTGCGCTGATCGCCATACCCACCATCGCAGGCGTCGTGGTGGGTGGCGGGCAGATCGTCGCATCGATCAGCACCGCGCAGCAATATCAACAGGTCCTGCAGAAAGCGGATCTCAGTGCTTCCATCACCGACCTGACCCATCACCTTGAGCGGGAGCGTGATCACGCCGTTCACTACGTCGCAGCCGGGCGTCGCCCACAGCGAGGACCGGCGCTGCGCGAGCAGTTCGGCGTGGTCGATACGGCAGCGGCCAAGGTCAAGCAGAGCGCTGCGGCCATCACCATGGAGCACGGCCTCAGCACCTGGACCATCACCCAGCAAATCCTGGGCCGCCTTGACGAGATCCAGATCACCCGAGACACCGTGCTCACATCCCAGCTGTCCACGCTGCCCACGCTCACGAAGTACTCCCAGATCATCGCCACCCTCCAGCACATCCATGAGCAAGTCAGCCATGGTGTGCAGGACGAGCCGCTCACCAACCGGGTTCGGGCACTCACCGCGCTGGTCAAAGCCAAGGACGCCGCCTCTCAACAGCGAGGTCTGCTCGCAGGTGTCGCCTCGGTCGGGTTCTTCCAAAGCGGCGAACTTGACGCCCTGATGGCTGCACATGCGCAGCAAGAAAGTGAACTCATCGTCTTTCGCAGCTCTGCCACCCCCGCCGAACTCCAGTTCTACGACGACTCCGTTACCGGCGCGCCCGTGGACGCGGCCGCGCTGTACCGCGTCCGCGCGCTGACACAGGCCCGCGACAACATCCGGCTCGACCTCGACCCCGGCAGCACCGCCGACCCCGACCGCTGGTTCACCGCCATCACCGGCGGCATCGACGGGATGCGCACGGTGGACAAGCGCCTGACCGACTCCATCACCGTAGAAAGCCGCGCCCTGGAAGAAGCCGAGTTCCGCCACGCCGTGCTGGTCGGTGCGGGCATCGCCATTTTGCTCATCATCGTGCTCACCACCACGTACGTCGTGGTGCGGTCGTTGGTCAGGCCCCTGCGCACGCTGCGCACCGATGCCTTGCGGATTGCCGGACACTATCTACCCGCCATCGTGCGCAGGTTGCACGAGACGGTCGGTGGGCCACCGCCCGTCATCGTTCCCATCGGCGTCGACTCCCACGACGAGATCGGTGAGGTGGCGCGGGCCTTCGATGAGGTGCACCGCGAGGCGGTCCGGCTGGCGGGCGAGGAGTCCCGGCTGCGCAGCAACGTCAACGCGATGTTCGTGAACCTGTCGCGGCGCAGCCAGACGCTGGTGGAGCGGCAGATCACCCTGATCGACGGCCTGGAGCAGGGCGAGCAGGACGAGCAGCGGCTCGGCAACCTGTTCAAGCTGGACCACCTGGCCACCCGCATGCGCCGCAACAGCGAGAACCTGCTGGTCCTGGCCGGGCAGGAACCGCCGCGCCGCTGGACCGAGCCGGTCAAGCTCATCGACGTCGCCCGAGCCTCGCTGTCGGAGGTCGAGAACTACGAGCGCATCGCGCTTCAGGTGCCCGACGGGGTCTCCGTGGCCGGGCAGGCCGTCAACGACGTCATCCACCTGCTGGCCGAGCTGTTTGAGAACGCGCTGTCGTTCTCCCCGCGCGAGACCAGGGTGACCGTGTCCGGCGGCCTTAACGACGGTGGCGGCGTGATGTTGTCGATCACCGACTCCGGCATCGGCATGACCCAGGAGGAGCTGGCCCAGGCCAACGAGCGGCTGACGGACGCGCCGAGCGTAGACGTGTCGGTGTCGCGGCGCATGGGTCTGTTCGTGGTCGCCAGGCTGGCACACCGCCATGGCATCCGGGTGCAGCTACGCCCGCACGAGCACAGCGGGTTGACCGCCATGGTGCTGATCCCCGACGCCCTGCTCAGCATCTCACACGTCGCGATACGTCCCGGGGCCTACCACCAGGCCACGTACACCGATCCCCGGATGGCCACCGCGGCTACCCCCGTGGGTGCCGGCCCCTCTGCCCCCTCTATCTCGCCCGCAGGGTCGTCCTTTGCCGAACCGCAGCCGCACGCACCGGGGACTTGGCCCGCCACCCCATCCGGCGCCGTGGTCGACCCGGCGGCCCTGCCCACGCCTGTTCCAGGCCAGGGTGGCACGCCCGGTACCGGCGACGTCTGGACCCGAGCCCCGGCCGCGCAGCCGACGGCGCGTCAGCAGCCGATGACCTGGATGAGCACGGACTCGCCGCCCGCCGGACCCTACGATTTCGCCAAGCCCGAGGAGACGACTGGTCCCGTTTCGCTGGTCACGCCGCGCCCGGGCGGGGAATACTTGCCGATCTTCGCCGCCGCGGCGTCCGCCTGGTTCGCACGCGAGGCTTCGGACGGTTCGTGGGGGACAGGCCAGACGGATGAGGGCTGGCAGGCTGCCCAGGTGGTCGTGGAGCCCGCGCGCGAGGGAGCGACGGCCGCTGGCCTGCCCAAGCGCGTGCCGAAGGCCAACCTGGTGCCCGGAACGGCCACGGCGCAATCGGTGCCCAAAGGCGTCACACCCGCTGTGGCCCGTAGCCGGGAGACGGTGCGCAACCGCCTGGCCGACTACCAGCGCGGGTTCAGGCAAGCGCGCGACAATCTCGCCGCGAGGAGTGCACAGCAGACAGGGCCGCGTGATAGCGAGGCGACATCGTGAACACCATGCGGGAGTTGGCTTTCGAAGTGGACTGGTTGCTCACCCGCCTTCTCGATGAGGTTCCCGGGCTCGACCATGTCTTCGTGTTCTCCGCCGATGGCAGGCCGATCGCGCTTTCGCGGCCCGTGTCGAACCGGCAGATTCACCAGGCGGCCCGCGTTGTCGCCTCCTGGGGGACGGTCATGCACAACCTGGTGCCGCAGCTTGGTTGCGGACCAGCCCGCCAGATCCTCGTGGAACTGCAGCAGGGCGCGTTGCACGTCACGTCGATCAGCGACGGCTCCTTCCTGGCGGCGTTGGCCTCCACCGAGTGTGTCCCTGCTCTGCTGGCCTATGAGATGACGAGGCTGGCCGACGCCCTCGGCCAGATGCTCACACCAGCCGTGCATCGAGAGCTGCGCACCCTCTGCTCCTGCGGAGGGTGCGGGGGCACCGGCCGCGTATGGCCCGTGCTCAACTCGGGCGCCGTCGTCGGGTTGAACCATGTCGGTGGGGACATCGTGTGAGGCGCTTCGCTCTGTGCCCGCACGCTCCCGCCCCCCTACAAGGGGACCCGATCACGGGTGATCCGCTGGCCCCATGCCTTCGCCTGGCCCGTCACGGGGGGTGCCGCGAATCTGAGCCGCCGCGCCCACCGGTCCGGTTGAGCCAAGGAACTGGTTGGCGACGGTCGCCCTGAACCGGAGGCACACCCCCTTGGTACGCACGCCCCGAAACGGAACCGGCTGGAAGCGGCATCCGCGCGCCATCAGCCGGTATCCCCTGTACGGCGAGACACCCCCAAAAGAAGGCCCATCAGAAACCAACCTTCCGAGAGAGCCATGGCCCCAAGTCGCAAGCGCCGACCTGTACAGAACACCTATCGAGGATTAACCCGTCAGCAGCGCATGCGGGAACGCAGGAACCGATGGATCGCCGCAGCAACGGCCCTCTTCGCTGTCCACGGGTTCAGAAATACCTGGCTGGAGCATATATCCGCCCATGCGCAGACGAGTCTGCGATCGTTCTACGACTTGTTCTCCAGTAAGGAGGACCTGCTGGCGGCCGTAGTCGAGCGGTGTCTCGCCGATCCCATCGACAAGATCCGGCAAACTCTCGCTTGGGTCGAGGACGACCCGAGCGCTCAGGTGGCCATGGCAGTCGCGGAGTACATCCGGCACGTGACCAGCAACCGGGGCATCTACCGGATCCTTTACCTGGAAGCCGTTCACATCCAGCCCGAACACGTACGGCCTGACCCGCTCGTGGCCGTACTGAGCCATACGCTGAGTGGCCGCTTCGCTGGGATGGCCACGCAGGACCTGCAACTGCTCTGGGCGGCTTTGGGTGGCGTCGTCCAGTTTCTGTTGCACGCCTGGAATGAGAGCGGGTCCGACGACGCTGACGGCACAGGCAGCGCGCAGGACCTCATCGACGACGTGATCGGATTCTGCGCACCGCTTCTCCCACGTCTTGACACTGGTGCTCCTGCACCGGCTGACCGATGGGCCGGGCTACGCAGTCGTAGCGGTGTGGTCCCGACGGCGGATCCGGAGCACGACACGGTGACACCTGACGACGACTCCACCCGAGCGGAGTGGGGACGCGCACCGTCGGAGTCACCGCGCGGGTGAGCCGTCGCTTTCCGCCACCTGAGGGAAGCGTCTCGTCGACTGGGCAGCATGGACAGGGGTCCGTCGACGACGCACGCCGGGACGTGCCCAGCTGGCAGCACCAGGCCAACCTGCGCGGCGCCCTACTCGTCCCAGGCCGTGGAGAGCCCCGCCCCTGCCGGGGTTTCGGCGGCACCACAACCCGCACCCGACCTGAGAGTGCGCCAGCACCCATCAGGGCAGGGCCACGGCGAGGTATCGGTAACAGCCTGAGTGTCCGTTTCGTGGAGTGACTGTTCTGGGGCTGTATGAGGGTCTGGAGACTCGCTTGAGACTGGGAACAGGCACGACCTTCGAGATCATGAGGTTCTCGACGCGCCTAATGATCACCAGAGAAGACCGTGCCTGTCGCCTCTTGATCGCCGATCAGTGCTGCCCTGGGTCAACTGGCCGAGCATGGGCAGGTGGCCGCCTCCGCCGGTGACTGCCTCAGCCTGCTGGAATGCTTCCAACGCCTTCCCGATCCCCGTGATCGGCGCGGAGTCCGGCACGCGCTAGGCGTCGTTGTTGGCCGTCGCCGCGGCTGCAGTGCTTGCAGGGGCGCGCTCGTTCAGTGCGATCGGGGAGTGGATCGCTGATGCGCCCGCGCAGGTGATGGCCCGTCCTCGGCGTCCGGCGGGATCCGCTGAGCCGGGCATGGCAGCCGCACCATCCTCGGCCTCACATAACCAAAGAACCGGACAAAACATCCACTATGCCCTGGCGTCCCAGGTAGGCGCGTGGTCGATGTCAGGATAAGGACAACTGGCCACCACGAGCTAATCGGAGGCGACGATGGGTGTAGCTCCCTCTCAGGGACTGTCTGATCTGGGTTGTTGAGGTCTATCAGAGGAGTGGCGACTACCTCTGTCGCGGGTCTGGATGGTCACAAGTTTTGATCACCCTGCGGTGCAGGCTGAT
>NZ_JBQQCB010000260.1:0-6128 GCF_052246675.1 Nonomuraea sp. KM90 | reverse complement strand
CAGGTCGGGGACGGCGGGCAGGTCCCCGGACGCCGGCACCAGGTAGGCGACCAGGCGCCGATCGTCCGGGCGGTCCTCCCTGACGATCACGGCCGCCTGCGCGATCGCGGGGTGCCCGGCGAGCGCCGTCTCGATCTCGCCCAGCTCGATGCGGAACCCGCGGATCTTGACCTGGTCGTCGCTGCGGCCGGCGAACTCCAGCACGCCGCCGGCCCGCCACCTGGCCAGGTCGCCGGACCGGTACATGCGCTGCCCCGGGTCGAACGGGCTGGCCACGAACCTGCTCGCGGTGAGTCCGGGGCGGCCGAGGTAGCCGCGGGCCTGGCCGTCGCCCGCCACGTACACCTCGCCGGTCACGCCGACGGGGACCGGGCTCAGGCCGCCGTCCAGCACGTATGTCCGGTAGTTGGGCAGCGAGCGGCCGGCGGAGACACGGTCGTGCCGCCGGACCTCCTCCCAGCACAGCTCCTGGGCGGTGACGTGGACGGTGGTCTCGGTGATGCCGTACATGTTGACGAGCCGGGTGGCGGCGTCGGGGAACGCCTCGTACCAGCCGCGGACGTGGTCCTGTCTGAGCCCCTCGCCACCGAAGATCACCATGCGGAGGGCGGGCAGCGGCCCGCCGGACTCGCCCGCCGTACGCAGCAGCTCGCGGAAGCTGGACGGCGTCTGGCTCAGCACCGTGACGCCGCGCTCCCGCATGAGCCGCCAGAACGCCTCCGGCTGGTGGATCACCTTGGACGGCACCACCACCACCTGTCCGCCGGTGGCCAGCGCGCCCCAGATCTCCCAGACCGAGAAGTCGAAGGCGTAGGAGTGGAACATCGTCCACACGTCGCCGGGGCCCAGCCCGAGCTCCTCACGGGTGGTGTGCAGGAGGTTGACCGCGCTGCCGTGCGCGACGACGACTCCCTTCGGCCGGCCGGTCGAGCCCGAGGTGTAGATGACGTAGGCGGGATGGGCGGCCGAGGCGCTGGCGCGCGGCCCGGCGTCCGGGTACGCGGCGAGTGTCACGGCGACGTCCGGGTCGTCGAGGTTCAGTGTCGGCACCGGCGTGCCCGCGAGGCCGTCGAAGACGGTCAGCAGCAGCACCGGCCGGGCGTCCTCCAGCACGTAGGCGACGCGGGAGGCGGGATAGGCCAGGTCGATGGGCAGGTAGGCGCCACCGGCCTTGAGCACCGCCAGCAGCGCCACGATGAGCTGCTCGGATCTGGGCAGCGCGACCGCGACCAGGGACTCGGGCCCGACGCCGAGGGAGACGAGGTGGTGGGCGAGCCGGCTCGCGCGGGCGTCCAGCTCCGCGTAGGTCAGCTCGCGGTCCTCCGAGACGACCGCCACCGCGTCCGGCGCGCTCGCCGCCCGTGCCTCGACCAGCTCGGTCAGCGTCGTCTCCGGCACCTGCCACGGTGTGCCGTTCCACTCGGTCAGCAGCGTCTCCCGCTCGTCGGCCGAGAGCAGCTCGACCTCGTCGATGCGCCGGTCGGGGCCGTCCACCATGGCCGCGAGCAGGTGCTGGAAGCGGCGCACGAGCCGCTCCACGCTGTCGCGGTCGAACAGGTCGGTGGCGTACTCGACGACGCCGAGCAGGCCGCCGGGCGCGCCGTCGCCGTCGTACTGCTCGCTCATGACGAACCCGAGGTCGAACTGGACGACGTCGAGCGGCACATCCTCGTAGGAGGTGTGCAGGCCGTGCAGGGGCAGGTCGAACTCGCCGTCGTGGTGCAGTGCGAACAGGGTCTGGAAGAGGGGGTGGTGGTTGCCGCGGGCCGGGTTGAGCGCCTCGACCAGCCGCTCGAACGGCAGGTCCTGATGCTCGTACGCGGCCAGGTCCGCCGCCCGCACCCGCCCGATCAGCTCACGGAACGTCGGATCCCCCGACGTGTTCGCCCGCAACACCAGCGTGTTCACGAAGAACCCCACCAGATCATCCAGCGCGTCATCCAACCGACCCGCCACCGGCGTCCCGATCGGAATGTCACCCCCGGCACCCAGACGGGTCAGCAACGCCGCCAGCGCCGACTGCACCACCATGAACAACGTCGCGTGCGAATCCCGGGCCAGCCCCGCCAGCCGCGCGTGCACCTCCGCCGGGACGGCCAGCCGCACCTGATCGCCCCGGTAACTGGGCCGGGCCGGGCGCGGCCGGTCGGCGGGCAACGCCAGCAGGTCGGGCAGACCGGCCAGCGCCTCCGACCAGAACGCCAGCTGCCCCGCCAGCACGCTGCCCGGATCGCCCTCCTCCCCCAGCAGCTCCCGCTGCCACAGCGCGTAGTCGGCGTACTGGACCGGCAACGGCGCCCACTCCGGCACCCCGCCCGCCACCCGCGCCGCGTACGCCACCGACAGGTCACGGCAGAGCACGCCCGTGGACCAGCCGTCGGCGGCGATGTGGTGCATGACGAGCAGCAGCACGTGCTCCTCCGCCCCCAGCCGGAACAGCCGGGCCCTGATCGGCGGCTCCCCGGCCAGGTCGAACGGCTGGTGCGCGGCCTCGGCCAGCGCCCGGCGCACCTCGGCCTCGGTGACGTCCGCGAGCTCCATGTCCGGCCCGGCGGAGTCGAGGACCCGCTGGTACGGCACGCCGCCGGCCTCGGGGAAGATCGTCCGCAGCGCCTCGTGCCGCCCCACGACGTCGCCGATCGCGACCGTCAGCGCCGCCACGTCCAGCGGGCCGCGGAGCCGGACGGACATCGGCACGTTGTAGGTGGCGTTCTCGCCCTCCCACTGGTTGAGGAACCACAACCGCTGCTGGGCGTAGGACAGGGGGATCCGCTCCGGCCTGGCCGCGGGCGCCGGCGCGGGCCGGACGACCCCGGAGGCGGCCCGCCGGGCGACGCCCGCCACGGTCGGGTCCGCGAACAGGTCACGCACGCTCAGCTCGACGCCCAGAGACGACCGGATGCGCGAGATCAACCGGGTGGCCAGCAGCGAGTGCCCGCCCGAAGCGAAGAAGTCGTCGTCCACGCCGATCGAGGGCAGCCCGAGCACCTCCGCGAACAGGCCGCACAGGATCTCCTCGCGCGGGCCGCGCGGCGCGCGTCCCGTCACGCTTCCGGCGGGCTCCGGCGCGGGCAGCGCCCGCCGGTCCACCTTCCCGTTCGGGGTGAGCGGCAGCGACTCCAGCGGCACGAACGCCGACGGCACCATGTGCTCGGGCAGCGCCGCGACCAGCGCGGACCGCAGGCCGGCCGGTGTCACGTCGCCGACGGGGTAGCCGACCAGGCGCTCGGTCCCGGAGTCGTCGCGGTGCAGGGCGACGGCTGCCTCCCGGACGCCGGGCACGTTCCGCATGGCGGTCTCGACCTCGCTCGCCTCGACGCGGAAGCCGCGGATCTTCATCTGGTCGTCGAAGCGGCCGAGGAACTCCAGCTCGCCGTCGGCCCGGAGCCTGACCCTGTCGCCGGTGCGGTAGATCCGCGACCCGGCGGGACCGAACGGGTCGGCCACGAACGCGCCGGCGGTCCGCCCGGGACGGCCCAGGTAGCCGCGGGCCACGCCGCCGCCCGCCACGTACAGCTCGCCCGGGACGCCCGGCGGGACCGCCATCAAGCCCTGGTCCAGGACGTAGATCCGGACGCCCGGCAGCGGCCGGCCGATCGGTACGTACCGCTCGCCCTCCGATGAGGACCCCGGCGAGTAGACGGTGGCGTCCGCGGTGACCTCGGTGGTGCCGTAGACGTTGAAGGCCAGCGCCCCCGGCGGGAGCAGCTCCAGCAGCTCCAGGCAGTCGGCGACCGGCCAGCCCTCGGAACCGACCGTGAGCTGGCGCAGCGCGGGGAACGCGCGGCCCTGCCGCACGGCCTCCCGCACCAGCGGCCGCAGCAGCGAGGGGGCGATCTCCAGACCCGTCGCCGCCGACGTGTCCAGCAGCTCCAGCAGCCTGGCCGGGTCGAGGGTGACCTCGATCGGGCTGATCGTGAGCGTCCCGCCGAACATGATCGACCTGATCATGTCGCCGAAGAACAGGTCGACGGAGACCCCGGACACCGAGACGGCCCGCGGCTCCATGGCCGACAGACCGAACTGGCGGTCGCAGGTGCGGACGAGGCTCAGCAGGTTGCCGTGCTCGACCATCACGCCCTTGGGCCGGCCCGTGGTGCCGGAGGTGTGGATCACGTACGCGAGGTCGCCCGGGCGCACGTCCACCCCCGGGTTCCCGGCGGGTCGGGCCGAGACGGCCGCCCGGTCCTCGTCCAGGTCGACCATCGTCACGCCGGGCGGCGCGACGTCGAGGCCGCCCCGCGTCAGCACCAGGGACGCGCCGGTGTCGGCGAGCAGGAACGCCAGCCGCTCGGCCGGGTGGGCGGGGTCCAGCGGCACGTAGGCGGCGCCCGCCTTGAGCACGCCCAGCAGCGCGGCGACCAGCTCCACGCCGCGGTCCAGGTGCACGCCGACGATGCCGCCCCGGACCGCCCCGTTGGCCAGGAGGTGGTGGGCGATCCGGTTGGCCCGCCGGTCGAGCTGCGCGAACGTGAGCGACTCCGGCCCGCACACCACGGCCACGGTGTCCGGGCGGCGGCGGGCCTGCTGCTCGAACAGGTGGTGGACGGCCTGGTGGGCGGGGCGGTCATGGGTGCCCGTGTCGTTCCACTCGACGACGAAGTGGTGCCGCTCGCCGGGGTCGAGCAGGTCGGGCCGGCTGATCGGCTGCTCCGGGTCGTCGGCCATCGCCTCGATCAGCCGGAGGAAGCGTCCGGCCATGGCGGCGATCGTGCCGTGGTCGAACAGGTCCGTGCTGTACTCGATCTCTCCGTGGACGCCGGCCGGCCGCCCGCCGCCGTCGTGCTCCTCGACCAGGTCGAAGGAGAGGTCGAACTTGGCCCCGCCGAGCGGGGCGGGCACGAACGAGGCGCTCAGGCCGGGCAGCTCGAACTCGCCGGGCGGCAGGCTCCTGTCGACGCTGAGCATGGTCTGGAAGAGCAGGTGGTGGTCGCCGGTGCGCTCGGGGTTGAGCGCTTCGACGACCCGCTCGAACGGCAGGTCCTGGTGTTCGTACGCGGCCAGGTCGGCGGCCCGGACCCGGCCGATCAGCTCGCGGAAGCTGGGGTGGCCGCCGGTGTCGGCGCGCAGCACCAGCGTGTTGACGAAGAAGCCGATGGCGTCGTCCAGCGCGTCGTCGGCGCGCCCGGCCACCGGGGTGCCGATCGGGATGTCGGTCCCGGAGCCGAGCCGCGTCAGCAGCGCGGCCAGCGCCGTGTGCAGCACCATGAACAGCGTGGCGTGCGACTCGCGGCCCAGCTCCAGGAGCCGGGCGTGCAGGCCGGCCGGGATGGCGAAGGGCAGCGCCGCGCCCTGCCCGGTGGGCCGGACCGGGTGCGGCCGGTCGGCGGGCAGCGCGAGCCGGTCGGGCAGGCCGGCCAGCGTGGCCGACCAGTAGGCGGTCTGCCGGGCCAGGATGCTGTCCGGGTCGTCCTGGTCGCCCAGTAACTCCCGCTGCCACAGCGCGTAGTCGGCGTACTGGACGGGCAGCGGCGCCCAGTCCGGCGCCCGCCCCTCGGCCCGGGCCGCGTAGGCGCGGGCGAGGTCGCGGCCCAGAGGGGTCATCGACCAGCCGTCGGCGGCGATGTGGTGCAGCACGATGACCAGCACGTGCTCCCGCTCGCCGAGCGCGAACAGCCAGGCCCGGACCGGCGGCTCGGCGGCCAGGTCGAAGGCGTGCCGGACGGCGGCGCCGATGAGCGTCCCCAGCTCCTCCTCCGCGCACTCGACCACCTCGACGGCCGGCCGACCCGCCACGACCCGCTGGTACGGCACGCCCTCGACGGCGGGGAAGACGGTGCGCAGGCTCTCGTGCCGGTCGGCCACGTCGCCGATCGCGGCGATGAGGGCCCGCCGGTCGAGGCTTCCCGACCAGCGCACCGCGACCGGGATGTTGTAGGTGGCGCTGGGCCCCTCCCACTCGTGCATGAACCACAACCTGCGCTGCGCGAACGACAACGGCACCACCTCCGGCCGCACCCCCCGCACCAACGCCTGACGCCTCGTCCCCGCCACCACCCGACGCGCGATCCCCGCCACCGTCGGATCCGCGAACAACTCCCGCACACCCAACTCCACCCCCAGCACCGACCGCACCCGCGAGATCAACCGCGTCGCCAGCAACGAATGCCCACCCAGATCGAAGAACC
>NZ_JBQQCB010000259.1:0-6243 GCF_052246675.1 Nonomuraea sp. KM90 | reverse complement strand
GGCAATCGCCCCGGTCTTGCCTCCGGTCTCCTCACGCAGGTCGAACACCATCTTGACGGCGCGATCGCGCAGCTCTTGGGGGTACTTCCTCGGTGCGGGCACGACTCCCAGCCTTCCAGTCTTGGGACCCTCCAACCAACCCGGGGCAGCTCACCCTGGT
Source organism: Nonomuraea sp. KM90 (assembly GCF_052246675.1). Lineage (NCBI taxonomy): Bacteria > Bacillati > Actinomycetota > Actinomycetes > Streptosporangiales > Streptosporangiaceae > Nonomuraea > Nonomuraea sp. KM90. The sequence continues at coordinate 6,083 of NZ_JBQQCB010000259.1, read as the reverse complement.
CAGCGACCTGCTGATCAGGGCAACGTGCATTGGCGACGACCGCGTCATCCAAGTGGAGCGGGACGCAGCATCACGCACCCGATCACAGCCCCACAGGCCCTATGGAGGAGCTTCCTCCTGCTCGTGTCGACGGCGGCTGAAGACTTGTTCCGGCCGCCGTTGACAAGGCCCGCGCCAACCAGGGTTTCGCGGCTGTTGCCCTCAATCCGCGTCAGGGTGGTCGTTGGGCCGATCACCGAATGGTGATCAATGGGGTGTTCCTCCGGACGCGGACCAACATCAGCTGGCGTGATCTGCCGCCCTGCTATGGGAACTGGAAGACAGCCTACAACCGGCATCGCCGCTGGTCGATGGACGGCACCTGGGCGAAGATCCTGGACGGGTTACGGGCCGGATACAAGCCGCCGCACGCTGTATCGGCGGGTGCGCCTGGTAGCTATCTGGCGGCGGCCGAAGCTGATCGCCAAGGGCCGACGTGAACGGATTTTTCGGGAATTTCAGGAATCTCGGTAAAAGGTGGACGAAGGTTGCCGCGGTTGCGGCCGCGGTCGTCATGGCAGTCGCGTTACCCGCCGCGCCCGCGGTGGCCGATGGCGCGCCCGACGAGCGGCCCGATGTGCCCGTGGGCACGTGGCTGGCGGCCCGCACCCAGCCCGCGGTGCAGCTGACCAGCTTCACCTACACCCGATCCGGACCGCTGGCGGGTGCTGCTCGATATCACCGCCCGGCTTCGTGCGCTGCCGCGTGGGGCAGTGGTGTGGGCCGCCGATGAGACCCACATGCACTGGATGCCGCACGTCCGAGCGGGCTGGACGTGGTGCGCACACCTGCCCGAGATCGCCACGCCGTGGAAGAACCGGCAGGTCACCGTACTCGGCGCGCTGGAGATGACCACCGGCCGGTGGGTGTACCGGCTCGGCCACCGGCGAGCCACCGACTTCCTGCTCCTGCTCGATGCGGTGCTCGCCGCGTTCCCCTCCACCCCGGCGATCGTCGTACTCTGCGATAACGACAGCATCCATCACGCCAAGGTCGTCACCGCCTACCTGGCCGAGCATCCTCGCCTGGAGTTGCTGCACGGGGCGCGCTACAGCCCGCACCACAACCCGCTCGAACGCGCCTGGGCCGGGCTGAAGGCGTTCATCGCCAACACCGCCGTCACCTGGCCCGGCCGCCTGAGACAGATCCACGCCTTCTTCCGCGCCCGCTCACCCGACCAGCTCCTGAGTGCCGCGATCCCCGAGGTCAGCCCCTGACTTCCCGCCGGTTACAAGCGGAACTACTGGAATACCCCTTAGCGCGCAGCATGGAATAGCGGCCAAGGTCGAGACTTCCTTGACAATTGCTCTGGCGATGGCAGAGTGGAGATCCACGCAGTTCACAACAGAGAACGGAGAAAAGAGAATGAGGGCAATCTCGGTAGCCATGGCCGCATTACTTGCGACCGGAACCATGGTTGGCACCGCAGGGACAGCGGTGGCGAAGACTGTCGACGACGGCACTGGTGCAGCCGCGCCCTGGGGAAGCGTGTCTGGTGAATGTCAAGTCCAGGGTTATCGGGGAAGCATCAAAGTGTATTACGAAATCCTTCGCACATGGGATCATATCAACCGATTCAACTGGTACCTACATAGTAGTCACCACCTCGGGAAAAAGAGTAATATTCAGATAAGGGTGATGCACAATCGCGCGCACGCTCCTGATAGACCCATCTTTATCTGGAACTCGAAGGATAATGTCCGTAAAGGGTCAGCTGGCATTTCGAAGCTCGTGCGCGTGGAGCGACGACACCGGATCTACATTACCGCCCGGTTCGACTTCGATCGCTCGGGGCCTGATTTTCGCTGCCAGGCGCGAACAAAAGATTTCTAGCCTAGAAGGGCAACTACTGCCGAGGAAGGCTCCTGGGGATTCTTCAGACAGAAGAGCCGATTGCGAAATTCCTCGGCCGCCTCTTACGTGACCCGAAGCTCTTCGTGTCTCGCCATGAGAAGATGGCGGTACTCGGTTGCGAGGTTATCGGCCGCAGCGATTCGCTCCGAAGCACGGCCTAGGATATCAAGATCCGGCAGCGCCAAATCAGCCTGGTCGGCGCGGACCTGACCGGCGTGCGCCTGCACCACGTGATGTGGAGCGAGGGGACGATCTGGCCCACGTCGGGCTGGGCGGAGCGCTTGCCGGCAGCGTCGGATCGCCTGCTAACGCGTGTCCTGTGGATCATGGAGTTGGGTCGCGGAGCCAGATCCTGATCGAGGCGACGTCGATGGTGCCCTGGTAGATTTGCTCCCGTTTGTCGGTGCGCAGGGCCATCGCCCGGTTGTTGCGGAGCTTGTTCACGCAGCGTTCGACGGTGTTGCGCGCGCGGTACCGCTCGGCATCGAACCCGGGTGGTCGCCCACCCTTGCGACCTCGCGTACGGCGGGTTGGCCTGCTGGCCCTTCTTGATCGGAATGACCGCCTTGATCCCGCGCCGGCATGGGTAGGCACGGTTGCCACGCGAGGAGTACGCCTTGTCGGCCAAGGCCCGCCCAGGACGCTGACGAGGGCGGCCCAAGCCGCGACGCGGGATCCGTACGCGCGCCAGCACGCGCCGGAAGTACGGGCTGTCCCCATGCTGACCAGGACTGACCATCGTCGCGATCAGGCGGCAGCGCCGGTCTGCGACCAGGTGGATCTTGGTGCTGAACCCACCCATCGCCGATGCGGTCAAAGAGGCACCAAGCCCTGCGCGATAGCTCAACACCCCTTGGGCGGGACGCAACCCGCGCGCGCCGTGCCCCTCGCTACGCGGGGCCCTGGCCACACAGGACGGTGAGCAGACGCACGGGAGGACCCTGACTCCCCTCGCGATCTATGCCGTCCGCTGCGCCGTGCCGTATCGCAGCAACGGTAACCGACCAGCGCGGCAACCCCGGACGCCCGCCTCAGACGCCTCACTCATGAGAGAAACCATGACCTCATCACCGACATCTCCGAAGGGCCAGCCCTGCCACCCGCCGCGAGCAGTTCCAGCCGCGCTCGTGGCCGCTGGACCCCGGCACGAACGAAAGGTTGCGCAATGCTGAAGGGCCAGCGGACAACGGCCTGCACGCGTCAGCCCTAATAGCAGGAACGGCGATGGTCCTCATCACCCAAACCGGCGATGGCGTCGACGGCTCCGCCCTGGCGGGCGGAGCCGCCATCATCCTCGCCGTGACCAGCCTGCGGTCACTGGGCGCCGCCGATCTCCGCGATGGAGCTCTGCTCATCAGCGCCGGGTGTCGCCGCCGGCACCACAACCCTCGTACTCAGCCTCTGCCTCATCCACGCCTACCCGGCCGCCGTCGTTGTGGCCGCAACTGAATGTCTCATGCTCGCCACGGTCACATCGGACGGCGGCGACACCCATGACCATCCCCGCCCCACCGGATCGCAGAGGCCACCGCAGCAGCACCACCAGCATCGTGGTGCCGCCGGCTTCTTCTACATGACAACGCCCTGCCTCAGCGCTGTCCGCCTCACCCCGCACAACGCGCCCGCCGTCATTCTGACCGGCACGTCAGCTACCATGCTCCTCCTCGGCAGGCTTGTGCAGAACCTCCATGACGATGACACCCCCGCGACCATCGTCATACCTTTCGCATTCTTCCTGGGCCCTTGGGCACCTGAGCCGGCTCATGGCCTGACGTAGGGCTCGCCCTCCACGCGAACCGCATCGTCATCCTCCACCTGCAGCACCCTTTGGGCCCCGCCGGCACAACATCGGCACGCGCCGCGGCCCATGGCCCCCCGGGTATCCGCCCTGACGACATGCTGACGTGGACTGCGCATCCCGATCAGCCAGCCACGCTGCGGCGATCAGCCCGGCGCCCGCCTGCCGCAGCCTGGCAGACCACACCCTCGGCATACCGCCTGCCATCACACCGGTCACCAGCTCTGGACACCAACACGTCCCGCGGCGCCGCGGCAGCCCCGCAGAATGACCGCCTGTCAAATCAGCGACGTCACAGACACGAACCCGTCCTGCCGCGTCGAGACCACGGCACCCACCGATCAGACCATGCAGAACACCCCGGTAGGTGAGGATCAGGCTCTCCACCACCCCAAGTCAGGCCATGCTCACCCAAGCCGGGCAGCCCGACCGCGACCGCGCCCGGGAACTGCTGGCCCGGCTGCGGATGCCGCACCCCCAGCTCACCCTCCTCTGGGACGACAGCGCCGACGGGCCGGGGCGCTGGTGGAGTCGGCCCGCCGCTTCCTGAACCGTGCCGGGTTTGTTGGAGACGGAGGTACGCCTGAGGAAACAGCCACAGGCATGGACCCGAAAGCCAGCGCCTGCCTCGCCGGCTGCCTCCGGGTGTCGCAGGGCACAGGAGGGCTGTGATGAGCTCACCGGGACGACGTACAGGAACCCGCCGCGCCGGGGACGAATTTTCGCAGAGGCAGGCTCATTGAGAAAAACCCGAGGAAGCGGCGGCCACCCAGAAGCAGCCGGCAACCGCCGCCTGAAAGAGTTCGATGCACCGGTATTGACGATCGCTCCGAAAATGGGTGGACGCGCGCAGCCGCCGATGCCATACACCTCCTTGCTAGGATCTATGTACACCGACGTAGAGAGAAGGTGTCGGCAAAGAGTGCAGGAAATCGAGTTCCGGCTGGGCGACGGCGAGCACTGGATTTTGATCGACGGCGTGCCGTTTCTCGACCTCGTGCGGGAGGCGGAACTCCCGTACGAACGATACGAGCAGCTCGAACGCGCCGAGGAGTTCGCATCCGAGCGGCCACCCCAGCTCGCAGGCCAGTACAGCTACTTCATGGAACGCTGGACCGGCTGGCCGACCCGGCACTACCTGGGCGAACCCGTGGCGGTGGCCTACAACCAGGAAGACGACGAGACCATGCTGCTCGGATGCAACTGCGGCACCGCAGAATGCTGGGCGCTGCTGGCCAGAATCGACGTCACCGACACCGAGGTTCGCTGGTCGAGGTTTCGTAACAACCACAGGGACTGGGATCTGTCCCTGACTCTTGGACCGTTCGCCTTCTCTCGCCGGCAGTACGAACAGGCCCTGCACGCCACCGCCTACCAAGGTTTACAGTTCCGCCGATGACCCATGGCATTCGTCTGATCACGGTATGCGATCCCGTGCCAGCAACAAGGTCTGTGCCCATCCTGGCCGAGGGCAGCCATAATCAGACCTCAGCCATATGGGTTTGAAGATATCCTCTCAGCTTTCTTCATCTCCCGGGTTGTCGCAGTGCTGTGAGGGTGCAGCGGCGTTTGACGGTTTTGCCGACGTCGTAGTGGTGCGGGTCGGCGGTTGAGGATGCCGGTTGGCGAGTGCGGGATGCAGGTTCCGAAACCCGCGCCGGACCCGGGCAGGGGTGAGCTGGCCGGGCCACGCCGGTTTCTCCCACGGGTGAGGCAGGTCTTCGGTCAGGCGGCGGGCCAGGCCGGCGACCTCGTAGCAATCCGGATCCTGCTCACACATCCCTGCGACGCCCGTCCGCAGGACAACGACTAGAGCGACGATTTCTGATCGTCCAAGAGCCGTCAGCTCGACGTCGGCTCAGGCCTCCTCTACCAGGGCTACGCTCGACGCCCAGCCCACCGGCCGTGCTCACCTCATGAACGTGCGCCGGTCAAGCGCCACCTCCACCAGTCACTCCCTCAAACAAACGAGAGTGATGTATGACCGCGTCCTCCGAGCAGCCCGACCGCGCCGGCCAGCCCGTGGACCCGATCCCACCCAGCCCGGCCACCCGGGACGAACCTCGCGAAGGCGATCGAGCTCTCACATACCCATGACCCCTACACGCACCTGCAGCCCGGCGCGCGCGGCACGGTGACCTACACCAACCGCCACCGCGACTTCACCCAGATCGGCGTCCAGTGGGACCACGGCTCAGTGCTCTTCATGGTGCCCGAGCACGAAGACGTGATCCGCATCATCGGCACCGCGCCTGTCACCTGCCCCTAGACGAGTAAGTCCTAAGTCTGGTTAGTGGTCGTAGGCGATCAGTGATCGGGTGATGGGCTGGCCGGTCGCGCGGTTGTGCCAGATGGCGGCGGTCAGGGCGAGGATGCGCTGGGCGATTCTGGC
>NZ_JBQQCB010000258.1:0-6260 GCF_052246675.1 Nonomuraea sp. KM90 | reverse complement strand
CCGATCGCGAACACGACCATGTACGTGCTGGACCGCCATCTCAACCCGGTCCCGCCCGGCGCGATCGGCGAGCTGTACATCGGCGGAGCCGGGGTGGCCCGAGGCTATCTGGGACGGCCAGGACTGACGGCCGAAAAGTTCCTGCCCGACCCGTTCAGTGCCGAGCCGGGATCCCGCTTCTACCGCACCGGCGATCTGGCCCGGTTCCGCCCCGACGGGAACCTGGAGTTCCTCGGCCGCATCGACCACCAGGTGAAGGTGCGCGGCTACCGCATCGAGCTGGGCGAGATCGAGGCACGCCTGTTGCTGCACCCGCGCATCTCCCAGGCGGTCGCGGCGGTCCACCAGACAGGTTCCGGCCACAAGCAGCTGATCGCCTACATCGTCGCGGTGGCGGACCCGCCGAGCCCCGACGGGCTGCGCGCGTTCCTGCGCGAGACGCTGCCCGACTACATGATCCCCGGCACGATTATCACGCTGGAGGAGATACCGCTGACCAGCGCGGGCAAGGTCGACCGCAGGCTGCTGCCCGCGCCCGCCACGGACGGCACCGCGACGGCGCCGGTCACCGCCACCGAGGCGCTGCTCGTCGACCTCTGGGAGCAGGTGCTGGGTGTGACCGGGATCGGCACCGGCGACAACTTCTTCGAGCTCGGCGGCGACTCCATCCTGACGATCGCGCTGACCGCCTCGGCCCGCGCGCACGGGCTGCACCTCACCCCTCGTCACCTGCTCCACCACCAGACCATCGCCGAACTCGCCCCCACGCTCGAACAGCTGGAAGCGGCGGAGGAAGCCGGCGAACCGTTCGCGCATTCAGGCCTGACACCCGAGGAGATCCGGAACCTTCGCGCCGACGAGAACGTGGCGGACGCCTTCCGCCTGTCGCCGCTCCAGTCCGGCATGCTCTTCCACACGCTCAGCCAGGCAGGCGAATACACCGGACTCGACGAGTACGTCATCGAGGGGCCGCTGGAGGAGAAGCTGTTCGCGGCCGCCTGGCAGCGGGTGGTGGACCGGCACGCGGCGCTGCGCAGTCGCTTCCTGTGGGAGGGGCTGCCGCACCCGGTGCAGGCCGTGCTGCGCCGGGTGGACGTGTCGCTGACCGGCGACGAGCCCTTCGACCTGAGCTCCGGCGTCCCTTACCGGATCGCGCTGCGCCAGGAGGGTCCGGATCGGCATCGGCTGTCGTGGTGGTGTCATCACATCGTGCTGGACGGCTGGAGCAAGTCGGCCGTGTTCGGCGAGGTGTTCGCGGTGTATGAGGCGTTGCGGGCGGGTGTGGAGCCGTTGTTGCCCGCGCCGGTGTCGTTCGCGGGGCATGCGCGGTGGCTGGCCGGTGTCGAGGCCGGGGCCGATGCGGCGTTCTGGCGGGACGAGCTGGCCGGGGTGACCGCGGCGACCGCGCTGCCCGCCTCGCGGCCCTCCGGCCAGGAGGGGACGGGCGAGCTGTCGCGCGTCCTGGACGCGGCCCCGCTGATCGAGCTGGCGCGGTCGCGGCGGGTGACCGTGAACGCCGTGCTGCTCGCCGCGTGGGCGCTGCTCCAGGGCCGGTTCGCAGGGGAGGAGGAGGCGGTCTTCGGCGTGACCGTGGCCGGGCGCTCCGCCCCCGTGGCGGGGATCGACCGGATGGTGGGCATGGTGATGAACACCCTGCCCGTGCGGGTCCGGCTGGACGGTTCGCTCACGGTGGGCGAATGGCTGGCCGCCGTCCACGCCCAGCAGGTCGAGCTGCGGGCGCACGAGCACTCCTCACTGGTGGACGTCCACCGGCACAGCGGTGTCCCCGCCGACCAGCCGCTGTTCGAGGCCATCTTCCTCTTCGACAACGCGCCCACCGACGAGGTCTCCGCCGCCGGGCTCACCATCACCCGCGCCGTCGACGAGGGCGAGACCGGCTATCCCCTCACCCTGGACGTCGCGGCCGCGCCCGACCGGCTCACCGCCACCCTGTCCTTCCGTCGCGACCACTACGACGAGGAGACGGTCGCCCGCCTGCTCGGCCACTACGAGCACCTCCTGCACGCCATCGCGGCCGACCCCGCCGCCCGGCTCGCCGACCTGGAACTGCCGACTCCGGCGGAACGGCGCACGATCATCCAGGAGTGGAACGACACCGTCGCGCCGTACCCGGCGGATCGGTGCGTGCACGAGCTGTTCGCCGAGCAGGCGCGCCGTACCCCCGAAGCGGTGGCGATCCTGGACACCGACGGCGGCCAGGTGACCTACCGGGAGCTGGACGAGCGCGCCGACCGGCTCGCGCGGCGGCTGGTCGCGCTGGGCTGCCGCGCGGAGTCGCTGGTCGCGATCTGCGCCGAGCCGGGCGCCGAGCTGGTGGCCGGGCTGCTTGGCATCCTCAAGGCCGGGGCGGCCTATGTCCCGCTCGACCCGCACCACCCCGCCGAACGGCTCGCCCACGTGATCGAGGACGCCGACCCCGCGCTGATCCTCACCACCGCGACCTGCGCGGGACAGCTGCCCGCCGGCGACCGCCCGCACCTCCGCATCGACGACGTACGGCACGCGGACGAGGCCCCGTTGCCTGAAATCGGGCCGGACGACCTGGCCTACGTGATCTACACCTCGGGTTCGACCGGGCGCCCCAAGGGCGTCCAGGTACGGCACGGCGGCCTCGTCAACCTGCTGATCTCGATGGCCGAGCGCCTGGACTACGACCAGGGGGAGACGCTGCTGGCGGTGACCACGATCTCCTTCGACATCGCGGGACTCGAACTCTTCCTCCCGCTGATCAAGGGCGGGACGGTGGCGCTGCTGGACCGCGATGCCGCCTTCGACGGAACCCGCCTCGCGCGGGCGATCACCGGCACCGGCGCCACCGTCATGCAGGCGACGCCCACCACCTGGCAAACTCTGATCGAGGCCGGGTGGGACGGCGACAGGAGACTGCGCGCGCTCTGCGGCGGCGAGGCCATGCCGGTGCCGCTCGCCGCCGAGCTGGCACGCCGTACGGGCATCGTGTGGAACGTCTACGGCCCGACCGAGACCACGATCTGGTCGTCGGCCTGGCGGGTCGACGCCGACGCCGGGCGCGTCTCGATCGGCCGTCCCCTCGCCAACACCCAGCTGTACGTGCTGGACCGTCACCTCAACCCGGTGCCCGCGGGAGCCGTGGGCGAGCTGTACATCGGTGGCGCCGGGGTGGCGCGCGGCTATTTGGGCCGCCCGGACCTGACGGCCGACCGGTTCCTGCCCGACCCCTTCGGCGCCCACCCGGGCGCGCGGCTCTACCGGACCGGTGACCTGGCACGCTACCTGCCCGACGGCGAGCTGGAGTTCGTGGGTCGCGCCGACCACCAGGTGAAGATCCGCGGCCACCGCATCGAGCTGGGCGAGATCGAGGCCCGGCTGGCCGGGCATCCACAGGTGGCCCAGGCGGTGGTCGCGGTGCGCGAGACGGGCGGCGGGCACAGGCAGCTGATCGGCTACCTGGTCGCCGCCGGGGAGCGGCCGGCGGAAGGGGCGCTGCGCGCCTCCCTCGCCGAGACGCTGCCCGACTACATGATTCCCGCCGGATACGTCTACCTGGACGCCTTCCCCCTCACCCCCAACCTGAAGATCGACCGTGCCGCCCTGCCCGATCCCGATCACGCCTCGCGGCGCGAGGAGTACCTCGCGCCGCGCGACGATCTCGAACGGATGCTCTGCGCCATCTGGGAGGACGTCCTCGAAGCCGGGCGGATCGGCGTCCTGGACAACTTCTACGAACTCGGCGGCGACTCCCTGCACGCCATCCAGATCAGCAGCCGGGCCTGGCAGGCGGGGCTGACGTTCACCCCGCGCCAGGTGCTGCGCGCGCAGACCGTCGCCGCGCTGGCCCAGGATGAGCAGGAGGCCGTCCCCGTACCGGCGGCCGAGGTGGACCACGACCTGCTGGCCGCGGTGCGCAGGACCTGGCCGGACGCCGAGGACGTGCTGCCGCTCACGCCGCTGCAGAAGGGCATGCTGCTCCACCACCTGATCGAGCCCGACCAGTACGTGATCAGGGACGAGTACGTGATCGAGGGCGAGCTGGACCAGGGGCTGCTGATGGCGGCCTGGCAGCGGGTGGTGGACCGGCACGCGGCGCTGCGCAGTCGTTTCCTGTGGGAGGGGCTGCCGCACCCGGTGCAGGTCGTGCTGCGCCGGGTGGAGGTGCCGCTGGGTGGGGAAGGGCCCATCGATCTGGCCTCGGGAGTGCCGTACCGGATCGCGCTAAACGAGGAGGGTCCGGGCCGGCATCGGCTGTCGTGGTGGTGTCATCACATCGTGCTGGACGGCTGGAGCAAGTCGGCCGTGTTCGGCGAGGTGTTCGCGGTGTATGAGGCGTTGCGGGCGGGTGTGGAGCCGTTGTTGCCCGCGCCGGTGTCGTTCGCGGGGCATGCGCGGTGGCTGGCCGGTGTCGAGGCGGGGGCCGATGCGGCGTTCTGGCGGGACGAGCTGGCCGGGGTGACCGCGGCGACCGCGCTGCCCGCCTCGCGGCCTTCGGGTGAGCGGGGCGTCGGCGAGCTGTCACGGACGCTGGACGTGGCGCCGGTGAGTGAGCTGGCGCGGTCGCAACGGGTGACCACGCATGCCGTGCTGCTGGCCGCGTGGGCGCTGCTCCAGGGCCGGTTCGCGGGGGAGGAGGAGGCGGTCTTCGGGGTGACCACGGCCGGCAGGTCGGCGCCGGTGGCGGGGATCGACCGGATGGTGGGCATGGTGATGAACACCCTGCCGGTCCGGGTGCGGCTGGACGGTTCGCTCACGGTGGGCGAGTGGCTGGCCGCCGTCCACGCCCAGCAGGTCGAGTCGCGGGCGCACGAGCACTCGTCCCTGGTGGACGTCCACCGGCTCAGCGGTGTCCCCGCCGACCAGCCGCTGTTCGAGGCCATCTTCCTGTTCGAGAACTCCTTCGTGGACGAGGTGACCACCGCCGGGCTCACCGTCAGCCCGGCGGGCAGCGGCGTGGAGACCGGCTACCCGCTGCTGGTCGACATCTCCGCCCGCGACCGGCTCACGGTGACCATGACCTACCGGCGCGACCACTACGACGAGGAGACGGTCGCCCGCCTGCTCGGCCACTACGAGCATCTCCTGCGCGCCATCGCGGCCGACCCCGCCGCCCGGCTCGCCGACCTTGAGCTGCCGACTCCGGCGGAACGGCGGACGATCATCCAGGAGTGGAACGCCACGGCCGCGCCGTACCCGGGGGATCGGTGCGTGCACGAGCTGTTCGAGGAGTGGGCGCTGCGCACGCCCGAGGCCACCGCGGTGGTCGACGCCGACGGCATCCGGGTCTCCTTCGCCGAGCTGAACGAGCGTGCGGACCGGCTGGCGGCGGCGCTGGCGACGGCGGGGGTCGGCCCGGAGCGCTTCGTGGGTGTGTGTGTCGATCACTGCGTCGAGATGCTGGTGGCGCTCCTCGGGGTGATGAAGGCGGGCGGGGCGTACGTGCCGCTGGACCCGGAGCACCCGGCCGACCGGCACGCCTTCATGCTGGCCGACACGAAGGCGCAGGTCGTGGTCACGCTGAAGCGGTGGCGTGACCGCTTCGACGGCCACGTGATCTGCGTCGGAGACGAACCGGTGTCGAGCGCCCCGGTGGTGCGGCCCTGTTCGGACAACCTGGTGTACGCGATGTACACCTCGGGGTCGACCGGTCGGCCCAAGGGCGTGATGATCAGCCACCGGCAGCTGATGAACTACCTGTGGTGGGCCATCGACGGCTACGGCCTGGACGGTGTTGACGGGGCGCCGATGGTGGGTTCGATCGCCTTCGACCTGTCGGTGCCGAACTTCTTCCTGCCGCTGATCGGCGGCAAGAGCGTGACCCTGCTGGCGGACAACGCCGCTCTGCCCGAGCTGGCCGACCTACTGACCCGGCCGGGCGACTTCAGCCTGCTGAAGATCACGCCGGGACATCTGGACGCCCTGCGCGGGCTGCTCGAGCCAGGCTCGGTGCGGTCGGTGCGCACGTTCGTGGTGGGCGCCGACGAGGTCCGCCCGGAAACCGTCGCCGCCTGGCAGCGGATCGCGCCCGAGGCCCGGATCATCGACGAGTACGGCCCCACGGAGACCGTGGTGGGCTGCTCGGTGTACGTGATCGGGGACGACTTCGCCCCCGCCAGGCCGGTGTCCATCGGCAAGCCGATCGCGAACACGACCATGTACGTGCTGGACCGCCATCTCAACCCGGTCCCGCCCGGCGCGATCGGCGAGCTGTACATCGGCGGAGCCGGGGTGGCCCGAGGCTATCTGGGACGGCCAGGACTGACGGCCGA
>NZ_JBQQCB010000257.1:0-6275 GCF_052246675.1 Nonomuraea sp. KM90 | reverse complement strand
CTGCCCCGCGAACACCTCCCGCCCGACCCCGCCCTCCGGGCCGCCTACCTCCCCCAGTACGAGCGCTTCCTGGCCCGGGGACGGGCCTGACCAGCAGCAGAGACACCAGAACAGGAGCACGAATGACCAGACCCGAGACGATCACCTCCGCACCCACGCTCGACCTGCTGGCCAGGCCGTCCGGCGGGTTCGCCATGGTCGCGATGGACCAGCGGGAGAGCCTCAGGCAGATGTACGCGGCGGCCACGGGCGAGCGGGTGGGCGACGAGCGGCTGACGTCGTTCAAGCTGGCGGTGGCGCGGGAGGTCGGGCCGCACGCCTCCGGCTTCCTGATCGACCAGGACTACGGGTTCGGGCAGGTCGCGGCGGAGGGCGTCGTCGGAGGCGGCCTGATCGTCGCCGTGGACGCCCTCCAGCAGGACCCCGACGGGCCGGTCGAGGACACCTCGATCGACGAGCGCGTCGACCTGGCCGCCGCCCGGGAGGCGGGTGCGGTCGCGGCCAAGCTCCTGCTCATCTGGCGCGACGACGAGCAGAGGGGGCGGCGGCTGGAGACGGCGGCCGAGTTCGTCCGGCGCTGCGCGGACGCGGGGCTGCTCTCGGTCCTGGAAGGCGTGGCCAAGCCGGCCGCCGGTGTTCCCGAGGGGGCCTTCGACGGGCCCGGCGCGATCAGGGAGGCGGCGCGGGAGCTGGCCGGGCTGCGGCCCAGCCTGTACAAGGCGCAGGTGCCGCTCGGCGGGGCGGCCCCGGAGGAGCGCCTGCGCGAGGAGTGCGCGCTCCTGGACGAGGTGATCCCCGTACCGTGGGTGGTGCTGTCGCAGGGGGTGGAGCGGGACGACTTCCCCGCCGCCGTACGGGCCGCGTGCCGCGCGGGCGCGTCGGGCATGCTCGCGGGGCGGGCCATCTGGAGCGATGTGGTCGGCTCCGGGGACGTGCCGGGCGGGCTGCGGGCCCGCTCCGTGCCCCGGCTGCGGCACCTGGCCGCGATCGTGGACGAGCACGCCCGCCCGTGGCACGCCTCAGGCGAGGGGGCGGCCCGATGAGCGGGGACACGCCGAAGATCGCGATGCTGCACACCGTGCCCGCCCTCGCCGGGCCGCTGACCGAGCTCGCCGCCGAGGTGCGCCCCGGTGCCCGGATCCTGAACTTCGTCGACGAGAGCCTGCTCCAGGACACCATCGCCGGTGACGGGCCGCCGCCGCACGTGCTGCGCCGGGTGGTGTCGTACGCGGCGTACGCGAAGGAGTCCGGGGCGGCCGTGCTGCTGGTCACCTGCTCCTCCATCGGCGAGGCCGCCGAGCAGGCCCGCCCGTTCGCGGAGCTGCCGATCCTGCGCATCGACGAGCCGATGGCCGAGCAGGCCGTACGGGCGGGCGCCCGCGTCGGCGTGCTGGCCACGCTCGCCACCACGCTCGGCCCCACCACCCGCGCCGTCCAGCGGGCCGCCGACCGGGAGGGGGTGGCGCGGGAGGTCGTGCCGCACCTGTGCGACGGGGCCTTCGAGGCCCTGCGCGGCGGCGACCCGGCCCGCCACGACGCCCTGGTCCTGGCCGGGTTCCGGGAGCTGGCCGGGAAGGTGGACGTGGTGGTGCTGGCCCAGGCGTCCATGGCGCGGATCGTGGGGGAGGCGGGCGGGGACGTCCCGGTGCTGTCCTCACCACGCTCCGGCGTGGCCCAGCTCGCCTGACGGAGGCGGCCGGCCCAGCCGGGGCGGTCGGCTCAGCGGGGCGCAGGAGCGGCCGGCTCAGCCGGGGTGCGGGACCGGCCGGCTCAGCCGGGGCGCAGGACGATGCGGCCGCCAGTGGTGCCCGCGGACTGGCGGCGCCAGGCGTCCGGGGTCTCCTGGAGCGGCACCACCTCGTGCGCCACCGCCAGCCGCCCGGCGGCCGACTGCTCGGCGACGAACGCGACGGACGCCGCCCGCTGCTCCCGGGTGAGCTCGTTGTTGGTGTACCCCAGCACCCGGAGCGAGCGGCTGCGCAGCGTGGCGGAGTCGAGCGGGCACGTCTCCGACGCCGACCCGCCGAGGTTGACCAGCCTGCCGCCCTTGCGCAGCACGCGCGCCGCCGCTGCGGCGGGGACCCCGAAGAGCGGGTCGAGCACCAGGTCCACGGGCCCGTCGCAGACGGCGGCGAACCGCTCCCCGAGCTCGGCCACATCAGCGGCGCCCAAGGCCCCGGCCTGCCCGGCCGGTTCCAGGCCGAGGGCGACCACGGCGTCGGCGCCCGCCTGCCCGGCCCGGTCGAGGCCGCCGGGGGAGTGGGCGGCCGCCACCACGCGGCGGGCCCCCGCCAGGCGGGCGAGCTGGATCGCCGCCTGGCCCACCACGCCGCCCCCGCCGAGCACCAGCACCTGCTCGCCCGCCACCAGCTCGCCCCGCCAGGTCAGCGCCATGTGGGCGGCCACGGCGGACAGGCCCAGCGCGGCCACCGCGAACGGGTCGGCGCCGGCGGGCAGCTCGACCAGGTCCTCGGCCCGGGCCGATGCCAGCTCGGCCATGCTGCCGTCACCCGGCGCCATCCCGGCCGAGGTCGGGAACCACACGAGCCGCCCGTCCGCCGTGCCCACGCCCTGGACGCCGGGCACGTAGGGGAGGGCGGGCGCCCCGAAGTAGGACGTACCGGTCGCGCACAGCAGGTCCAGCGGGGTGATCGGCGCGGCCGTCACCCGCACCAGCACCTCAGCCGGCGCCGGCGCGGGCTCGGGACGCTCGGTGACGACGGGCGCCCGCCCGCACACCTCGACCTGCGCGGCCCGCATCAGCCCGCCCCAGGTCTCGACCGGCCGGGGCTCGCGAGCCGGCCGGTGCCGCCACGGAGGGCGGCGGGCTCCGGGTGGGTGGCGCGCATCAGGTGGCGATGTCCGGATAGGGCAGGCTGTGGTGGGACAGCCTGCGGGCGTATTCGAGCTGGAAGCCCAACGGCTCGGCGTGGTCGCGCTCGAACATGGCGATGAACAACGTCAGCGTCAGGAACGGGTGCGCCCCCAGCGCGAACAGCTTCGCGTAGTCGTGGGCGGCCAGCGCCTCGCGTTCGGTGTCGTCGAAGCGCAGCCAGGTGGACGACTCGGCGGTGTGGCAGCCGAGGATGCGGTTGGCGTACTCGGCCTCCCACCACTCCACCGTCGCCCGCGGCTGCTCGCGGTAGCGTTCGACCAGCTCGGGGTCGCGATCGACGGTGAACAGGAACTTGTTCAGCAGGTATTTGCTCACGAGCGGCCGCCTCCGTCCGGGTACCAGGTGAAGTACGCCTCCATGGTGTGGAACAGGTCGTAGGTGTCGACGTAGTCGGCTTTGCGGCCGTCGCCGGCGACGCCCATCATGAGCATGAAGTCCATGAACCCGTGGGTGGCGTTGCCGGGGTTCCAGAGGCTGTCCAGGGTCACCTCGGCCAGGCAGCCCTCGATGTCCCCGGAGGAGATCCACTCCACGGCCTTGCGGTCGAACTCCGGGTCGGGGCCGTGCGGCCCGAACTGGCGGGGGCCGCCGAGTTCGAGCGACAGGTGCCCGGTGCCGATGACGGCCACCCGCTGGTTGCCGGGCCACGACTCCACCAGCTCCCTGATGGTCCGCCCGAGCTGCACGAACCGCTTGGGCTGCGGCAGGGGCGGGGCGAAGATGTTGGTGTAGACGGGCACGATCGGCAGGTCGTTCTGCGGGCGCAGGGTGATGATCGGGCACGTGATCGAGTGGTCGATCCGCAGCTCGTTGGAGAAGGCCAGGTCGAACCCGGCGTCCAGGCCCTCGCGCAGGATGTGCGCCGACAGGTCCTCCTGCCCGGTGAACAACATCCGGGGCAGGCCGAACTCGCGTTCCTCGTTGTAGAAGTTCGCGTCGTAGAAGGGCGCCTTGCCGACCAGGAACTGCGGCATGTTGTCCAGCCAGAACTGGTGGAAGTGGTCGGAGCCGACCATGACCAGCACGTCCGGCCGGGCCCTGGTCAGGGTCTCGCGGAATGCCTCGACCTTGCGCACCCACTCGTCGGCGAACGGCGGGCGCTCGTCACCGGTGGAGGTGCTGGCGCGGTAGTAGAAGGGGTGGTGGGTGGATGCGATGACGGCGACGACCTCAGCCATGCGAACCTCCATCGGGGAACGGCTCGGGCGGGATGGACCGGTTGTTCAGGTCCACCGACAGGAAGATCTCGTTGGCCACCGGCCGCCGCAGCTCCTCGGCGAGCTGCCCGATCAGCCCGGCGGTCCTGGCCAGCAGCGCGAAGGCGCGCAGCAGCTCCAGCGGCAGCCCCAGGTCGGCCAGCGCCGCCCCGCAGGCCCCGGCGCCGTTGACCGGCAGCGTCCGGCCCAGCACCTCGGGGTGCACGCGCCCGACGGCCGCCAGCAGCGACAGGTGCGGCCCGAACAGGCCCTCCTCGGCCGCGATCTCGAACAGCCGGGGCGTGCGCGGGTCGCCGTCCTTGTGCACGTGGTGGCCGAGCCCGGGGATGAGCTGCCGGCTCTCCCGCCGGGCGCGGACGGTCTCCAGGGCGAGCGCGTCCCAGCCCTTCTCGTCGCAGGGCAGCGGGTCGCGGGTGGCGAGCACCTCGTGCAGGAACCGGCCGCAGTCCTCGGTGACGCCGAGGAAGCGGGAGCCGCCGCCGAGCAGCCCGGCGGCCAGCGCGCCCTGGACGGAGTCCGGCGCCGACAGGTACGTCAGCCGCGTCACGATCGCGGTCGGCGTGAACCCGTGGTCGGCCAGCGCCGCCAGCACCGCCTCGAACACCCGCACCTCGCCCGGCGCCGGACGGCGCTGCGTGGCCAGCCAGAACGCCAGCTCACCGAAGCTCACCTCGCCCATCACGTCGGCGGCCAGGTCGCGGCCCAGCAGCGTGATCGACGTGGGGGAGGACGCGCCCAGCGCGGTCGGGTAGTCAGCCATGCCCGCCCTCCAGCCACTTGCGCAGCTCGGTGCCGTGCTCGTCCAGCTCGGGCGGCGGCAGGGCGTACCCGGCGGGTGTCTCGGAGAAGCGGATCGGATGCCGCGTGGTCGGCACGGCCCGCTCGCCCTCGCCCACCACGACGACCGGGTCCAGCCCGAACCGCTCCGCCGCCGCGAACCCGCCGTCGATCGTGTTGATCGGCCCGCTCGGCACGCCGGCCTCCACCAGCAGCGTGAACCACTCGTCGGCGGGCCGCAGGACGAGCCGCTCGACCAGGATCGGCCGCAGCTCCTCCCGCCGCTCGGTACGGTCGGCGTTGCGGGCGAAGCGCGGGTCGTCGGCGATCTCGGGGATGCCGAGCACCTCGCACAGCTTGCGGAACTGGCCGTCGTTGGCCGCGGCCACGATCAGGTCGTGATCGGCGGTCGGCAGCGGCTCGTACGGGAACACGCTCGGATGCGCGTTCCCCATCCGGTAGGGCACCACGCCCCCCGCCACGTACGCCGAGCTCTGGTTGACCAGCCCCGTCAGCGCCGACGACATCAGGTTCACCTCGACGTGCTGCCCCCGCCCCGTGGCTTCGCGATGCCGCAGCGCGGCCAGCACCCCGATGACGGCGTGGTTGCCCGCCATCACGTCGAACACCGAGATCCCGGCCCGGTACGGGGGCCCGTCCGGCTCCCCGGTCAGGCTCATCAACCCCGACATGGCCTGCACCATCAGGTCGTAACCGGGCACCCGCGCTCCGGCCCCCGACCCGAACCCGCTGATCGAGGCGTACACCAGCCCCGGGTTGACCGCGCTGGCGGCGGCATAGTCCAGCCCGTACTTGGCCAGCCCGCCCGGCCGGAAGTTCTCCACCAGCACATCCGCCCGCCGGGCCAGCTCCCGGGCGACCGCCGCGTCGCCCTCGTCCCGCAGGTCCAGCGCGATCGACCGCTTGCCCCGGTTGACCCCGAGGTAGTAGGTCGACGCCTCGCCCCGCGCGGGCGGCGTCCACGACCGGGTGTCGTCCCCGCCGGGCCCCTCGACCTTGACGACGTCGGCGCCCAGGTCGGCCAGCAGCATCGTGGCGTACGGCCCGGCCAGGATCCGGGAGAAATCGGCCACCAGCACGCCCGACAGCGGCCCTCCCGGCACGGTGTCAGTCATCCGGCTCCATTCTCGCGTCCGTTCAACGGACGTATGTCCGCTGATCCGATCTCAGCACTGACGCGTGTTCTCGTCAACCGTCTTGACAGGCCACTCATCACAGTGGCGGTGACCGTAGAGCGGACAATCGTTCGCAAGCGAGGAGCGTGCCATGAACGAGTTCGAGGCCGGACGCCCCGTGGTGCTGCGCGGTGGCACCGTGCTGCCCATGGACGGCAGGCGGGTGCTGCCCGGGACGGACGTCCTGGT
>NZ_JBQQCB010000256.1:0-6290 GCF_052246675.1 Nonomuraea sp. KM90 | reverse complement strand
CAAGGCCACGGCATCGGCCTTGAACTCCTCCGAGTAGTCCTTCAACGCCATCGGCGGTCTTCTCGCTTCCTCTGGATCAAGCAAGATCCAGTATCAGCGTGTCCACCAACCAGGGGGAAGTACCGTTCTGGCCGTCCGCAGGGTGGTCACCGCCAGCCAGCCGAGGTAGAGCCCGCCTATCAGCTGTACGACGATCAGCGCCTGTGGTGCCGAGTTCAGTAGCGCCGCCAGCCCCAGTGTGGCCGCGACGACGTGCACCACCATGCCCAGCGCCATGCCAACAGCCGACAGCAGCCCAGCACGACGGCCCCGGTCCACCGCCACCGCGACGATGTAGACGCTGTCCGGCCCCGGGACGACGGTGATCACGAGCACGGTCACGAGGAAGCCGGGTAGCACGAGAGGATCGATCACGCCGACCTTTCTTGTAACGTGTTAAATGGAGTTAATACGTTACAAGATGAAGCTGGCGGGTGAAACGCGAAGGAGGCTTTCATCACGTTACAGTTGTGGTATGAGAGTGGACGCGATGCCGACGGCGGTCCTGGTCGAGCTCATCAACGGATGGGGGTCTGTTCCCCGTGAGGCGCGTGCGGAGGACTATCCCGACGAGGCCTATCCGCCCATCGCCGAGATCGCCCTGCCTGCCGGCCAGAAGCCCACCGACCGGGCCCTGGCGCTCGCCGCCGACCGCCTCTACCCGGTCTTCGCCATGGCCGACGCGGCCGGGCAGGCCCGGCTGGTCAACGAACTTCTCACGGACACCGAGGTCAGGCCCTGCCTGAGCGTCATGGGCAATCACACGCATGCGAACTGGACCGTCGGCGACAGCGCGAACCCGGTGCTCGCCGCCGCGGCGGTCGCGCTGCGTCAGCATCTCGCTGGCCAAGGATCCCAGCGCCTGGGCGTGTGCACAGGTCGGCGCTGCGCGGATGTCTACATCGACGCCTCACCAGCGGGGCGGCGCCGGTTCTGCTCCGTCACCTGCCAGAACCGCGCGCGCGTTGCCGCCTTCCGCAGCCGCCGCACCTCGGCGCGACCCTGAGCGCCCGGCGGGGCTTCACGGGCGTGGCAGGGCGGTCACGACCGTGGTGAGAGAACGTGGGCGTCGGTGACGGGCTCGCCGTGGCCGATGCAGGCCAGAACCACATCGACCTCGGCGAGACCGCGCACGGAGCGGAGCGTCTCCTCCTGATCGAGGTTGAAACACCCGGCATGACATACCCGGCGACCCAGGCAGGCGCGGACGGCAGCAGGTGGGCGCTCAGGTGGCGGCGCAGGACACGCTCCTCGTCCGTGTAGTCCGCGGGAGGCACGGGCTGTTCGCCGCGGCTCACGGGGGGCGTTCAGCCGGTGGGCCAGCACGGTGACGTCTCCCCATCGGCTGATCTCAGCCGCCCCGTCGGCGCCGTCCTCGCGGGTCGACGAGAGCGAACGCGCCGGCGCTCCCCTCCGAGGGGCGGGAGAGGAACTCCATGATCAACGAGTACCTGCCTGAGGACAATGACAGGCATTCCCCGAGGACACCCCTGTTCTCGTCAGGTATCCCCTACACGATGACCAGAACAACGATCGCGACTCGTGGCCGTGGCTACCAGGCACAGTCCAGGGTCAATGCGGTCCCGACGAGTGGCGGATCGTTGTCGAGGTGCCCGCTCTGGCTAAACCTGACCCCAGCGCGCCCAACGGCGATACCCCAGAGAACCTGCCCTACCCCGCTTGCTTCCGCGACGCGACCGAGATTCACGCCGCTGGCCTGCACGTGTGGGTGCGTGCACGCGACGAGGTCGAGTTCCGCTGATCTCGTCTGAAGATGCAGCCCATGTGCCGGCCTGGAACAGATCGGGTCGCCAGGTCAACGGATGGCCGTGAGGTTCACCACCATCTGTCGGTCCTTCAGGGGGAAGGAGAGCAGGTGCACCGTGCGGTGGTCGATGCGGGTGGCCTCCATGATCTCGGAGGCGGCCTTGGAGCCGTTCTTAACGCGCCCGCCGAGGACACCCGTGCGGCGGGTGGCGAGGTCGTGCAGGTAGAGGCGGACATCCGTGCCGATCCGGTCCTTCGGCCCGAGCACGATGAACCGGTCGAGCGCCGGCGTCGCGGAGAAGTAGGGCCAGCCCGGCAGCTGGTGCTCTCCCGAGCCGTCGCGACGGCGGGCGCGCTGCGACTGCCGGTCCAGGCACCAGGTAAGCGAGCACACGCTGGCGCGCTCGCTCACCGTACGCCCCTCTCCGGTCAGCACGTTGACCAGCTGCACGAACGAGGGACGCGGGTCCGATAGATCGCCCTTGGCACGCCTACTGTGAGCCGCCCAAGGCCATTGGAGCAGGTGCAGCTGCTTGGTGCCGGAAACGGGACGGGGCTCGCCGCCCGCCAGCGGGGCCTGGTAGACGCCGCCCTCGATGCCACGTGACCAGACGACCGTGTCGCCCTGGACGGCCAGCAAGTCGATGTCCCCATATTTCATGGTCTGGTGAATGGTAGTAACCTTGTGCACCGCCCCTCCGCCGACCGGCGCCGCCCAGATGTCGAGCGCGCCTTTGACCTTGCCCCAGGACACCGTGTACCAGACCAGCCGACCGTTGCCAACGACAATGGGAGAGGTGTAGTCCGTCCTGGCCGGTGGGATCGGCGCCACCAGCCGACTCACCCGCCCGGAGGCCACATCGTACGTCCACAGGACGGCCGGGTCGGCGCTGTCGCCCTTGCCCGTCCTGACCAGCAGCGTCCGCGCATCGATGAACAGCTCGGGCCGGAAACTCAGTCCGTTGCGCAGCTTCTTCGGCAGGGAGTGCACCGCGCCCGGCCACACCCTCTCCACCGGAGCTGGGGGAAAGCTGTCGGCGGGCTCGGACGGCTCGCCGTCGCGGGGGACGATCTGCTGGATCAGCAGCGTGGACACGATCAGCAGCATGACCACGGCAGCCGCCGTCACCAGCGGGACGAGACGGCTGGGGCGCTTCACAGTCGTCGAGAGTCTGGACAGGAAGTGGGCGGGCGGCGGCGGTTCCTCCTCGCGTGCCATGCCGTCGAGAGTCTCGCGTAGCCGATCCTCGATGTTCATCGCAGCTCCTTCATGGCGTCGAGCTCCGGCGCAATCTTCTTCAGCCGTTCCAGCGAGCGATAGATCTGGCTCCGTACCGACCCCACTCGGATGCCGAGGACGGCGGCGATCTCGCTCTCCGACAGGTCCTCGAAGTAGCGCAGCACGAGAACAGCGCGCTGGCGGGGCGTCAGCCGGGCCAGCGCCGCACGCATCGCCAGCCGCAGGTCCGTCGCCTCGGCGTGGCCCTCGGAGCCCCGGTCGGGTACGTGCTCGGTGGAGATCTCAGCCGCCCGGGAACGGCGCCGCCACCAGCTCACCTGCTCGTGGTAGATGGCCCGGCGCACGTACCCCTCGACGGCCATGGGGTCGCGCAGGCGCCGCCAGTTTGCCGCGGTCTTGGCCAGCGCCGACTGCACCAGGTCCTCCGCGGCGTGCCGGTCCCCAGTCAGTAGATAGGCGGTACGGAAGAGCGCTCCCGAGCGTTCGACCACAAACCTCAGGAATACTGCCTCGTGTTCTGGATCCACCGGCCCTCCTCGCCGCTCACCAAGCAAGGACGCGGGGCAGGCGGTGATCTATGCCAGACCCGTGCAGGCACCTTCTGAACGCGAGCCACCATGGCACGGTGGAGGGCAACCCCAATGCCGGACCAAAGAGATCATTCTTCTGTCGGTGCTGCGCAGCACCTCGGGACTGGATTCTCTCACCCGCCGCTCACTCACCAGTACTGACGCCATCCCTCCCCTTCGCCGCGAACGACGCGCAACGCCACGCACAAGGTGTTCCGGAAACGGCCCCTTTATTGATGTTCTCAAGCTCGCTTTCGCTGCGGCGCCCTCGCCACCACCTAGGCGCGCACCGCCCGGATGGGCCTGAAGCGGTCGGGGTCGGCACCAGAAAGGGGGCCGCGACTGCTGGAGTCGCAGATCAGCGGGTTCGGCGGTCGAAGCTGGTCAGTACCCTCTTGCCGTCTGTCACCATGATGGTGAGATCGTCGGTACTGTCAGTGAAGGCGGCGAAGACGAGTTCATCGTCCCCATCCCCGTCGTAGTCGCTCGCCGCCAGCGGCCAGGCCTGGCCCACTCCCTTGACCTTTTCCCCGGCTCGCAGACCATCGGATCCGCCCCAGAAGATCCGCGATGAGGTGTATCGGTGCGGCCAGGACGAGTCGGCCACCCCGCCGAAGGCGAGGTCGTCGCGGCCGTCCCCGTTGAAGTCACCCGGTACCGCAGGGCCTGCGGCGCCTGTGAACACCGCGCGTCGGCCGTTGCCGTAGTAGATGGTCAGCGTTCTGTGGACGGAGAGCGGTTCCGTCTCGTCGCCGTGCTCGTCGTTGCGGCTCCCATCGTCGCCGACCGCGACGTCTCTGACGCCATCGCTGTCGAAGTCGCCGAACGCGGCCGCGTTGCCCTCGTTGAGCTTCCGGCCCACCCTCGACAGGCCGCCAGGACCGGCGCCGAGCAGCCAACCGGCAGCCTGCTCGCCGTCATCGCCCTCGTAGACGATCAGCCCGGTCGCGCGCCGCCCGTCGATCTTGTCGACCGTCATATGCAGCAGACCCTCCCCGGTCGGCGACGGTTGGACGGTGTGACGGTTCGGGGTCCCGGCTCGGCTGAACGGGCCGTAAAGCACAGCCAAAGCCGTATCTGTCCCACCCGCTCTGGCAGGGCTGGTCATCGCCACGTCGGCGGACCCATCCCCGTTGAAGTCACCAGCGACGGCCCTATAGAGCGCTGTCCCGCTTTCACAAGCAGTGGCACAGGGGTGGGGAGCGTCTTCGCCGAGATGCCATGCGCGCCGCCCCAAAAGATGTGAGGACGATACGGCACATCATCCCCAGCTGGCCCTCCATAGCCGAGGATGTCTCCGAAACCGTCACCGTCGAGATCGGCTCTGATGCCGGTCAAGCTCCACACGGTCGCATCGGATAGCAGCACCGTCCGCGTCGAGGGATCGACCCCTCTGGAGGAGCCATAGACGACCGCGAGATCGGGCAACTCGACGATCAGGTCGGCGTAGCCGTCGCCATTGACGTCATCAGTCGGCCGACCGCCCTTACCCCCAGGAAGCGCGAGCGTGGACGGCGCGAGGGTCAACGGTGCCGCCTTGCGTGGGACGGGCGGTTGATCTCCGCAGCCCACGAGCACGAAGAGCTGGATCAGGACGAGCCAGATCATTGCCTTTCGGGGCATGGGGCCAAAGCCTAGGCAGCTGGTGCTTTTCTGTCGATCCCACCGGGTACTTGCAGCGTGGATGCCCCTCCCCGTCCTTGAGGGCGGGAGGAAACGCGGAACGGCGGGCCATGGTGGGGTCCTGGTTTTGTCGGTGGTGGTCGGTAGCTTGGCCGGCATGTCCCGCTACCGGCTTCAGCCCACGCCGGCCCAAGAGCAGGCGCTTGTGGAGCATCGCGGGCACGCGCGGTACGTGTGGAATCTGGCCGTCGAGCAGCACGCGCACTGGCGGCCGGGCCGTAAGAGCGCGCCGGGGTTTGCCGAGCAGTGCCGGCAGCTCACCGAAGCGCGGGCCGCGTTCGCCTGGCTGCGCGCGGGGTCGATCATCGTGCAGCAGCAGGCCCTGAAGGACTTCGCCCAGGCGATGGCGAACTTCTTCCGCACCACCCATCGCAGGCCCGCCTTTCGCCGGCGCGGGCAGGGTGAAGGGTTTCGAATCGTCGCGGTCAAGGCCAGCGACGTCCGTCGCCTGTCCCGCAACGTCGGCGAAGTGCTCGGCGTGCGGGATCGTGGACCGGCAGGCGCGCGAGAGCCAAGCGCGTTTCCAGTGCCGGTCCTGCGGATACGCCGGCAACGCCGATGCGAACGCGGCACGTAACATCAAACACGCGGCAGGGCATGCCGTCTCTGCGCGGGGAGGCCCACCGCTGGGCGGGCCGGTGAACCGCGAACCTCAACGCGACCTCCTCCTGGTGAGGTAGTCGTGCTGGAATCCCCCGCCTTCAGGCGCGCGGAGGATGTCAACTCATCATATTGATCACTTACAGGCCACCACCGCCCTCGAAGGTGGTGGCCTGTCCTGGCCTTGTAGGAGGGAAACTGACGTACCGGCGCAGCATGGTCCGGCCGTAGCGCCACGCATCCGCCAGCTCCACCCCGCCTGAGCTCCGTCCCGGTCCACGTACGCGCGCTCGAACCCAGCCATGACGGCCGGGAAAACCACACTGATCCGACCAGAACACCGCCCTAGATGATTGATGCCAAGGGGTCTGGCTACGGTCAGTGGTCATAGG
>NZ_JBQQCB010000255.1:0-6484 GCF_052246675.1 Nonomuraea sp. KM90 | reverse complement strand
CTGAAAGCGCCGGTCGAGAGCTGATCTCCGTGGACCCCCGCAACACCTCCCGCACGTGCGCCCAATGCGGGCACATGGCGAAAGAGAACCGCGCCACCCAAGCCGAGTTCGCCTGTACGGCGTGCGGTCACACCGCGCACGCCGACGTCAACGCGGCGATCAACATCCTCGGGGCAGGGCTTGCCCTTCGCGAAGCCGCAGCGGCTTAGCGAGAAGCCACCCTCTTCAGGGGGCGGAGGAGTCACCGACGGAATCGCTCTCACCCCGGCCGACCATCTCGACCTCAACGGCAGCGCAGAGGAGTACCTGCTGGCCGTCACCGGCGATCCGGCCCATCACATCGGAACGATCCGAGGCCGTGATGTTATCCACGTCCGCTTTCGCGCCGCCCGTCTCATCGGTCTTGGTGCCGAACAGGCGCACGAGTTCGGCGGCCTGTTCGACGAGCGCAACACCGCAGAGATGATGGCCGCTCACCTGGAGGCTCAGTTCGGGCCCCGCCCGAGCGTTCGGCCGCATGCCACATCCCCCAAGCCACACGAAGGGGCTACCGGATGATCACACACCGCACGAAGGGACAACTCGATGATCATCATTCAGGTCTCGGCCGTCCACGGCCTCCTCCTGGTGGGCGCCACAACCCGCGACCTGCGGGGCTGCGACGGTAACAAACTGGTCTGGCGCGGCGGCATCACCCCCAGCGGGCGGCGCGGCGCCTGGCAACTGCGGGGATCTGAGGGCGCAGGCTTCCAGCACCTCCTTGCACGTGCGCATGAGATCGCCGACGGGCTGCACGCCGCCGGGCACCAGACCCGGATCGAAACCGTCCTGACACCACCGGCCGGGAGCACCTCCGACCTGCGAGAGCCGCGCATCGCCACGAAGAACCGGCCCGACCCCGCCCGCGCACCATCTCCCACCATCAGCAGAGATCAGACCCCCGCACCGGCACACCTGGCACCTGCGTCCAGCCGGACCGTGCGCGCGGGCCCTGCCCAGAAGACCGCGACGCACCGTGAGCAGCATCGGCGAAATCCTCGCAGCACGTTGCGCCGTATCCACCGGCTCCGCTCCGAGCTCAACCGCATCCGCCGTAAACTCACTGGCGAGGCCTACGCGACCCCACTCGAACACCATGGTCAGACGGTTGTCGACGAGCGAGGCCATCCGGTCACCCGGCCTAACCCGCCGCTGGCGGACCTCCGGCAGCGACTGATCGTGCGGGAGCAACTGCTCCTGGAAAAGCTCGCCTACTGGGAGCACCTGGTCGCCGAAGGCATCAAGGTGTGGCGATGCACCGACTTCGACATCGGCGACTTCGCCCTCTACCACGGCACCTGGTACGAGGTCGTCCGCGTCAACGACAACAGCATCACCATCCCCGCAGGGCAGCTTTGCCTTGGTCAGCAAATCGTGCGGCGTCAGCACACCGCTGATCAGACAGGACGACCGCCTGCGGCCACCACCCGCGTGGAGTACTACGACATCACCGGCCGGATGAGTGTCCATGAAGCCGACACGCACTTCCCGCTCGTCACCTGTTGACATCCTCCGCCCGCCTGAATGCGGGGGATTCCAACAGCAACTACCCCACCAGGAGGAGGTCGTGATGAGGTTCGCGGTGCTCCGGCTCGGTAACCCGTGGCCCTCCCGCGCAGCGGCCGCGCTCGTCGATGCGTGTCCACGCGCGATCGGCGAGCGACGGCACGCCGCGCGGATGCATTGCCTGCCGAGCAGGGCCTGGAAGAGATCAGCCACCGCTCAGGGGTCCGCATCGTTGACAGTGCCACCCGGTGCCTCACGTCCTTGTCTCCCCCAGTCTGACGGTATCAAGCCTTAAGGAGGCGTCTCCGACTGTGCAATGAGCGATCTTCGCAGCGCGGGACGGCAGGAGTGCGGCTGCTCAGAGAAGCACGCAGCGGGGACACCCTCCCGACGGCAATGCGGCGTTCTACCGGGCCGTCAGCCGGAAGGCTGGCGCTGCGCCAGCCGTCCGCGGCCGGCTCACCTTCATGCTCCGCCCTGGCCACCAGCTCTTCAGGGACCCGAACACCTCCTCACATTCAAGGATTTCGATGACCACGACGCCATCCCCGCAGGGCGTCTCCCCCGACCTCGCTCATGCCCGCACCGTCGACCTGGCCGCCGCCCCCCATGGTCGCCTGCGGATAACGGCTACCGCCAACCTTCTCACCGGAGCGCTGCGCTGCCACGTCGTGGCCGCCCAGGTCCGGGGCACCTTCACCCTCGAACCCGCCTTCGACACCAACCGCATCGACCCCGACACCACCCGTGTCACCCTCCACTACGGAGATGAACTTCCCGCCGGCGTGCTCCTGCGGCGCCATCGCCCTGATCGGCCACTCATTGACCACGATATTCAGTTGATCGACTGCAGCACCATTGACGCCAGCCACGCCCTCGCCGGTGCCCGCACCCCAGCGGATCTCGGCGTTCGCGCCCTGCGGTGTGACGCCTCCACCCAATACCGGCGCGCGCCCGCACCGGCCTATGCCAACGACATCGCCGCCGCTGTCATCGCCGCCCTGGCCATCCATTGGATGCAACGAGACGACCTCGCTCAGCTGCGCCGCGCGGCCGCTCGGCACCTGATCGAGCGGGTCGGGCTATCCCACCAGCGCGACACCATCGCCACCCTCGAAGCGTTGATCGCCGCCAACCAGGAGGAGCTCGCCCATCACCGCGCCCACCTCGCCTACCTGGAAGGCCTCAGCGCCACTCATCCCCGCAACACACCCGGCGGCGGGGACGACATCAGACCGTCGCACGCGGCGTGAACCGCGCCCGGAGCGGCCCGGCACACTCCTGCCCTCCGGCTCAAGAACCGGCTCAGGAACAGCGAACAAGCCGCTGAGGTCGCCTGAGCTGGTGCACATATCTCGCGCGGCTGAGGGTTGCGTCCGCGGAAGTGGTGTACGAGTTTGACCTGGTCAGCAGGTGTGGCGTCGTGAAATGAGAACGGCCATCGCGTGATCCTTCGTAGCAACGATTCCAAGAAGGAGAACGGCGATGACCGCGGACAACAGTGTGACGCCTGCCCGGTGGCTGGCGCAGCAGATCGAGACCGGTGATCCGGATCTGTTGCGATCCATGGTGAAGACCATGGCCGAGACGTTGATGTCGGCCGAGGCCGACAGCCTGTGCGGGGCCGCCTACGGGCAGCGCAGCGACGAGCGGACCAACTCCCGTAACGGCTACCGCACCCGTGAGTGGGACACCCGCGCGGGCACGATCGAGCTGGCGATTCCGAAGCTGCGGTCGGGCTCGTACTATCCGGACTGGCTGCTGGAGCGCCGGCGGCGGGCCGAGCAGGCACTGGTCAGCGTGGTCGCCACGTCCTACCTGCTGGGGGTGTCGACGCGGCGGGTGGACAAGCTGGTGGAGCAACTCGGCATCAAGCACATCTCCAAGAGCCAGGTCTCGGCTATGGCCAAGGTGCTGGATGAGCAGGTCGAGGCGTTCCGCACCCGGGCGCTCGATAGCGGCCCGTACACGTTCGTGTGGCTGGACGCGCTGACGCAGAAGGTGCGCGAGGGCGGCCGCACGATCAATGTGCACGCGCTGGTCGCCACCGGCGTCAACGCCAACGGCCAGCGCGAGGTCCTCGGCCTGGACGTCACCTCGGCCGAGGACGGCGCGGGCTGGCTGGCGTTTCTGCGCGGCCTGGTCGCGCGTGGCCTGTCCGGGGTTCAGCTGGTCGTCTCCGACGCCCACCGCGGCCTGGTGGAGGCGATCGGTGCCGCCCTGCCTGGGGCGGCGTGGCAGCGGTGTCGCACGCACTGAAGCCGTCAAGAAATAACTTGTCGGCGTGTCTGTTGGGCGATGGCCCGTGGACGTCCCGTCCGGTCCCACATGCTGCACGACCACATTCAGGTGCAGCAAGAGCCTTACGTGCTTTCCTGGGCCCGCCATACACCCTCGACGAGGCGAAATGCGGAAATCGACAGCTTGTTTCTTGACGGCTTCACTACCTGCGCAATCTGCTCACCACCGTGCCCAAGTCGGCGCAGCCGTGGGTGGCCACGCTGGTGCGCACCATCTTCGACCAGCCCACCGCCGAACAGGTCCGCAGCCAGCACGCCTGGGTCATCGAGGCCCTGGAGGCCAAGTATCCGGCCGCGTGCGAGCATCTGGACGCCGCCCGGGAGGACCTGCTGGCCTTCGCCGCCTTCCCGCGCGAGACCTGGCGCCAGATCTGGTCCAACAATCCGCAGGAACGGCTGAACAAGGAGATCCGCCGTCGCACCGACGTGGTCGGTATCTTCCCCGACCGGACCGCGATCATCCGGCTGGTCGGCGCGGTGCTGGCCGAGCAGACCGATGAATGGACCGAAGCCCGCCGCTACATGGGCTTGGACATCCTGGCCA
Organism: Nonomuraea sp. KM90; assembly: GCF_052246675.1. NCBI lineage: Bacteria > Bacillati > Actinomycetota > Actinomycetes > Streptosporangiales > Streptosporangiaceae > Nonomuraea > Nonomuraea sp. KM90. Next base: position 2,095 of record NZ_JBQQCB010000255.1, on the reverse strand, counting down.
AAGCCCGCGTCCGGCTGATCATCAGCGACACACCGGCGCAGAACCCGCTCCCACAGACACTTACCGCTTAACCTGCAGAAACAGGATCACGCGAAGATCGATTCATACACCACGTCCGTGGACGTGACCCGGCTGAGAGCCGATGGGCGCAGCTTGGCTCTGTCCGTAGTAGGGCTTCTCGGGTGGAGACCAAGTAGGCCAGTAAGGGTGCCACAGGCCAGATGCCCTGTCCGTGTCTGATCAGGGACCGTTTTGGCTCCCGCGCCGACCGAGTTCTCATTCAGATGAGTCAGTCTCCGGCGTCGACTCGGAGCAGACGCCGAACGAATCACCTCGACCTGCTGCCAGTCACCATGCCCGGCGCGCGCCGTGCCCCAACGCCGACCGTACGAACGCCCTAGCTGTTGCCGAGCGGGATGTTTGTGATGCTGGGAGGTGCCCGCGTCAGATTCGGTGCAGCCGCCGGGCTCAGTGCTGTCGTGGCCAAAAAGGCCCGCGCGGCACCGGGGTTACCTGGGAGTGCCTAACGGTGTCGAGGGCATTCTGCGCTCGACTGAGCAGGGTAACGCGGGAGGAGCCAGGTCATCGCAGACTACGCAAACGGTCGCCGTCGCCGCGGGCCGTCCGGTGAGGGCGTGCCACGCCGATGAACAAGACCGTCAGGAGGAAGACCATCATGGCCGCACTCCCGATGCTTTCATGCCCGCTTTCGAATGCCATCGCGGCCAGCACGGCACTGGCCGCTCCTACGGCCGGAGCTGCGGTCCGGGTGAGGAATTGGCACGCCCCTCGCGAGGGCTCGGGATTCGGCCGGCCGTGTGGGGAGGAGAGGGCGCCGGCGATTCGTTGCCGGTCGTGTGTCGGGATGGCGGGATCTACGATCAGCTCATTCATGCGATTCCAGCTTCGTGCTTGTACGAAACGAGAAGTGATTGACACGCCAGCAGAGCCGCCGCTTCGGGGGTTGTGTCGAGAATGCCGAGTCAACTGGTGACGTGCCTGCGTCTGGACTCGATGACAGATGCCAGGCATACCTCTCCTCCAAGTGTGGACGATCGCGAACGGCATCCGCGTTGACACGTACGGCGTTGAGATCCGAGACCTAGCGCGTGGGTTGGTGATCCTCGTGCCAGAGCTCTGCGCCGTTCTTGTCGTAGCCGACGATCTTAAAGCCTTCGGCGTACAAGTCGTCGCTACGCTGCTGTGTCCCGGCGAACATCCGGAACCCGCCGATCTTCCACGGGTCGGGCCTGGTGTCGGCGCTCACCGACGTGCCGTCCCTGAAGGTCAGCGCGACACGCTTGGTCTTGGTGCTGGTGATGCCGAACCAGTGCTCCTTGTACTCTCGCAGCTCCACCTGCATGGGCTTGCCGTCCATGTCGATCAGCGCCCGGGCGGGACCGCCTCTCTCGATCACCGCCATGCCGGATGAGAGGCTGTTCACGGCCACGCTCTGCCCGTCCAGTTTCCAGATCAGGGTCATGGTGTCGGGTGTCTTGTAGCGCCTCACCTCGAGCTCGCCTGGCATATCCACGGTAGGGCCGACCTGCCTGGCGTCGGTCTCGGGCACCGTCATGGACTGCCGCCGCTGGATTCGTTTGATCGTCTCACCCCCGCCGCCCGCGAACTCGAACGCCGTCACCGTCTTGTCCGCGGGAACGGTGACAGTCCAGACGGCCTGAGGAGCGCCTTGCGGTGTCTGGAGCGCGCCGGCGACTCGTCCGCCTTCCTTGAGTACCGCCGCGACGTGGGCGACCTTGGCCTGCGCGGTGCCGTAGTGCAGCACCTTTCCCGTGGCAGAGGGCGGGAACGAGTGGGTGGAACCCTGATCTGTGGCCTCCTCGCCGTCAATCGGCTTGTCGCTGCAAAACGTCGTGCCCCCACCAGACCTGGACTTGTCCTCCTGGCAGAAGACCATGGCGCCGCTCTTCGCCCTGGCGTACCAGAACGAGATGGGTCGCCCCTCTGAGTGGGCGTTTAGGGATGGTTGGTTGGCGAATGCCCAGCTCTGTAGTCGCAGCCTTTTGGGCTCTTTTCCCTGTCTGTGTAGTTTGTGTAGTCCTCATCGCCCATGCGAGCGACCATTTGATGATGA
>NZ_JBQQCB010000254.1:0-6523 GCF_052246675.1 Nonomuraea sp. KM90 | reverse complement strand
GGTGGCGGGCTCGGGCGGGTCGTCTTCAGCCAGGCCGCCAGGCCGTTCACGGTGGGGTGGATCATCAGGCGGGAGATCGGCACCGGGCGGTCCAGCCGGCGGCGCAGCCGTACGCAGATCCGACCGGCGTCCAGAGAGTTGCCGCCGAGCTCGAACAGCGACACGTCGTGCGGCAGCTCGGGCACCCCGATCACCTCGGCGAAGGCGGCGGCGACCGCGAGCGTGAGCGCGTCGGCGGGCGCTCCTGCGGCCTGGCGCCGCGCCGGTGCGGCCAGGGCCAGCAGGGCAGCCTTGTCGATCTTTCCGTTGGCCGTCATCGGGAAGGCGTCGACCCGGTGGATCACTTCGGGCGCCGCGTACGCGGGCAGGCTTTCACGCAGCCTCACCCCCAGCTCCTCGGCCGAGAGGTCCGACGCGACGAAGAACAGGTGCAGCCTGGCCGCCTCGACGACGGCCAGGCACCGGCTCACCTCCGGCTGCGCGGTCGCGACGGCCTCGATGGCGGCCAGTTCGATGCGGTGCCCGCGCAGCTTGACCTGCCGGTCGCCGCGGCCCGCGAAGTGCAGCAGGCCGTCGGCGTCCACGTGACCGAGATCTCCCGAGCGGTACACCCGGCGCCCACCCCACGCAGGGAACCTCTCGGCGGTCAGCTGCGGATCGCCGAGGTACTCCACCGCCAGCCCGTCGCCGCCGACGCAGATCTCGCCCGTCTCGCCGGGCCCGCACAGCCGCTCGCCGTCCAGCACGAAGACCTCCGTGCCCAGCACCGCGCGGCCGATCGGGACGCCTTCGGGCAACCGGCAGTCCTGCGGCCGCACGAGGTGCGCGGTGGTGAACACCGTGCTCTCCACTGGCCCGTAGCCGTTGATCAGCCTGACGCCGGGGTGCGCGACCATGAACGCCCTGACGTGGTGCGGCGACAGCCGCTCGCCGCCCGTCACCACCTGCCGCAGCCCGCCGAACGCGCCGACGTCCTCCTCGACGAACAGGTTGAACAGCGAGGCGGTCAGCCACACCCGGTCCACGCCGCGCCCGGCCACCAGCGCGCGCAACTCCTGTGGCATCAGGTACGGCGCGGCCACCACGACCGAGGTGCCGCCGGTCAGCAGCATGCCCCAGAGCTCCAGGCTGTAGCCGTCCCACGGCACCGGGGCGGCCTGCGGCATCGCCGTACCCGGACCGCCGAGAGCGAGCATCGGGTCCCCGGCCAGCCGGGCGGTGGCGCGGTGCGGGGTGATGACGCCCTTCGGGCGTCCGGTGGTCCCGGAGGTGAAGAAGACGGTCGCGGGGTCGCCGCCGTCGACCTCCACCGGGTACGGCAGGCCGCTCCCGCCGATCGCCTCCTCCAGCGGGCCCGGCTGCCACGAGGGCGGCCCCCAGCCGGCAGCCCCCCCGCTCACGATCAGGGGCGGCCGGAGCTGCCGCACCACGGCCGCCAGCTGCTCACGCGGCCACCGGCCGTCCAGGGCGGCGTAGGCGGCCCCGCACTTCAGCAGCGCGAGCAGGACCGCCACGAACCCGGCCGACCTGGGCATCATCACGGGGACGAGATCCCTCGGGGACACGCCGCTGTCCTGCAGCCGTCTGGCCAGTACGTCGGAGGCGCGGTCGAGCTCGCGGTAGGTGATCTGTCTGTCGTCCTCGACCAGAGCGACGGCCTCGGGGCGGACACGGGCGAGATTGCGGAAGATCTCGTGGATCACACCGCCGTGCGGGTAGGGCGTGCGCATCGGGAACTCCTCAGCGGGCGATGTCCAGGACGGCCTTCATCACCGCGCCCGCGGCCACGTCGTCCAGGGCGTCGTCGGCCGACTCGAGCGGGTAGGCCGTCACCAGCCGGGCCAGGTCGAAGCGGTTGGTCAGGGTGGGGAGCAGGGCGACGTACTCGGCCAGGTGCGCGCCGGTGAAGCCCCACGAGCCCCTGATGTCGAGCTGCCTGCGGACGATCTGGTGCGGGTTGAGCGGCACGTCGCCTCTGTCGGTGTACTGGCCGACGACCAGGTAAGCGCCGCCCCGCGCGGGCATCAGCAGGCCCTGCGCGACGGCGGCCGGCGCGCCCGCGCACTCGATGACCAGGTCGGCGCCGCGGCCGCCGGTGAGGTCCATGACGGCCTCCAACGCCGTACCGGGGGTGCCCCCCTCCACGACGTCCAGGTGATGGTCGCCGACACCGATCTCGGCGGCCAGCTTCAGCCGCGAGGCCGGTCCGCCCACGACGATCACCTCGGCGGCGCCCGCGAGCCTGGCCAGGGCCGCCGCCGCGATGCCGACCGGGCCGCTGCCCTGCACGATCACCGTCTCGCCGAGCCGTACCGGTCTGCGCTCGTAGAGGGCGTGCACCATCGTCGGGGCCGCACACGCCAGTGAGGCGGCGGCCAGCGGGTCCACCCCTTCGGGCAGCCTGACCAGCGTGGTGCCCTCGCGCAGCGTCATGCGGTCGGCCCACGAGCCCGACAGCGGCGGGTCGTCGTCCAGGCCGAGCGTGACGCCGTACGTGCTGCGCCGCACGCAGAGGGTCGGCTCGCGCCTGCCGCACGCCGCGCACCGGCCGCAGGAGATCGACGAAGCCCACATCACCAGGTCGCCGGGACGCAGCGGGGTGCCGAAGAAGTCCTCGCCTTCCTCATCGCCGCAGGCCACCACGGTGCCGAGTCCCTCGTGGCCGAGCACGAGCGGCAGCGGGATGGGCAGGAAACCCTCGCGCAGGTGGACGTCGGTGCCGCAGATGCCGCCGTAGCGCGGCGCGACCAGGGTCTGACCGCGGCGCGGCGCGGCGACGGGCACCTCGCGCACGCCCACCGGTTTGCCGAACTCCGTCAGGCAGACCGCGCGGCTGGATGTCAGGCCGTTCATACGGGTTCCCTTCCTCGTGAGGCCGGCCCTGGTGCGGCCGATAGGGCCACGGCGTCCGGGTAGGCGCCGGTGAAGCAGGCGGTGCACAGGTCCCCGCCTTGGCGGGTGCTTTCGACGAGGCCGCCGATCGACAGGTAGCCGAGCGAGTCGGCGCCGAGGATGCGCTGGATCTGCGCCACCCCGTACCGGCCGGCGACCAGCTCGCCGGTGGTGCGGATGTCCACGCCGAAGAAGCACGGCCAGCGCACGGGCGGCGAGGCGACCCTGACGTGCACCTCCGCCGCCCCCGCCTCCTTGAGCAGGGAGACGACCTGCTTCATGGAGGTGGCCCTGACGATCGAGTCGTCCACCACCACCAGCCGGCGGCCGCGCACCGCCGAGACGATGGGGCTCAGCTTGCGCCTCACCCCGAGCTGCCTGCCCTGGCGGGAGGGCTGGATGAAGGTGCGGGTGGCGTAGGCGTTGCGCACGAAACCCTCGGCGTAGGGGATGCCGCTCTCCTCGGCGTAGCCGAGCGCGGCCACCCGCGCGGTGTCGGGCACGGGGATCACCAGGTCGGCCCGCGCGGGCGCCTGCCGGGCCAGCGCCCTGCCCATCGCGTTGCGCACCTCGTAGACGGAGCGGCCGTCGATGACCGAGTCGGCGCGCGAGAAGTACACGTGCTCGAAGACGCACAGCGCCTTGACGCCGGAGGCGAAGGAACGCACCCGCAGGCCGTGCGCGCCCATCTCGGCGATCTCCCCCGGCTCGACCTCGTGGTGGAAGACGGCACCGATGCTGTCCAAGGCCGCCGTCTCCGAGGCGACCGCCCAGCCGTTGCCCGGCAGCCTGCCGATGCTCAGTGGCCTGAAGCCGTGCGGGTCGCGGGCGGCGTACAGCACGTCGGCCGAGATCCCGACCAGGGAGAAGGCGCCGTTCGTGCGGGGCAGCACATCGGCGAGCGCGTCGGCGAGAGTGCCGGGCTCCGCGGCGACCTGGGCGGCCAGCAGGTGGGTGTCGGAGGTGCGGGCGGGGGAGGGCAGCCGGGTCAGGTTGCCGTTGTGCGCCAGCGCGAAGGGCTCGCCGGATCCGGTCTGTCCGATGACGGGCTGCGCGTTCTCCGGTGACGAGTCGCCCGAGGTGGAATAGCGCACGTGGCCGATGCCCAGGTGCCCCTTCATGCCCTGCAGCGCCTCGTGCGTGAGCACCTCCGAGACCAGTCCCATGCCCGTGTGGTGGGCGATGTCGGCGCCGCAGGACAACGCCAGGCCCGCCGATTCCTGGCCGCGGTGCTGGAGGGCGAACAGGCCGTCGCGCAGCCACTCCGCGACGGGCTCGCCGTGGGTCCAGATGCCGACGACCCCGCATTCCTCCCCGGCGTCACCCCAGAGCATGGCCGCCGCTCACCACGGTGTGCTCCGCCAGGAGCGCCATCGCCTTCTCGGGGGTGCCGGCCAGATGGAAGAGCGGCCTGTCGCGGGGCGGCGCGAACCCGTGCTCGCGAATAGCGGTGACCATGCGCAGGAAATCGCCCCAGATGCCGTCCACATCGAGAATGATCAGTGGTTTGTCGTGCACGCCGAGATGTGCGGCGGCGATCACCTCCGTGATCTCGTCGAGCGTGCCGAATCCGCCGGGCAGAGCCAGGAAGGCGTCCGCCCTGGCGATCATTTCCCGCTTTCGATCGAAAAGATCGTCGGTAATGATCAGCGTTTGCGCGGGCGGATTGTTTGGACGTTCGCGTTCGTACAGGAATTGCGGTATCACGCCGACGATCTCGGCGCCGCCGTCCTCGGCCGCCCGGGCCAGCGCGCCCATCAGGCCGATGCCGCCAACCCCGTACACCAGGCGATGGCCGCTCTCGGCCAGCAGGGCGCCCACGCGGCGCGCGTCCTCGACCGCCTGCGCGGAAACGCCGGGCCTGGCTCCGCAGAAGACGCAGACCGACAGGGTGCGCGCGGTCTCCGGCGCCTTCTCCAAGACTCCGGTTCCAGAGTCGTGCATGGTCATCTCCATTTCGAGCCGCTGGGCCAGGACTCCAGCGTCCGGAGATCGCTATCATCCGGGCATCAACCAGCAATCACTTTTTGGGTGGGAGTCGTAGGTGCTCATTGCTGGGCGCAAACGGATTCCTTCTTGACAAATATCGTCAACAGACCAAAATCCCCTGGTGGGGGTTTTCGCCGCCCACCCTCGCCGTGCAAGTGCGACCTTGGCAGGTATGCGCAGGTCATTCGCGTATGTGCGACTAGGAGGATGGCAGGAGTGCAGAGAGCGGCTGCGAACCATACGGCAGAGCAGAACGGCGAGAGCATCCTCTTCCGGATTCTCGGTCCCCTCGAAGTCAAAGGGCCTGGTGGCAGCCTCCGGCTCACCTCTGCCCGTCAGCGCAGCGTCATCGCAGTCCTGCTCCTCGAGGCCAACCGGGTGGTCACGACGGAGCGCCTGATCGACGCGGTGTGGGGCGACGACCCGCCCTCCAGCGCGAGGGCGCAGATCCAGATCTGCGTCTCCCGGCTCAGACGCGCGCTGGCCGACCTATGCCTGCCCGACGTCATCAGCACGGTCGCGCCCGGCTACCTGATGCTGGTCGAACAGGACCAGCTCGACGTGCACGTCAGCGAGCGCCTGACCGCCTTCTCCAGACAGGCCGCTTCGGCCGGCAGGCAGGCCGAAGCGGCGGAGGCGATGCGGGCGGCACTGGCGCTCTGGCATGGCGAGCCGCTGACCGGCATCGACAGCGAGCTGGTGAAGCCAGCCAGGATACACCTGTCGGAGCGCCGCCTTTCCATGATCGAGGAACGCGTCGCCTACGAGCTCGGGCTCGGCAGGGAACGCGAGCTCGTGGAGGAGCTGCTGACGCTCACCGGAGAGCATCCGCTGCGTGAACGGCTGTGGGCGCAGCTGATGACCGCCCTGTGCCTGCTGGGCCGCCGCTCTGAGGCGCTCGAGGCCTACCGGCGCGCCCGCGAGGTGCTCGTCATGGAGCTCGGGCTGGAGCCCGGCGAGGAGCTACGCCGCCTGCAGAAGTCGATACTGAACGGCCAGAGCGAGCCGGTCGAACCCGTCGCGAGCGAACCCGCCTACGCCGAGGAGGCTCCGCCCGCGCCCCAGTGCCTGCCGCCCAGCGTCTCCGACTTCCTCGACCACGCCCAGCTCGTGGACCAGCTCAGCGGCGAGCTCGGGCACTGCTCGGCCGACCAGCTCAGGGACCTGCGGGTGGTGGCGATCTCCGGCATGGGCGGCATCGGCAAGACGGCCCTGGCCCTGCAGGTCGCGCACAATCTCGCCGCCGAGTTCCCCGACGGCCAGCTCTTCGCCGACCTCGACGGCACGGGAGCCCACCCGCTGGCGCCGCGTCAGGTGCTCGAACGCTTCCTGCGCGCGCTGGGCGTCGCCGCCACGGCCATGCCGGCCAGCCTCAGCGAGTGCGCCGACACCTTCCGCGGCCTGGTCGCGGGCAGGAAGATCCTCATACTGCTCGACGACGCCGCCGACGAGGCCCAGGTGCTCCCGCTGTTTCCCGGGACGGCCAGCTGCGCGGTCCTGGTGACCAGCCGCGGCAGGCTCGCCGGCCTGCCGGGAGTCCGCCAGGCCTACCTCAGCCTGCTGACCACCGCGCAGTCGGTGAGCATGCTCACCGCCATGATCGGCGACGAGCGCGCCAGGGCGGAACCCGCGCAAATGCCCG
>NZ_JBQQCB010000253.1:0-6588 GCF_052246675.1 Nonomuraea sp. KM90 | reverse complement strand
TTCCCGCGGGGCGCTCTGCTCCTTGAGCCGCTGGACGACTGCCGCCAACTCCAGCAGACCTTCGATGCCAATCATCGCAGCTCCAGGCCCTAACAGCTATATAGGTGCACTGTAGAAAGCTGCTTGAGCACACTTTCCGCCTGCTCAACAGATCCTCGGCTGGACCTGCCCGAAGATCCGTACTCCGCAACCGGCCGGTGGCTGGACCTGCCTGATCTTGGCCTTCTACACCCCGTTGCGGCTCGCCCGCCCGGCGGCGGACATACGCCGAGCCTGGCCGAAACCGCATCACGACAGCGGCTGTCACCCGCTCTCATGCGCCGGAGGTTTGCGGCAATGCCCCACCTACGCGCCCAGGCCCGCGCCGCCCTTGCCGCAGCTGTCGCTACCGATCGTGCAGCCGGGCCACCTGGACGAGATCGCCGCAGTGCTGGGCGTCAGCGCTGACACCGCCGCCCGCCGCTACCACGCCTGAGCAGCCGCACTTCGGTGCTGGTGCGGTGCGGCCCGCCGATCGAGCCGACGGCTCGATCGCAGGCTACTGTCCGGACGGGCGCACCAGTCCCGTCTCGTAGGCGAAGACCGCGGCCTGGGTCCGGTCACGCAGTCCCAGCTTGGCCAGGAGGCGGCTCACATGTGTCTTCACCGTCTGTTCCGCCACCACGAGCCGCTCGGCGATCTCCGCATTGGACAGGCCCTGCGCGATCAGGGACAGCACCTCGGACTCGCGCTCCGTCAGGTCGCCGACGCGGTCCTTGATGGGAGTACGGTAGGCACCGGTCACCCGGGTGAATTCGGCGATGAGGCGCTTGGTGATGTTCGGGGCGAGCAGGGCTTCGCCGGCCGCCACCACACGTACCGCCTGAGCGAGGTCGGCGGCCGAGGCGTCCTTAAGCAGAAAACCCGAGGCCCCTGCGCGGAGCGCCTCGTACACATACTCATCGAGGTCGAAAGTGGTCAGAACGAGGACCTTGACGGCAGTGCCAGCCGGTTCCGTGATGCAGCGGGTCGCCTCGATGCCGCCGAGCCGGGGCATCCGGATGTCCATCAAGACGACGTCAGGGGCGAGTTCGGCGACCTTGCCGACGGCGTCGAGGCCGTTCACAGCTTGGCCGACGACCTCGATGCCAGGCTCGGCGTTGAGCAGGACCGTGAAGCCTTGGCGGACCATCATCTGGTCGTCGGCGATCAGCACGCGGATGTTCCTCAAAGGAGTCCTCGATCGGGTCGGCGGAGCGGTTGGGGAAGGGTGGCGGGCAGGACTGCGGTCACTTCGTAGCCTCCGTCGGGTGTGGGGCCGACAGCCAGCTCGCCACCCAGCATGGCCGTGCGCTCGCGCATGCCCAACAGCCCGTGTCCGGCGGCCGGACTGGACGAGGCGGGCACATTCGGCGCGGAGTTGGTGACCCGGATGGTAAGGACATCCCGCAGGTACCCGACCTCCACCCGTGCCTCCGCTCCGGACGCATGCCGCATCACGTTGCTGAGCGCCTCCTGAACGATCCGGAACGCCGACAGCTCGATGCCCGGTGACAACGGACGCGGTTCACCGGTGATCTGGGTGGTGATCGTTTGCCCGGCATCGCGCACGTTGCTGACCAGCTCACCCAACCGGACGAGGGTGGGCTGCGGGGCGTACCACACCCCCTCCGACTCGGGATCTTCCGAGCGCAGCACGCCCAGCACTCGGCGCAGCTCGGTCAAAGCCTCCACCGCGTTGTCGCGGATGGCAGCGAGGTTCTCCTTCAGCTCTTCTGACGGGTTCTGGACCAGGTGCGGAGCGACCTGCGCCTGGATGGAGACCAACGACATGTGGTGGGCGAGCACGTCGTGCAGCTCGCGGGCGATCCGGTTGCGCTCCTCCAGCAAGGTACGCCGGGCCCGCTCCTCGGCTGTGAGCTCCTCCTGTTTGACCAGCTCCGTACGGGCTACCCGGCTACCGCGCAGCGCGGCGCCGACCACCACCACGGCGGTGAGGATCGCGGCGGCGCCGGCGTCGTTGTCGTCGTGCGTCTGCGAGACGAGCGTGCCGCAAGCCAGGCCCGTTAGGACGCTGATCACTAGCGCCTCGACCGCGGCCCGGGGGCGGACCCTCAACGCCAACAGGAACAACACCCCGGCCTGCAGGACGAGTCCCCAACTTGTCCAGGGGAAGAACACGGGGAAGCGGGGCTCCGAGAGTCCCGCGATGACGACCATGGCGACCGTCACCGCCCACCACGCCGGCACCGGCTGGACGAGCGCGAGGAGGAGCGCCATCGCCTGGAGCCCACCGAGCAGCGCGGCGTACGACCTATCTAACCCATAGTCGCTGCCAAGCTGGTTGATGTTGGCCACGGCGAGACCGATCGCGGGAAGCAACAGCAACATGGCGAACGCCGGAAGCCAGTCCCGCCAGCTGGGCCGGCCCGTACGCGGCAGCGGGTCGTACGCTGTCGTCCACAGGTCGTCGCGCAGGTTACCCGGTGCCGCTCGCAGTGCCGCCTTCAACCACCCCATGGCATTGATCATGGAATTCACCCTAAACAGGGCCACGACCTGTGCCGTCCATGGGAGAAACCCGTCCCGCCTGAACGGCTGGCCCCGGCCCGAGTCCGGCGTGGGTTTCCGCAACCTGTGCCGAAGATGCCGACCCAGCCCCGACGCACCACCCGATCTGGTCTCTTCGAACTTAAGCGGGGTTGAGGTTTCCGCGGCCGCGGCGGGTGGTGGCGCAGGGGGTGCGTAGACGCTGGTTTTCGGGATCGCGGAGGCCGTAGGCGTCTCGGGCGGTGGTGTTGATGACCCGGAGTCGGCGTTGGTGATGCCCGTTTGGAGGAAGGCGAGGATCTGGGGCCACCGGGTCTCTATGGTGGTGGCCAGGCGTTCGAGTTCGGTAGGTCGGAGGCTGGGCAGCGGTCGTAGAGCAGCGGTCGTAGAAGCGAAACAGCCGGGCGGCGATGATGCTCCGGTCGGGGTGGGTGCGGGCCAGGGCGAGCAGGTCCAGCAGGTCTTCCCTGGCGTTCCGCGCGGTCAGAATCGGCCTGGCCTGCCCAGCCGGCGTGGGCAGGGCATGCAGGTCATCGAGCATCGGATCCAGTTGGGAGCCGTGCCTCCGGGCGGCCGAGTGGGTGAGCCGGTTGCGCGGTTCCCCCTCGCGGTTGCCCTTGCGCCCGCGCCGGCCGCGGATCTGAACGGTGAGGCGGCGACGGATCTCAGTGCGGGCCTGGTTGGCCAGTTGCACGACGTGGAAGTGGTCGACCACCAGCGTGGCGTGCGGTAACGCGGCTCGTACGGCGGATGTGAAGTTGGCGCACATGTCGATCGCGGGGCCATACCTTCATCTCCTGCATAGCCCCGCGTCCAGTGAGGTCTCCTACACAACAACCTCACTTTCCGCGCTCGCGGCGCACGTTAAAAAGACAAGCTAAAGCGCATACCTGGGGAGCGTCAGGGCTCTACAGTTGGCGGCGGTTCAATCGCTTCCGTGGCCCTGATTTTTTGAGACCGCTGTTCAAGCCTCGTGTTGAGGCTGAACAGGGCTCCTTCCCGATACTGGTGGTCGGCGGGTGCGGTCCGGAGTGCTTGCCGCGTGGTTGCAATGAATCGATCAAGGCCTGGGGGCGAGCCGGTCCCAAGATATCGCCGCAACAGCTCAGCACCGATACTTGCCAGGAGCGTTGCGCGCAAGCCGTCTCCCTCAGGAATGATACGCAACGCTTGTTCCCAGACGGAAATCATCTCGTCCATATCAGCGGGATCCTCGGTGATGCTGAACCGCATGCTGAGCATGTGTCCGAGATGGTGCAGAGCCTCTGCGTGCTCGGATTGGTGTATCGAGGTTGCCTGGACCAGCTCTCTTCCAACGTTGATCGCCTCTTCCAGATCCGCCCGCTCATTCATGTTCTCCCGGCGCATCAGCAGCGCACTGCTGAGCATCAAGAGGTAGTCGGCCTTGTCCGGGTGGTCAGCAGGAGTGACGGCATTGATCCGCTGCCAAGCATCCACGGCCCGATCGGCCAGTACCAGGTCATCAGTGGCTTCAGCGTCCCGCAGCATCAGCAGTTCGGTAGCGAGCGAAGCGGCCTCGGTAAGCACATCAGGTGCGATCGGCAGTGGCAGTTCACCGCCGTAGATCAGGCAGCGGGCAAACATCGCGACCGCCGTCTGCCATTCGCCACGTGCCTTCTCACCCAATGCGATGTAACGGCTCATGTGAAGCTTCCCCAGGATGGCGAGAGCATCGACGTCGGGATCTTCCTCTCGATAGGAGAGGATAAGCCGGTGCGCGTGTTCGATTAGGAGCGGATCCAGGCTGCTCGTGTGATCTTTGGAGATGTTGAACCCGCATTGCCATTGCACAAGTAGTTCGAAGGACTTTTCCGCAGATATATCTCGCATAGCCTCGTCCCTGATGTGAGCTGTTGACCATGATGTCCTGTTGGCTGCGAATGCGGTCGTCGGGCCGGGCGTGATGGCGCAATCTAGGCATCTTCGGAAGGCGGTTATGGCGAACGGCCAGAAACCGCGCTGGGTGAGGCGTCCCGGCTCGAGGTGTCAGCGCAATGATCCGGCCTGGTAGTCGTGGACGGATGCGTCACCCGTGCCGCCCAGCGCCGGCGAAGATTTTGTCGATGGGCCTTTCGCCAGCGGAACTTGGCCTCCGATGAGGAATAGTCGGGCCGGAGTTCTCGGCGATATCCGTTTTTCGGCGCGCATTGGCGGACTCCCGCCGTCCATCCCCCTAACCCGAGCCCTCCTCTGGCGCCCGGGCCGACGCTGGCCCGCCTTCTGGCCCGGCCGTCGCTGATCAGCACGCGCGCTGATCGCCGGTCAATGCCCGTGTCCGTGCCCCACGAAGGCGGTGGCCGGCTTGCCCGGCGGCACCAGCCCGAGCGCCACCACCGCCGCGACCCCCGCCACCACGGCGCACAGCGTGAGCCCGGACACGAACCCCCCGATGCCGGCCCCCGACCCGGGCACGAGGCTGGCCGCGGCCACCGTGGAGACCACGGCCACCCCGATGGAGCCGCCGAGCTCGTGGAAGGTGTTGATCACCCCGGAGGCGACCCCGTTCTCCCCCGGAGGGATGTTGGCCATGGTCGTCGTGGTGGCCGTCACGAACGCGGGCCCGATGCCCAGCGAGGCCAGCACGAAGCCCGGCAGCAGCGTGGTGTACGCGCTCGCGTCCGGCGAGATGCGCGTCATCAGCGCCGCCCCCGCCGCCGTCACCACGAACGCCGCCACCGCCACCGGCCGCCCGCCGAGCCGGCCGATGAGGTGCCCGCCGAGCTGCGCGCCGACGGTGATGGCGACGGCCGCGGGCAGGAAGATCAGGCCGGTCTCCAGGGCGCTGAACCCGAGCACGTGCTGCAGGTAGAGCGAGCTGAGGAAGAACAGGCCCAGCATCAGCCCGGTGGCCACCAGCATGACGAACGTCCCCGAGATCACCGGCCGCCGGGCGAGCGTCTCGGCACGCATGAGCGGCGACCGCACGGACCGCTGGATGACCACGAACAGCACGTACAGCAGCACCGACCCGACGAGCGGCAGCATCGTGCCCGCCGCCGCCCATCCGGCGTCGCCCGCGGTCACCAGGCCGTAGATGAGCAGCGCCGTCGCCAGCGTGACGACCAGCGCGCCGGGCACGTCGACCCGCTCTGGGCGCCCGGCCGCGGGCGGCACGACGGCGGGTACGGCGGCCAGCAGCGCCAGCCCGATCGGCACGTTGACGAAGAACACCCAGGCCCACCCGGGCCCCGCGGTCAGCAGACCCCCGAGGAGCACGCCGAGGGCCGCCCCCGTACCGCCGATGGCGGCCCACACGCCGAGCGCGCGCCCGCGCCGCTCGCCGTGGAAGGTGGCGGTGATCACGGCCAGGGCGGCGGGTGACAGCAGCGCCGCGCCGACCCCCTGCAGCGCCCGCCCCGCGATCAGCACGCCGCCGCTCCCGGCCAGCCCGCACACCAGCGACGCCGCCGTGAACAGCCCGAGCCCGGCCAGCAGCGTCCGCCGCGCGCCGAGCGCGTCGGCGAGCCGCCCGCCGAGCACCATGAGCCCGCCGAAGCACAGCGTGTACGTGGTCACCACCCAGGTCAGCGCCTCCCGGTCGAGCGCGAGGTCGGTGCCGATGGTGGGCAACGCGACCTGTACGACCGTGATGTCGACGATCAGCATGAACTGCGCCAGGCAGAGCAACACCAGCACGGCCCATCCGCCGGTACGGGTCTGGGCTCGAGTCGGGTCGAGACTCATCCGAAACTCCTTAACTTGAACATTGATGTTCAAACTAACACAGGGAACGATACGGGGGTAGGGTTCACCCCACGCAGGCGACAGCCATCTGGCTGGTAGGGCGAGCAGAGTGTCGTCGGCGGTGTCGATTCCGAGTGCGCACTGCCACATTCAGGCTGCCAACGAGATGGCACCGTTCGGATGAAGGCTGCCACTTGAGAATCTTGGGCCGAGCAGGATCGTCGGCTAGATGATTGATGCCAAGGCGTGGCTGCGGAGTTAGGGCGAGGGTGTCCAAGCTCGATGTGTGACGAAAGAGTTAGACACCCCTCGTAACCGCACTGTACGTGTGGATCGATGATGTGTTGAAGGCCC
>NZ_JBQQCB010000252.1:0-6623 GCF_052246675.1 Nonomuraea sp. KM90 | reverse complement strand
CCAACCGGCTCGTCGGCATCCTGCACGGCTGCCTCAAGACCGGCGCCCTCTACGACGAGGCAACCGCCTGGTCGCATCACGCCGAATCGCTTGCTGCTTGACAACTAAAGCTCCTGGGATGTCTTTCTGACTGTGGCGGACTCTGGCCGCGGCGGGCGCGGACATGTGGTCGGCGCCCGGCTGTGCTCGGCGCCTGGCCGGCGTCGCACGGCTGGGAGTCTGCGTCACCCCAGGACGCGGACACACGAAAATTTGCCGATTCGGCAAGAGACGCCATGCGGAAATGCGAGCGCACGCGTGGCCGGTTGACGCCGTCGCCGGACATCAGAGCCGTTTCCGGCTTCTTGCCTCGTTGCCGAGTCAGCATGGATGGCCACTGTGGACGACGATCTCGACGCCGCGCTGTCGGTCATGGGCCCGCGCGGGCATCTCGCAGAGCACCCTGTCGCGCCTGGAGAGCGGCGGGCGGCGGCCGAACCTCGAACTCCCGGCACCCAGGCGTATAAACTGATCATTCCTGGGGCGACAGGCCCCGCCGACCCCGATCCACAGCGCCACGAAGGCTACGAGTGGCTGTACGTGCTCAACGGCCGGCTACGGCTCGTGCTCGGCGACCAGGACCTGACGCTTGGGCCAGGCGAGGTGGCCGAGTTCGACACGCATGTCCCGCACTGGATGGGCAACGCCGGGCCCACGCCGGTCGAGCTGCTCATCCTGTTCGGACCTCAGGGCGAACGCGCTCATGTACGCGCCCGGCCGCGCCCGAACGGCACCTGACGCGCGGGTGCCTCCGCTGAGACCCCCGCGACTCCCAACGGCGTAGCCGAAGGGCGGCGTCACCCTGAAGAGCATCGCGGAGACGATCACTCGGGCCTCGATCCGCCCCCGGTCTCCGGCTCTTGCACCCAGATTCAGCCCGTCTGGTCGCCCACCCACCCGGCACGGCTCGACGACCTGGAGCACGGCGACTACTTCGCCACGCCGGCCGGCCTCCTGTCCGCGCCTGGCGCGATACCGGACCGGCGGGGCGGGCCACCGCTGCCCGTCCCGCCCCGGAGACACAAAGGTCAGTGAGAACCGTGCGCGATCAACGGAACGCGGCCAGCGCGACCGGCTGCCACTTCTCCCACGTGGCAAGCCGCTCCTCGTACTCGGCCGCCACCGGCTCGAACGACCTGCCGAAGAAGATCCGCGCCGGCGGGTCGTCGGTGTCGGCCAACTCCAGGATCGGACCGCGCGTCGCCTTCGGGTCGCCCAGCTCCCACACGATATCGGTGGCCGCGCGGACCTCGGCGTAGTCGGGGTGCTCGGCACTGGTGCGGATGCTGCCGCCGCCGAAGTCGGTCGAGTACGGGCCGGGCTCCAGGCAGATCACGTCGATGCCGAAGTGCGCGACCTCCTTGCGCAGCGATTCCGACAGCCCTTCCACGGCCCACTTCGAGGCGTGGTAGGCGCCGATACCGGGGTACGCCCGGACGCCGCCCTCGCTGGTGACCTGGATGATCCGGCCGTGACCTTGCGCGCGCAGCACGGGCAGGACCGCCTGCGTCACCCAAAGTGTGCCGAAGAAGTTGGTCTCCATCTCGGCGCGGATCTCGCTCTCGGTCAGCTCCTCGACCATGCCGAAATGGCCGTAGCCGGCGTTGTTGACCACCACGTCCAGCGTGCCGAAGTGCTCGGACGCCTGTCGCACGGCGGCGAACACGGCCGCGCGGTCGGTGATGTCGAGCCGCAGGGGCAGCACGGCGTCGCCGTACTTCTCGGTGAGGGGGCGCAGGTGGTCGAGGTCACGTGCGGTGGCGGCGACCCGGTCGCCCCGCTCCAGGGCGGCCTCCGCCCACTCGCGGCCGAACCCCTTCGACGTGCCGGTGATGAACCACGTCTTGGACATCCTCTTCACCTCTCCACAATCGATGCCATCCATTGCAACAGTAGCATGGAATGCATTAATTCCTCCTATGCTATTCTTGCCGCATGGAGGGCAGGCGAGACAGGAAGAAGCGGCAGACCCGCGAACGGATCCAGACCGCGGCACTGGAGCTGTTCACGTCGCACGGCTACCGCAACACGACCATCGCGGCGATCGCCGAACACGCCGACGTCGCGACGCGGACCGTCACGCTGCACTTCCCCACCAAGGAAGACCTGCTGTTCGCCGACGACCCGTTCGCCCCGGAGACGCTGACCGCCCACCTCGGCAGCCGGCCCGGCACCGCCCTCGATTCCGTCGGCGAGTGGATGCGCGACACGATGCGCGCCCTGGACGAACGCGACGCCCAGCAGGGCCGCCAGCCGGGTGAGACGTGGTCCCTGCGCACCAAGCGCGCCACCCTGATAGCCGAGGACGAGGACCTCCGCGGCCGCGCCCGCGCGAGCTACTACGATCTGGAACGCCTGATCGCCGCGGCCATCGGCAAGGACCTGGGCCTACCGCCCGGCGCGCTGGCCCCGCGCCTGACCGCGTACACCGTGGTGGGCGGCCTGCGCGAGCTGTACATGACCCATGAGGCCCATCACCGCGACACCGCCACCGAGGAGTTGCTTCCCCTGGTGGACCGCGTATTGGACTTCGCCCGCGCAGGCCTGGCGACGCTCATGACCGAACCCCCGCTCCACTCGATCCCCGAGTCGCGCCGCTAGCGGCGGCCAGGACGAGGTCCCAGCGAGTGACGACGCCGTACGTGTCGCCAAATTGAGTAGGGATCTACTCATGCCTGCCGTGATCCCGAGGTCCAGCCTTCAAGGGACAAGAAGGACGCCGGAGGGAACGTGTCATGCACAATGACGTGAATCATCGATGGAGCGGCCGCCGAGCGCTGCTCGCCGTGCTCGTGGTCCTGTCTCTCGCCGTGCCCGTGTGGTGGCCCGCGCCGCCGGCCGTCGGCGCGGTGGCGAGGAGTGCGCAGACGGCGGATACCTGGTCCTACCTCTTCGAGATCCGCCGACGTTTCCCCGCGCCGGAAACATGCGTGGACGTCGACAACGGCTACACCCACGACGGCGCCAACGTCAAGCAGTGGGCCTGCGCCAACGTGCCCCAGCAACGGTGGCAGTACCTCCGGGTGACGCCCGGCAGCGAGTGGTTCTTCATCCGCGCCCAGCACAGCGAAAAATGCCTGGACGTCGACAACGCGTACACCCACGACGGCGCGAACGTCAAGCAGTGGGCCTGCGGGAATGTCCCGCAGCAGATGTGGCGCTGGAAGTACGCCTACACCGACGCCTGGTGGAACACCTTCTATCACCTGGAGAACAGACACAGCAGCAAATGCCTCGACGTGGACAACGGCTGGACCCACAACGGCGCCAACATCCAGCAGTGGACCTGCGACCAGTACGCCGGTCAGCAGCTGTGGTACTTCCGGGCCGTGTAGCCGGCGCCGAGCACGCACACGCGCACAGCACGAACCCGTGCGGAGGGGGTGGCGCCGGCCGCCGCCGACCTCACCCACCTCCGCCGACACCGGCCACCGCGCGTGGATCGCGTCGCCTCTGTCCCCCTCGTTCTCGCCGTCGGTCTCCCACAGGCCCCGCCAGCCGTCGAGGAAGAGGGAGTCGTCGTGCCGGCATCGCCGCAAGGGCGCGACACGGGGGTGTCACCGGTCGTAGCGGAGGAGATCGCCCGGTTGGCAGTCGAGGGCATCGCACAGGCGCATGAGCGTGGAGAAGCGGATCGCCTTGGCGTGGCCGTTCTTCAGAATCGACAGGTTGACGACGGTGATCTGGACCCGGTTCGACAGCTCGGTGAGCGTCATGCGGCGCTCTTTGAGCAGGTCGTCCAGCCGTACGCGGATGGTCGGGTCGGCCATCAGATGGTGGCCTCGACCTCTTCGAGCAGCACCAGGCCACGCCGTACGATCTCCGACACGGCCAGCATCGCGACTCCCGTCACCACTCCGGCCAGCACCTCGCCCGGCGGGGGGTAGAACGGGTGGCTCTTGTCCAGCAGCATCGACGCCAGGATCGGCTCGGCCACCATGCCGAGCAGGCCTGTGGCGAGCGAGCCGATGATCAGGATCCAGCCGAGGCGGCGCAGGTGAGCGGCAGTGACGGCCGAGAACAGCGCCCTGTCTCCCGATCTGGCCCGGCCCAGCGCGCGGACGACGGTGAACAGGGCGAGCAGAGTGGTCACGACGCCCGGCGCCCACAGAAGCAGGTAGAGCAGGCCGACGAGCGGCGCGGGACCCTGGTGGCGGACGGTCACGTCAGCGGTCGCGCTCTCGATCACGGCATCCGGAGCCGCCATACCCGCGATCGGCATGTCGAACACTCGCAGCGGAACGCCGATGCCGTTGGCGTTGCCAACGAAAGCGATCAGGACGGTGGAGAGCAACAGGGCCAGGGCGCCCAGGCAGGCCAGGACCAGGAAGAGGGACAGGAGGGTTTGGAGTCGGGTGAGCCATCTCGCAGACATAACGATAATCGTAAATAACGATATTCGATATGTCCAGGGCCGGCGGACGGCGAACCCGACGCGCGGGAGCCTCCACGCCACAATGTCCACCGCGCACCTCCGGCGGCCTCCTCAGGCCACCGGGACCTGGCTCTTCCACCGTCCGGAGCGCGGGCCGAGCAGGCTCAGCACGGCTCGGCGGGTCATACGTCGAGGACCGCCTTTCCGGCGACGCGGCGGGCGAGCAGGGCATCGGCGGCCTCCATCACCCTGTCCCACGGCCCGCGCCAGCCGACCTGCGCGTCCAGCTCGCCGGCCGCCAGCAGCCCGACCAGGTGGGCGAGGTCGGCGCCGAACGGCGTGGTCACGTTGAAATTCTCGATCCGCCCCCGCGCCGATCGGGTGCCCGCCAGCTCGAAGTCGATGACCGTGGCCTCGCGGGCCGCCCGTCCGACGGCCATCGCCACACCGTCGTCCTCCAGCCGGTAGAACGCCTGCGCGAGCTGCCGCCCGCCCACGTTGTCCAGCACGCCGTACACGCGGCCCTCCAGGTTCTCCGGGCCGAACACGATCTCCGCGGCGCCGAGCTCACGCAGGCCCCGCGCGCGGGCGGGGCTGCCGGCCGAGGCGACGACCTGCGCGCCCGCGCGGGCGGCGAGCTGTACGGCGAAGCGGCCGACGCCACCGGACGCCCCGGTGACCAGGACGCGCCGGCCCGCCACCGGGCCGAGCCGGCGCAGGGCCTGCAGCGCCGTGACCCCGGCGACCGGCAGGGCGCCGGCCGGACCCAGGTCGACGGCGTCGGGAACGACGGCCAGGTCGGCGGTGTCCACGGCGCGCAGCTCCGCCCACGCTCCCGACCAGCCGAAGGTGACCACGCGGGTGCCGGCGGCCGGTCCGGTGCCGTCGGCGGCAGGCTGGACGACCACTCCGGCGGCGTCCCATCCCGGGACGTGGCCGGGCCGGGCGTCCGCGCCGGCGTAGGCGATCTCGCCGAAGTTGAGGGAGAAGGCCGCCACCTGGATCAGCGCCTGGGAGGGCGTGGGCACCGGGTCGGGCACGACGTCGAAGGAGAGGTCCGGGTTGAAGGTCAGGGCGCGCATCGTTACTCCCGCATCAGTGGGTGACGGGTACGACCCTGACGCTGCGCGCGCACGATCGGCTGGGGGTCAGCGCACGGGCCCCTCCTCACCCAGCCCAGCGCGGACGGCGGCCGCGATCCGGTCGACGTCGCCGCGTTCCGCGGGTGGCAGGGGCGCGCCGACCGACTCCCTGAGCGCGGCCGCCTCGCTCAGCAGGGCCGCGGCCTCCTCATGGGAGCCCTCGGCCGCCGCCGCCCCGGCCAGCCCTTCACGGGCCAGGGCGATGGCGCGCGGATCGCCGAGCTCGCGGGCCGCCGCGAGCCCCTCCTGGTGCAGTGACCTGGCGGTGGCGGGGTCGCCGCGCTGTTCGGCGATGAAGCCGAGCTCGGCCAGCAGCAGCGTCACCCCGTAGAAGGGCACGCCGTAGTCGGCTTCCAGGCGGCGGTTCCAGGCCAGCGACTGTTGGAAGAGCCGGTGTGCGGTGTCGAGGTCGCCCGCGCGGCGGGCGACGATGCCGAGGCCGACCCGGGCGAACTCCTCGGCGAAGCGGTCGGACTGCTCGGCGGCCAGGCGCAGGCCGCGCTCGTGCAGGTCCCGGGAGCGGTCCAGGTCCCCGGTCAGCAGGGCGAGTCGCCCCAGGCTGGACAGCCGGTAGGAGGCGTCGGTCCACAGCCGCAGGTCCTCGGCGACGCGCAGGCCCTCCCGGTGCAGGTGGGCGGCGCGTTCGTAGCCGCCGGTGATCTCGGCGAGGTAGCCGAGCATGTCGGAGGCCTGCAGCCGTCCCCATCCGTCGCCCAGATCGTCGAAGATGGCCAGGCTCTGGGCGCCGGACCGCTCGGCGAGGGCGTGCTCTCCCCGGAACATCGCCTGCTTGGCCCGCCCGGCCAGCGCCGCCGCCTCACCCCAGCGGTCGCCGGCGGCGCGGAACCCGGCCAGCGCCTCCGTCAGCAGTCCCTCCGCGGTGGCGGCGTCCCCGAAGCTCAGATGCGCGAGCGCGAGCAACCAGCGCGCGCGGGCGTCGCCGGAGCCCAGCGCCCGCGCCGCGGTACGGCTGCGCTCCAGCAGGTCGGTGCCGTCGCCGGTCAGCATCGCGAACCCGGCCTCCCACGCCGCCGTCACCGGGCGCTCCGCTCCGGGCAGCGCCAGCG
>NZ_JBQQCB010000251.1:0-6755 GCF_052246675.1 Nonomuraea sp. KM90 | reverse complement strand
TCGGCAGCTATCGCGCTGGGCCGCCAGCCGGATCATCCGCAAGATAAAACCAGGCATCTACACCGCCGAGCCGATCTCCACAGCGCCCTTGCCAACCGCCCAGAAACCTTAACTACCTGGTCTTGGGGCTTCCCCCATGAGCGCGAACACCGATTTCAGGCGGCAGGCCGAGGCGGGAGTGCCGTCGGATCGTGTTGTAGCGGGTGATCCACCGGAACACGGCCAGGCGGGCGGTCTGGGTGTCGGACCGGTGGTGCGCACCCTGAAACGTCTCGCGTTTGAGGGTGGCATCGAAGGACCCGTCCAGCGCGTTGTCGGCGTTGGTGCCGACCGCGCCGCGCGAGCGGGTGACCCCGAGCCGACGACAGGCCCGGGCAAACTCCCGTGAGCAGTACTGCACCATCGACCCGCAGAACGCCAAGGGAGCCGACACCGTCGGCCGTGGCAGCCGCGGCTACGACGCGGGCAACAAGATCCATGGCCGTAAGCGGTTCACCACCGACATCACCGGCCTGCTCATTACGGTCGCGGTGATGGCCGCCAGCTGGCAAGACCGCGACGGCGCCAAGACCACCCTGCCGTCGGCGTACCTGACCACCCGGATCAGGCACCTGTTCGCCGACAGGGGCTTCGCGCGACGGCTGGTGGACTGGGCTCGCGACACCCTACGCACCACCCTGGAGATCGTGTGTAAGCCTGCTGACCAGTGTGACTTCGACGTCATTTCCCGCTGGTGGGTGGTGGAACGGACGCTGTGTCGGCCTGGCTGACTGTCTGCCGCCGCCTGGCCCGCGACTACGAACGTGATCACACCGTCCCCCAGGCGATCATCCGCTGGGCCGCCATCGCCGGCATGGCCCGCCGCCTCCCCCGAGGCCAAGCCGCCCTGCGCCAGCCCCGTTACGTCTGCACTTGAAGCCGATTGCTCACCTTGGTCGTGCCGTCCTGCACGGATGCCTTTCACCCGGGGAACCGCTCGGATCAATCGCCTTCGAAAAGCAACCAAGAACTGGGAGTTCCATGACACGCTTTGGCAATCCGTGTGAGCTCGCTCAGCATCTCCTGAATGCGCCAAGTCCGCCACTATGCGAACTAACCGGCGAATTTCGGCGCTTGACACTAGGAGCTTGGTTGATGAGCACGACGGGACAGGCGATTGCCCAAGAATTCGAGCCTTCTTCTCATCCGGGACGATTTGCCAAGAAGGTAGGGTTGAGACGACAACTTGTTACATGCCATAACTTGCGAAGCGCGTGGGGCATGACGGACTTTTGGTCCCATCTGTAGGTGGGATAGGCGGTTATCCTTTGCCTGGAATACTATAGGGGGGTACGGTGTTGTTTCGAGCGTCGATGAGAAGAGGTGGGCATGGTCGGATATAGCGGTAGCAAGCGGGACCACGCGACGCGGCTGCGCCGTATCGAGGGGCAGGTCCGCGGGTTGCAGCGGATGGTCGAGGACGACAAGTACTGCATCGACATCCTGACTCAAGTGTCGGCGGTGACCAGCGGGTTGAAGTCGTTCTCCCTGTCACTGCTCGAGGAGCACCTGGCCCATTGTGTCGCTGAGGCCACGCAGATGGGCGGGCCGGAGGCGGAAGCCAAGGTCAAGGAGGCCTCCGACGCCATCGCCCGACTTGTTCGTTCTTGACCGACTGATCGGATTAACGGAGAGCTCGCTATGAGCACCACCGTCACCTACGCCCTCGAGGGCATGGCTGGCGCCACTGCGTCAGCTCGGTCAACGAGGAGGTCGGCGAGGTGGCTGGCGTCACCCATGTTGAGGTGGACCTGGCGACTGAGTTGCTGACAGTGGACAGTGACGCCCCGGTCGACTCGGCGAAGATCGTCACCGCAGTCGAAGAGGTCGGCTACGAAGCGGCGAGCCCGCGAACACCGCGGTCAAGCTGGGCTCCGACGGCCTCGAGCTAAGAGGCCCCGCAGATGGGCGACTTGACTGGGGTGGGAGGTTGCACGGGTACGTGGTTTCGAGGTCGTGTAGTTGTCTACGCTCCGTGCAGGCCCGGATCCGCTTGAGTTTCTGGCATGTCTTTGGGCCGTCACCGGGCGGACGGCTTGACCTTCACGTATGCGTTAACCCCTACGGTCGTCGATATGGACGCACCTTCGAAAAGCACAACATTCTCCGACCCTCCCCGCACCGGACTGGAGGTCAGGCTTGTCGCAAACCCGCAGGGCCTGCCCGCTCCCGGCGACTTCGAAATCGCCGAGGTCGCCGTCCCCAATCCCGCGGTGGGTCAGGTACTGGTCCGCAATCTGTTCATGTCGCTCGAGCCCGGCATGCTCATGTTGATCGCGGGGACATCTGGTCTGCCGATGCCCCGCTATGAGATTGGCGAGGTGATGTATGGAGCCGCCATCGGTGAAGTGGTGGCCTCTGCCGACCCGTCACTTGGCGCGGGCGACCTGGTGATGCATCGGTTCGGCTGGCGCGAGTACGCCGTGGCGCAGGCCGGGCTGTTTCGCCGCGTCGACCGCAACGCATACTCGACGCCTTCTATCTACCTTGGCTCCGGGCTGGTCGCGTATGTCGGGCTCGTGGATGCCGCGGTGCTCCGGCCCGGCGACACCGTCTTCGTCTCCAGCGCGGCTGGAGCGACTGGAAACATGGCCGGTCAGATCGCCCGGCTCAAGGGGGCGTCCCGGGTGATCGGCAGCGCCGGATCACCCGAGAAGGTCGCCCATCTGACCGGCAAACTCGGGTTCGATGCGGCCTTCGACTATCACGACGGTCCGATCGTGGACCGGCTGCGCGAGGCCGCCCCCGAAGGCATCGACGTCTACTTCGACAACGTGGGCGGCGAACAGTTGCATGCCGCGATCGAGGTCATGAACCCGCATGGCCGCATCGCGCTGTGCGGAGCCCTCAACCGGCAGGGCAAGAGCCGTCCTGACAACGGGCCGGGCGACCTACTCAGCGTGATCGGCAAGCGCCTCACCATGCGCGGCTTCACCATGAGCGATCATCTTGACCGTGCTCCGGAGTTCGATGCGCAGTTTCGTACCTGGCTGAGCGAAGGCGCGATCGTCTACGACGAGACGGTGATCGACGGGCTCGCGAACGCGCCGCAGGCCATCCTCAGTCTCATGAAGGGCACATACACCGGGAAGACGGTGGTCCGGCTCGGGACTTGACCTTGACGTGTACGCGAGGCCGTGCGGGTTGGACTCGGAGGTGCCTGTGATGCTCATCGGTGAACTGGCCGCGGAGGCCGGGACCACGACCCGTGCCCTGCGCTACTACGAGGAGCAGGGCCTGCTGGAGTCCCGCCGTACGACCGCGGGGTATCGCGTGTACGAGCCCATTGCAACCCTCCGCGTCCGCAACATTCGTGTGCTTCTGGCCTGCGGGTTCACCGTCGAAGATGTGAAGTCGTTTCTGGACTACCTCGACGATGAGCTGCCCGAGGTGTTTTGCTATGCGCCGCCGTGCGCCGCCAGTAACGCCGTCGCCGCGCAGCGGGTGGCTGAGCTGGAGGAGCGCATCGCCACTCTCACTCGGCTGCGCGACAGCCTTGTCCACCGCATGCCCTGGCTGGCGGCGCCTGGCGACACCGCAGACGGGCGAGTCACCTAATTATGAGGCGCCGCGGACTTTCTGGCTGGGCGAACACACCATCCAACGCGCCCGGACAAGACGGCCCGATCCGCTGCCCTATACGAGGAACATCCGTGCCTGCCATCCCCGCTTGGCTTATCGAGCCGTTGTGGATCCAGTTCTCCGCCCTGTTCCCCGCACGGCCCGAGTTCGACCCCGAGCATCCGCTCGGCGTGCACCGCCGCGCATCAAGGATCGGATCGTGTTCGACAAGCTCATCCAGGTGCTCCGGTTCGGCTGCTCCTATCTGGCCATCGCTGACACCACCTGTTCGACCACCACGATCCGCAACCGCCGCGACGAATGGATCAAGCTGGGGATCTTCGCACAGCTCAAGAGCATCGCCCTGAACTGCTATGACCGGATCGTTGGGCTGCTGCTGGAGGAGATCGCCGTCGACGGCTGCATCACGAAGGCACCAGGCGGCGGGGAGGTGGCCGGCCGTTCTCCTGTCGATCGTGGCAAGCAAGGGATGAAGCGCTCTTTAATGGTCGAGGGGTGCGGCATACCGCTCGGCCGGGTGCTGGCAGGCGCTCACCGCCACGATTCGCCGCTGCTGGCGCCCACCCTGGTACGGCCATCGGCCGGTGGTCATCTCCAGTACGCCGAAGCATGACAAGACGCTGCACTTCATTGCCGTTTCCCGTGATCTGAGTGCTTCCCAGCAGCTGCACCTCGCCGACGCCGGTGACGACGCCTGGTCGGTCAAACTCACCCTGTCGGCCGCGGGACCGCGCCTCGGCTTCGCCGATTTGCGTCCCTGTCGGCGATGGCGCTGACTCTGGGTGCCGACCTGTCCGGGGCCGGTGATTGCCCGAGGCGCAGCCTCAAGAGAGCCGCACCGCGACCGCGGATGCATACGAGGCCGCCCTGGACAGCGACCCATCACCAGGGTGGCGGAGCGAGCTGAATCTCAGGGTGACGGGTTCGGCGACGGAACCGTCACGGACGCCGATCTGCTGGTGGGAGTGACAGGATGCAATCCAGGATGGGCTGATCTTCGGCTCCGAAGAACGTTTCTGCCGTGACCTCGCTGCGTGGTCGCCGCGACGACACTGAACCACCTGCCGAAGGGAGCGGGCGAACGCATCTTCGCCACCGTCACAGGATCGGCCGTGATCACAACCTGAGGCCCGAACGGACCGCGGCCTCCTTCATCTACAGCCCACAGACCCCCGCTGAAGTCGCATGAGCCACAGCGAGCGCTGACGGACGCCTACCGGGACAGCGTCCATCGCTGCCGAGGTGAACGGAGGAGGGAGGTCGGGCAGGGTGGGTCGTCGTCTCGGCTTGGTGAGATTTACGTTGACCGACATTGCCATATACCGGCGGGGGGTATACGTTCTTTAGACCGAAATACAGCTGACTGAGCAAGAAGGTGGCAATGTCCGAGTCGATACACCACAGCGAACACGAAAGGCATGCGCACGGCTCGCATGCTTCAGATGCCGACACGCACCGTGATCATGGGCAGCATCAGCAGGGTGTAGACCCAGGTCACCATGGGCCGATGAAGGCCACGTGGGGAGTGGCCGCGTCGGCCACGCTGCACTGCCTCACCGGATGCGCCATCGGCGAAGTGCTCGGCATGGTGATCGCCACCGCGCTGGGCTGGCACGACCTGCCCAGTATCCTCCTGGCCGTCGCCTTGGCCTTCATCTTCGGCTACGCGCTCACTCTGCGCGGCCTGTTCCGTGCCGACCTTAACTGGCGTACGGCGCTGCGTCTTGCGCTGGCTGCCGACACCGTGTCGATCCTCGTCATGGAGATCGTCGACAACGGCATCATGCTGATCATCCCGGGTGCCATGGACGCCGGCCTCGCTTCGCTGCTGTTCTGGGGCGCGCTGGCATTCTCGCTGCTAGTCGCGTTCCTCGTCACCACACCGATCAACAAGTGGATCATCGGGCGCGGAAAGGGACACGCAGTGATTCATGCCTACCACCACTGACCAGCCGTCAGAGTCGGCTGATCTCCTGCCCGCCAGATTCAATCACTGCCATACCCCCGAGTTGCGCAGTTTGTGGGCACATGAAGTTTGATCGCGTGGCGTTGGTACTGGTCGGCGGACTCTTCCTGGGGTCACCGCGGCAGCCGAGCGGGATGCGGGCGGCTTCGCTGTGCTTGATCTGTTCAATGACGGACTCGGGCAGCCTTGCCGCTGCAGCCAGGTACCAACCCCTCCTGGTCCCCAACCGGGATTGGGGCACCGGACACGGCGCACGCGCAGCGCGTCCGGTGCCGGGTCAGGAGAGTTCTGGCGATCGTTCGACGTAGGTCCGGGCGTTATCGTTCTCCGTGGGGTAGGAGGAGCCGACCGACCAGAGCCGATTTCCGACAATGGCTAGCCCCTGATGGCCGGGCCCCCACCAGACCTCAGGATTCGCGCCCTCGATGAGCTGCCATGTTCCGTTGGACAGCCGGGCGAAGCCCGTGATGGTACGGCCGAAGCCGGCCAGCCACACCTCGCCGTTTGCGGCGACGGCGACGTCCCCCACGCTGGTTCCTTCGCTGTCGAAGGAGGGAACGTTGACGTAGCTCCACGCCGTACCGTCGTAGCGCATAAGCGCGGCCGAGCCGGTCAGCCCGCCTTGCCAGGTGTACCAGCGCCGGGCGCCGGAGGCGTAGACATCGCCGGACGGACTGATAGCTACGTCAGTGAGCCAGGTGCCGTCTGCGCCGTTATTCGGGGTGTCCACGCGGCTCCAGGCGCGGCCGTCCCAGTGCACGACGTACGGCTCGATGTGATGGCCAGCGGTGCGGCTGGGCGCGTACCCGACCGCCCACACGTCGTTGGAGGCGCGGACGGCTACCCCTGACAGCACGGTATGGCCTGTTCCTGGCACGGGCAGCGGCACCAGCGTCCACGTGCGGCCGTCCCAGTGCTGGGCGATGGGTGTGGTGGTGGAGTCCAAGCTGGCGTAGCCGACCGCCCACACGTCGTCAGGACCGACGGCGGCCACCGCAGTCAGATGGTTCGGTGTAGTTGCGCTGCCCACGTGCGGGCTCGGGACGATCTGCCAGGAGGCGCCGTCCCAATGCGTGATCAGGCTGTTGACGTCCAGGTCGTAGGTGGTTCCGGCGGTGCCGACCGCCCACGCGTCGTCCGGCGCGATAGCCGCCACGCCAGCCAGATC
>NZ_JBQQCB010000250.1:0-6811 GCF_052246675.1 Nonomuraea sp. KM90 | reverse complement strand
CGTGCCGCCCGCGGGCAGCAGCGGCTTGAGACGTTCCCACTCGGAGTTCGTCAGATCACCACGACCCATACGCCAAGCGTGACATCCTCGCCACCCACCGTCATGAGATCTAAGAAACAGCTCCTAGCCCTCAGATCACGGTTCACGCTCTTGACCGCGCCGTTCAGCCCGATGCCCTGGTCCGCTTGACCGGCGCCTGCCCTTCGACGGCACGTTCAGCCCTGGCGACCTGCTCGTCGATCCCGCAAAAGCGCGCGCCGGGCCCGGTCGGCCCGATACTGGTAGTAGAGCGTCTGGTCCCGGCGGGGCTGGCCGGCCGCGGCAGGGCAGGGCAGGATGAAGATATGCCCGTCTGGCATATCGGTGCCGGGGTGTTCCCGCCGCCACTGTTTGACCACGTACGGAACCTCGGGGATCTTCATGCCGAGGATGAACGACAGGCCCGCCTCCTCGATGGCCCGCATGTCTGCCTCAGAGATCATCCCCGCGTTGGCCTCGATGGTGACATCAGGCAGCCGGTGGGCCGTCATGAACGCCTGGATCACCGGGAGCATGGTGTGCGTCTCGGCCTTGTTGCCCGCGATGGCCTGCACCATGAGCCGGGAACCCGGAGGAGTCGGTCAGCCGCCCGATCGTGATCTGCGGATCCAGGCGGCGCTCCTCGCTGAACGGGTTCGCGGAAGCCGTCCCCGGTATCGGTCTCGAGTACAGCGTGGAGACGTCGTACAGCACCAGGCTGGCCGGGCCCAGCCGGGCATGCGCTGCGCACGCCGGCGCCAGGGCCGTGTACCACCGTTCTTCCGCATACAGCGGCAGCCGGCGTTTCACCGTGGCAGAGGACAGCGGGTCGATCCCCGCTTCGTCCAGCACGCGCAGGCTGTCCTGCTTGCAGGTCGGTTCGATCACTCGGGCGAGCAGCAGCCGGCAGAACACCTCTTCATCCCCGCCCACGGCGTCGAACCCGAGCGCGGCGTAAGCGCGGGACAGGGCATCCCACAGGTGCTCCATCCGCGAACTGGCGATCTCCAGCAGGCCGCCTGCGGCCTGCTGGTCATCCAGCCCGAGATCCAGCTCTTCCTGCCCGGCGGTCAGCCGCTCACGCGCGATGGCCTTGAGCGTCTCCAGCTCGGCGTCGTCGTGCGCGGATCCGATGTGCTCGATCTCCCGGTGCCCCGCGGCGCGAGGAGTACACGATCTGCACCGCCCGCGCACCCGACGCCGTTTTCACCGTCCGCACGTACCGGGACACGGCCTACAGCGTAGAGACGTCGCCGGTTTAGCGCGCACAGTTCGCCATCCTCGACGGCGAACCCAAAGGTCAGCGACCCCAGACTCACATTCGATCTTGAATGTGAGCCAAGTCAGGTCGCACCTACCTGAGCCTCGGGTGGACCGGACGGACCGAGCCACGGCGAGCCGGCGGGCAGGGCGGGCCATGAGGGCCGGTCAGGAAGGGCGGTCAGGAGACGGCGGCGCCGGCGATGCGGAAGCGCTGGCGATCAGCCGGCGCGCCATGCCAGCTGGCGTCGCTCGAAGGCGCGGAACACCCGATTCAGCACGACACCGAGCCCGCCGAGCAGGACGATGATCGCCCACATGGCCGCGACATCGAGGTCGCCTTCCGCTTCGAGGAGCCGGTAGCCCAGGCCATCGGTGCTGCCGAACATCTCCGAGACGATCATCATGATCAGCGCGAGAGAGATACTCAACCGCAATCCAGCGAAGATCTTCGGAACGGCCGCGGGCAGAACGACGTGGACCAGCCGGGAAAACCGCCCAAGGCGGAGAACGGCGGCGGTGTCGAGGTAGCCGGGCTCGATGGAGCGGACCCCATCGATCGTATTGATCAAGACCGGCCAGATCACCCCGAAGACAATGGAGGCCACCTGCAGCGGCGTGCCAACGCCGAAGAGCGCCATAAAGATCGGGAGTAGCGCCGAGGGAGGGACGGACCGGGCGAAGGCCAACAGCGGTTCCAGCAGCGCCGCCATGAGTCGTGCACGGCCCACCACGACACCGATGATCATGCCGGCGGCGGCGGCCATCGCCCAGCCGGCACCCAGCCTCGCCAAGCTGGGCAGCAGGTCCTTGTGCGCAGCCGAGGTCAAGAACCCGTGCGACATCGATCCGCTGAACCACAGCTCATACATGCGCGCGCCGATCAGCATCGGCGGCGGAAAGAAGATCACCTCGGCGGTGCGGGCGGCGAGTTCCCAACCAGCAACGGCAACGGCGGGCAGCCAATACCGGGCCGTCCGAGCGATGATCATGTCCACTCCGTTCGTGCGTGGTGCCAGCGGAAGACGCGTCGGGCGATGACGTCGCACGCCACGTTGGCCGCCAGGCCCACGCCGCCCGCCCAGAACGCGCCGGCCAGCATGCCGTCGCGTTCATCGGCGTTGCCTTCTTGAGCGATGAAGGTTCCGATGCCGTCCACTCCGCCGACCACGAGCTCGACGCTCACCGCGACAGCGAGCGAGACCGACACCGCGATGCGCAATCCGGTGGCGATGAACGGCGCGGTACTCGGCAGACACACGTGACACAACACCCTCAGCGGACCGAACCCGAAGCTGCGCAGCGTCTCCTTGGCCAACGGGTCCACGTCCATCAGGCCGTACAGGGTGTTGATCAGCAGCGGCCACGAACACGCGAAAACAATCAGTGCGATCTTGGCGTCCTGGTTTTCCACCCAGACAAACGTGGCCAGCGGCGCCAACGACAACGCCGGGATGGGCCGCAGGAACTCCAGCACCGGGCGTAAGGTCCGTTCCAGGGCCGGAACGGACCCCAAGAGAAGCCCGGCCGGGACGGCGGCGCAGACGGCCAGGAGCAGCCCGACGCCGCACGCGGCCAAGGTGGCCCCCAGGTGGCCCAGAAAGTCGGGGTCGAGCGTGAGCGCTGCTGACGTGGCGAGCACGGTGGAAAGGCGCGGAAGCGCGCCCGGGTCAATCAGGCCGGACAGGCTGGCCCCCTCGGCAACAAGCGCACTGCCCCCGAGCCCCACCGCGCCGAGCAGGAGACGCTCCCGCAGAGCGAGAGAGGTTGGCCCTGTCATCGCGGTCTCCGGCGCGCGGACGAGCGTGTGCTCAACAGGGCCGCGCAGGCGCCTGCCGTGCCGACCGTACCGAGGCAGGCACGCAGCCTCCCGGGTCCCGCTGTGCTAGGCCCGAGGCGTCGAGTGCATCCGCTGCCCCAGGGTTCGGGGAGCCTGCGGCCAGGTGCTTGGCCCCCTCCCAGGACGCGCATTCAGCCGCCTTCCTCCGTTGATACAGCGATCAGCAGCCTCTGCCCATGCGGCAGATCCACTGTCGAGCGGATGAGCAATCCCGCTGGGGCCAGCAACGTGCGGAACTCCTGCTCGGTGCGCTCCTGACCGCCGGGAAACAGCATCATCATCCGGATGCTCAGATCGATGAAGGGGTTGTAGTCCCCTGGCTGAGCCGGCTTGGTCCCTTCGATGATCCACAGCTGTGCGTGCGGGCCGGAGTCCCGCATCGCCGCGGCGATCAGGGCCAGCAACCTCCGACAGGCCTCATCCGGCCAGTTGTGCAAGATCGAGGACAGGATGAACAACTCGGCCTGCGCGCCAGGATCGGCGAAGATGTCCGCCGCGACGAAGCGGACGCGGGAGGTCAGGCCGCGCGCCGCGAGGTACTCCTGCGCTCGGGGAACGACGTCGGCGCGATCCACCAACACGCCGCGCAGGCCCGGGCGGGCCGCCAGGATGGGGGCGAGCACGCCCCCATGCCCACCACCCAGATCCGCCACGGTGCGCACGCCGGTGAAGTATGCATCGCCAAGACCAGCCAAGCCGCGCCCGACCGCGGCGCTGCGGTCGGACATGAAGCGATCGAAGCGGGCCGCCAGCTCAGGGTCATCGGCAAGCAGCTCATACACCGAGCCGGCGCCCTCCATAGCTGCGGGCTGCCCGGCGCGCACGGTGTGGTGCAGGGTGCCCGCCGCCTTCCACCACAACGCCGAGCCGTTGACCTGAACCGCCGCCTTCATGGAGCCTTCCGTCTCCGCCAGCAGCAAGCGACCCATGTCGGTCAGCCGGTAGCGGCCGCCGCGTGCGGCGACGATGCCGTAGGCATGCAGGGCGGACAACAGCTGCCGCATCGAGGCGGGATGGCCGCCGCAGCGCGCGGCCAGGTCCTGGCTGGTCAGTTCGCCCTCCGCGGCGAGGTGTTCCGGGCACTCCAGGTCGACGAACGCGTGAACAGCGGCGAAGCGCAGCACACCGTTGATCATGTCTTGGATGGCGTCCCGCGGTGTGATGGCGAAGCGGGCGCTGGGGGAGAGCCGGTTCGCCGGGACGCGCTGGGGCAGGCCGGCGTGGGGAGCAGCGGGGCTCGGTTCGCTCTGGCCGGCCGCCGCCTGCGTGGCTGGAGAGGGCGACGGCGCAGCGGCAGGGGGCGTGGTGGCGGTCGCCGGCGGGGGGCCGGCCGAAGACTCGGCGGTCATGGCGTCGCTCCGGGAAGGGAAGGGGAGGGGGAGCCGGGCGCAGAACTGCTGCCGGGCGGACGCCAGAGCAGATCCTCCGCTTCCGGCTTCCTGTGCGTGAAGTAGCCGAACTTCTCCATCGCGTCCGCCACACGCCTGTATCGCGTCGCTTCCAGCGTCGTCGGGAAGGAACCCAGAGTGATCACTGCCGCAGTGGCCGGCTCGATTTTGGTGTATTCGGGAATGATCTGTGTGACCGCCGTACGGTCGGAAGCCACAATGTGCTGAGCGCGGTCAAGTGCTCGCCGGAACCGAGCCACGATGCCCGCACGGAGCCGTACGTGACGGGGATCGCTGTTCACCCAGCTGGTGGAGACGGCGTAGCCGGCGATGGGAAATTTATCCGAAGGCCCCGAACACGCGTCGGCGAGTGTGGTCAATCCCTTCTTCTGGCTGACGGAGATGAAGGGTTCGGTATGCCAGCCGAGGTTCACCTTCCCCGCCTGCACTGCTGACGGCATGTCCGGCAGCTTGACCGGCAAGAAGTCAAAGTCCTTCTTGGTGATTCCCTCCTGGTCGAGCGTGATCTCGGTCGTGAGAGTGGCGACCGACTTAAGCGTCGCCACTCCGACCGTCTTCTTCGCGCTGGCGTCACTCGGTTTCAGATCCTTGAGCGACTTGATGGGCGAATCCTTCGCCACCATCAAGAGAAAAGTGTTCGGAAGGGCGGCGTAGGCGTCCGACACCAGGTCCAGTGCCCCCGGATTCTCCTCTTCCACCAGAAAGAGAGAAACATAGTTGACCAGCGCGAACTGCCAAGCTCCGGACAGAAGTTTGGGGACGGCCTCGGCGGTACCGCGGATCTCCTGCGTTTCGACGTCCAGTCGCTGTTCGGCGAAGAATCCGCGCTTGATCGCCACCCAGGCGGCAGCGTTGTCCGGTATGGCCATGTACGCGAGAACGATCTTGTCGTACCCGGCGACCAGCGACGGCTCCGGAGCGGAACAGCCGCTGAGCACCAGTGCTGCCGATAAGAACGACAACGCCTTCCTCATACCTGCCTCCCTTGTAGAGGACGATGGGTCATGCGATCTTCATGTGTGCAAGGTATATGTGAACCCGGCACGTGACCTTCCGGCGAAAGGTGAAGTC
This sequence comes from Nonomuraea sp. KM90, assembly GCF_052246675.1. Taxonomy (NCBI): domain Bacteria; kingdom Bacillati; phylum Actinomycetota; class Actinomycetes; order Streptosporangiales; family Streptosporangiaceae; genus Nonomuraea; species Nonomuraea sp. KM90. Next base: position 1,213 of record NZ_JBQQCB010000250.1, on the reverse strand, counting down.
AAATAGGGGTGATGTCCCATCTGTCACAACAGGATCGGGATCTTGCCGACCGTATCGCCTCTCCAGGCTCTATGTATATGTCACGGAACGTCGAAAGTGAATTGCTTGGCACCGAGATAGTGCATAAGAGCACGCTGTGGCCGATTGCTGACCTGATAAAGGAAACGAGATGCTATCAGGACGAGGCCGACAGGGCTCGCCGCCATCGACGCAGCGAAACGACGCCAGCGGCTATCGCCCGCGCCACCGGCACCGGAGCCTTGAATTCTTGACCATTCATGTGAGGGGCGGGAGACAGGCGGGGGCCTCCTTTCGCTTCCACTGACATGGCGTCCGTCTCGATGTCGATGGACGCCGCTAGGCGGAGATCATGGAAGTACGTGATCGTCCACGACATAGTGCACCACACGAAGAAGTTTGGGTAGTGAAGGAGTGCTGCACTTTGTTGCACTTTTCCGCACGTGCCTTCCCTGGCGTGATTACATGTCCCGGTGTGAAACCAGGGCAATTTGTGGCGAGAGGGAGCAACGGACCAGTGAGGAGGCAGCGCTCAGGCGTCCGGTATGGCGGCCGAGCGCGCAGGGCGCCGCTCTGCTGCTCGATGTCACGCAGCAGAGCGGCGCCCATCGGGCGCGCCCACTCACGCGGGCCTGCCCTAGACCCCGAAGGCCGGGCTGGCTTCGAGGCCATCACGCCTGGCCCAGGGGACAGGCCGGCCGTGCCGTCACGGCGACGCAGCTGAACCGCCAGCCGCGCGTGACATCGGTACCTGAGCAGCCGCGACACCGAGCACAGCACATCGTCCACGGCGTCGATCACGCCTCGGAAGATTGCCTGCGTGGCCCGCGCTACACCCCTCTCTTCTCGGCCGCCAGAACGCCGGCCAGCGGAGCGAGATGCAGGCCGCTGCGCCGCACCACACCACGGTGCACCGTCGTCGGCGACTGGTGCCATGCACGGCCGTAATCTTGACATCCTCCGCCCGCCTGAAGGCGGGGGATTCCAACACAACTACCTCGCCAGGAGGAGGTCGCGTTGAGGTTCGCGGTGCTCCGGCTCGGCAACCCGTGGCCCTTCCCGCGCAGAGGCGGCATGCCCTGCCGCGTGTTTGATGTTACGTGCCGCGTTCACGTCGGCGTTGCCGGCGTATCCGCAGGACCGGCACCGGAAACGCGCTTGGCTCTCGCGCGCCTGCCGGTCCACGATCCCGCAC
>NZ_JBQQCB010000249.1:0-6822 GCF_052246675.1 Nonomuraea sp. KM90 | reverse complement strand
CTGGCCCAGTCGGCGTACCCGTCCTCCGCCTCGGCCAGCACGAACCGGCCCGGCTGCTCCGACTGCGCCGACCGCACCAGCCCCTGCACCGCCGCCCCGGCCAGGTCACCCGGCCTGGTGACGAACATCAGCCGGGACTCGGCCATGCGCGGGTCGCGGATGGCGTCCAGCGTCTGGGCGGTGAGCTGCCGCAGGGCGGCGGGCACGTCCGTGTCCCCGCTCACGCACGGGATCACGACCGCTTCCGCGTCGCCGGGCTCGGCGACCGCCTCGACCCAGTCCACGCCGTACGAGACCGGTCCGGCGGGGCCGGCCAGCGAGCCCGACGGCATCGGCCGGGTCCGTACCGAGGCCAGCGAGAACGCCAGCCGCCCGACGGCGTCGGCGGCCTCGATGGCGTATCCGTCGTCGCCGGCCTTGGCCAGCCGCACGCGCAGGGTCCTGGCCTCGGCGGCGAGCAGCCGTACCCCGCGCAGCTCGAACGGCACGCGCAGGCCCTCGGTGCCGTCGGCGACCAGCAGCGGGTGGAACATCGAGTCCAGCAGCGCCGGGTGGATGCCGAACCCGGTCACGTCCACCTCGTCGGGCAGCGACACGTCGGCGAACAGCTCCTCGCCCCGCCGCCACACGGCACGCAGACCCTGGAAGGCGGGGCCGTACTCGTAGCCCTGCTCGGCCAGGCGCTCGTACCCGCCGGCGATGTCCACGGGGGTGGCTGCGGCGGGCGGCCAGGCGGCGGCCCAGTCGGGACGGGCGTCGCCGTCCCGCTCCTCGGCGACGGCGCCGGACAGGTGGCGGGTCCATCCGGCCTCGTGGTCGTCGGCCGGGCGGGAGTGGACCCGCACCGGGCGGCTGCCGGAGGTGTCCGGCGGATCGACGACGACCTGGATCGCCACGCCGCCGCGGGACGGCAGGATCAGCGGGGCCTCGAACGTCAGCTCCTCGATCACGCCGTGCCCGGTGCGCGTGCCGGCCTCCAGGACCAGGTCGGCCAGCGCGGCGCCGGGCAGGATGACGGCGCCGCCCACCGCGTGGTCGGCCAGCCAGGGCGTGTCGGCGACCGACAGGCGGCCGGTGAGCACGGTCGGTCCGCTGTCGGCGAGCTCGACCGCCGCGCCCAGCAGCGGGTGGCCGACGTCGCGCAGGCCGGTGGCGGACAGGTCCGCGCCCCTGGCGGGCGCGCCGAGCCAGAAGCGTTCGCGTTCGAAGGCGTAGGGGGGCAGGTCGAGGCGGTGGCCGTGGCGGGACAGCTCGGCCCAGTCCACGTTCGCCCCCGCCACCCAGGCCCCGGCGAGGCAGGCGGCCAGCGCGTCGGGCTCGGCGCGGTCGCGCCGGTGCAGGGCGAGGATCGTGGCGTCGTCGCCGCTGACGCACTCGTGCGCCATGCCGGCGAGCACGGCCTGCGGGCCGACCTCCAGGAAGATGCCGGCGCCGAGCTCCTCCAGCTTGCCGATGGCCGCGTGGAACAGGACGGGCCGCCGGATCTGGTCCAGCCAGTAGCCGGGGTCGGACCAGTCGCCGGGGGTGCCGGTGACGGAGAGGGTACGGCCGCGGCCGAACGTCACGCTCTTCAGCTCGTCGGCGAACGCGGGGAGCATCGGCTCCATGAGCGGGGAGTGGAAGGCGCGGCTGACCGACAGCCTGCGGGTGCGCCTGCCGAGCTGCCGCCAGTGGTCGGCCACGGCCAGGCAGGGCTCCTCGGCGCCGGAGATGACCACGCCGGTGGGGCCGTTGACGGCGGCGATCCCGACCTGGTCCTCCAGCCCGGCGAGGGTGGGCGCGACCTCGTCGGCGGTGGCGTTCACGGCCACCATCGCGCCCGGCCGGCACAGCTCCCGCATGAGGCGGCCGCGGGCGGCGATCAGGCGGGCCGCGTCGGGCAGGGACCAGATCCCGGCGACGTGCGCGGCGGCGTACTCGCCGACCGAGTGGCCGGCCAGCGCCGCGGGCTTCAGGCCGAGCGACTCCAGCAGCCGGTGGGCGGCCACCTCGAAGGCGAACAGGGCCGGCTGGGTGTAGGCGGTGTCGTTCAGCAGCTCCGCCTCGCGGGTGCCGGGCTCGGCCCACATGATGTCGCGCAGCGGCCGGTCGAGGTGCGGGTCGAGCGCCGCGCACACCTCGTCGAGGGCGGCGGCGAACACCGCCGAGGCGGCGGCCAGGTCGCGTCCCATGCCGGGCCGCTGCCCGCCCTGGCCGGTGAACAGGAAGGCCAGGAGGGGCTGCTCGCCGGCGACTCCCTCGATGACGGGCGCCGCGTCGTCCTCGGAGGAGGCCGCCTCGTGGCGCCGGTAGCGGGCGAGGCCGTCGGTCAGGGCGGCGTGGCCGCGGCCGAGCACGACGGCGCGGTGCGGCAGCGGCGGGCGCTTGGCCAGGGAGTACGCGACGTCGGCCGGGTCCTGCCCCTCCCCCGCGGTGACGAACTCGTGCAGCCGGGCGGCCTGGGCCGCCAGCGACTGGGGGCTGCGGGCGCTGATCGTCCAGGCGAGCGGGCCGGTGAAGGCGGGGGCGACCGGCGGCTCGGGGTCGGGGACGTACTCCTCCACGATCGCGTGCGCGTTGGTGCCGCTGATGCCGAAGGAGGAGACCCCGGCCCGGCGCGGGTGCTCGGCGCGGGACCATTCGGCCTGCTCGGTCAGCAGCCGGACCTGGCCCGCCGACCAGTCGGCGTGCGGGGTGGGCTCGGTGACGTGCAGGGTACGGGGCAGCACGCCGTGCCGCATGGCCATGACCATCTTGATCACGCCCGCGACGCCGGCGGCGGCCTGGGTGTGCCCGATGTTCGACTTCACCGATCCCAGCCAGATGGGCCGGTCGGCCGGGCGCCGGCGCCCGTAGGTGGCCAGCAGCGCCTGGGCCTCGATCGGGTCGCCCAGGGTGGTGCCGGTGCCGTGGGCCTCGATCACGTCGATGTCGCGGGTGTCGAGCATGGCGTCGGCCAGGGCCTGCTGGATGACCTTCTCCTGGGCGGGCCCGCTGGGGGCGGTCATGCCGTTGCTGGCGCCGTCCTGGTTGATCGCCGTGCCCCGGATGACCGCGAGGATGCGGTGCCCGTTGCGGCGGGCGTCCGACAGCCGCTCCAGCGCCAGCACTCCGACGCCTTCGGCCCACGCGGCGCCGTCGGCAGAGGCGGAGAACGACTTGCACCGGCCGTCCGGCGACAGGGCGCCCTGGCGGGAGAACTCGACGAAGGCGTCGGGCGAGGCCAGCACGGTGACGCCGCCGGCCAGGGCGAGCGAGCACTCGTCCTGGCGCAGAGCCCGTACGGCGAGGTGCAGCGCGACCAGCGAGGACGAGCAGGCCGTGTCCACCGTGAGCGACGGGCCCTCCAGCCCCAGGGTGTAGGACACCCGGCCGGAGAGCACGCTCGACGTGCTGGAGGACAGCAGCGTGCCCTCCATGGCCGGCGGCACCGCGCCGTGCATGAACCGCTGGGAGTAGTCGCTGAACATGTTGCCCGCGTACACGCCGGTACGGCTGCCGCGCAGGCTCGTGGGGTCGATCCCGGTCCGCTCCAGGGCCAGCCAGCACGTCTCCAGGAACAGCCGGTGCTGCGGATCGGTGGCCAGGGCGCTGCGCGGGCTCATCCCGAAGAACGCGGCGTCGAAGTCGCCCGCGTCGTACAGGAAGCCGCCATGCCTGGTGTACGTCGTCCCCGCCGCCTCGGGATCGGGGTCGTACAGGGACTCCACGTCCCAGCCCCGGTCCGCCGGGAACTCGCCGATGGCGTCCCGGCCCGAGACGACCAGCTCCCACAAGTCCTCGGGACTGCCGACCCCTCCCGGGTAGCGGCACGCCATCCCGATGATCGCCACCGGTTCGTGCCGGCGGGCCTCGTCCTCGGCCAGTTGCCGCCGGGCGTCCGTCAGCGCGAGGGCGACCCGCTTCAGGTACGCGCGCAGCTCAGCCTCATTCGCCATGGTCGGGCCCTTCCATCGGGTTCCTCAGGGGGGAGGTCATGGCTCGGTTGTCGATCAAGGCGAAGATCTCCTCGTCCGATGCGGAGACAATCTCTTCCGCGGCTCCGCTGGAGCCGTTCTGGGCGGTGGCCGAGATGGCGACCGCGGTGGCGCCGATCCTGGAGAGCGCGCTCTGCAGGATGGCGACGAGCTGGCGGCGGACGGCGTCCGACTGGCCGTTCGCGGCCAGCAGCGCCGACTCGGCCTGGTCGACCGCGGCCCGCAGCGCGTCCTCGGGCGAGGGCCCGTCCGGTGCCAGGGTGTTGAACAGGTACTCGGCCAGCGACGTGACGGTGGGGTGGTCGAAGACGAGGGTGGCGGGCAGCCGCAGGCCGGTGTCGGTGTTGAGCCGGTTGCGGAGCTCGACGGCGGTCAGGGAGTCGAAGCCGAGCTCGTTGAAGGCCCGGTCCACGTCCACCTGGTCGGGGTTGGGGTGCGCGAGGACGGCGGCGACGTGGCCGCGTACGAGCTGGGTGAGATGGGGCCGCGCGGCCGCCTCGCCCATGATCGCCAGGCGTTCGCCCAGCCCCTGCCCGGCGGCCACCGGAGCGGCGGCCGCCGTGTTCGACGCGACCCGGCGCGGCGCGCGGACCAGGCCGCGCAGCACTGGGGGCAGGTCGCCGTTCTCGGCCCTGGTACGCAGCCCCGCGCTGTCCCACCGGGCGGCCACCATGATCGGGTCGGCGCTCGCCAGGGCCGTGTCGAACAGCTCCAGGCCCTGCTCGACGCTCAGTGCCGCGATGCCGGCCCGAGCCAGCCGGGCGAGGTCGGTCTGGCTGAGCCCGCCGGTCATGTCGGAGGCGGCGTCCCACAGGCCCCAGGCCACCGAGACCGCCGGCAGTCCCTGGTCGTGGCGGTGTGTCGCGAGCGCGTCCAGGAAGGCGTTGGCGGCGGCGTAGTTGCCCTGCCCGGCGTTGCCCAGCACCGCGGCGACCGAGGAGAACAGCACGAACATCGTCAGCGGTCGATCTCGGGTGAGCTCGTGCAGGTGCCAGGCCGCGTCGGCCTTGGGCGCCAGCACCGATCCCAGCCGGTCCGGCGTCAGGTCCTCCACCAGCGCGTCGTCCAGCACCCCGGCCGCGTGCACCACACCTGCCAGGGACACCGGGGCGAGCAGGGTCGCCAGCGCGTGACGGTCGGACACGTCGCAGGCCGCCACCGCGACCCGCGCCCCGAGGCCCTCCAGCTCGGCCACCAGTTTCCCGGCCTCCGGCGCCTCCAGACCGCGCCGCGACACCAGCAGCAGGTCACGCACCCCGTGCCGCTCCACCAGCCGCCGCGCGACCAGGGCGCCCAGACCACCGGTGCCGCCCGTGACCAGCACCGTCCCCGGCACGTCCGCGGCAGACCCGGGGGCGGGCTCGCGGCGCGTCAGGCGGGGCGTCAGCAGGGCGTCTTCCCTGACCACGAGCTGCGTCTCGCCGGCCGCGACCGCCGCGGCCACCCGGTCCCAGGCCGCGAAGCCCTCCGGCACCTCGGCCAGCACGAACCGGCCGGGCTGCTCCGACTGCGCCGACCGCACCAACCCCTGCACCGCCGCGCCCGCCAGGTCGCCCGGCCGCGTGACGAACACCAGCCGCGCGTGCGCGAACCGCTCGTCGCCGAGCCAGCCCTGCACCAGGTCGAGCACCTGGTGCAGACCGTCGTGGACCGAGTACGGCAGGTCGTCGGGGTCGGCCTGGCAGGGTGCCAGGACCAGGCCGGGGATCTCGCCGGCGCTCATGTCGGCCAGGGAGACCAGGTCGTAGTAGCGGGGCGCGGCCGTCCCCGCCGCCGCCAGCTCCGCCTCGATCTCGTCGGCGAGCGCGTCGGCTCCGACCACCGCCCAGCGCTGCCCGGCCGCGTCCGCCGAGGCGGGCTCGGCCCAGTCGAGGGCGTAGGCCGTGGCGCCGGTGGCGGGGCGGGAGCCGCTTCTCGGCGTCTTGCGCAGCGCCAGTGTGTCGACGCCGGCGACCCACTCGCCCGCGCCGTCGAAGAGCGCCAGCGAGATCTGGTCGTCGCCCCGGTCGCTGATCCGTACGCGGAGGGTGCCGGCGCCGAGTGCGGCCACCCGGATCCCGCTCCACGAGAACGGCAGCAGCAGGACGTCCTCGTCGTCGCCGGACTCGGCCACCACCAGGTGCAGCGCCGCGTCCAGCAGGGCGGGGTGCAGGGTGAAGCGGTCGGCGTCCGCGCGTACCGGGTCGGGCAGCGCGACGTCGGCGTAGGCGTGGCCGCCGGCGCGCCAGGCGGCCCGCAGGCCACGGAAGGCGGGGCCGTATTGGTAGCCGCGCGCGGCGAGCCGTTCGTACACGTCGTCCAGCTCGATCCCGGGCGCCTCCGGCGGCCACGAGGTCAGCCGATCGTGAGCGGTCTCCGGGGCCGTGCCGAGCAGGCCGTTCGCGTGTGTCGTCCAGGGGTCGTCCGCGGTCCGGCGGGCGTAGACGCCCACCGTGCGGCGGCCCTGCCCGTCCGGCCCGCCCACGGCCACCTGCACCTGTACGGCGCCCGACCCGGGCAGGACCAGCGGCGCCTGCAGCGTCAGGTCCTCGACCAGGTCGCACCCGGCCATGGCGGCGGCCTCCAGCGCGAGTTCGGCGAACGCCGTGCCGGGGAGCAGGACGGTGCCGTCCACGGCGTGGTCCGCCAGCCAGGGGGTCGTCGCCAGGGACAGCCGGCCGGTGAGCAGGAACCCGTCGTCGGCGGCCAGCGGCACACCCTGGTCGAGCAGCGGGTGCCGGGAGGAGCCGGATCCCTGGTCGATCCAGTAGCGGTCGCGCTGGAAGGCGTAGGTGGGAGGCTGCCCACTCGGGGCCGGTCCATCACCCAGCACCAGCGGCCAGGCCACCGGCGCGCCCAGCACCCACGCCTGAGCCAGGGACAGCAG
>NZ_JBQQCB010000248.1:0-6922 GCF_052246675.1 Nonomuraea sp. KM90 | reverse complement strand
GGGTTTCCGTCAAGGTCGGGGTGGGTGAGCTACAAGACGGCTGGCGTGTGCAGTGGCGCGCCCAAGGTGTGGCGGGAGCAGGGGCCGGACCGACGATCGGTGCATGGTCAGCTTGGCAGTCGCTGCGCATCGATCGCTCGAAGCCGACGGTATCCGACCTGGCGGTGTCGCCGGGGACGTTGAGTTCGGGTACGTGGGTCACCTCGACGCTGGAGCCGACGTTGTCGGGGGTGGTGTCCGACCCCGATAGCCGGGCTGTGGGCATCAATATCGAGGTGCAGCATGATCCGGCGGTTCCATCGCAGGGGTCGGGACTGATCTGGTCGGGCAACCAGTTCGCGTCTCAGACGACTGGTACGCGGGTTTCCGTCAAGGTCGGGGTGGGTGAGCTACAAGACGGCTGGCGTGTGCAGTGGCGCGCCCAAGGTGTGGCGGGAGCAGGGGCCGGACCGACGATCGGTGCATGGTCAGCTTGGCAGTCGCTGCGGGTCGACCGCTCGAAACCGACGGTTTCGGCGTTGCAGGTGTCGCCGGGGACGTTGAGTTCGGGTACGTGGATCACTTCAACGCTGGAGCCGACCTTGTCGGCGGTGGTTTCCGATCCTGATGGCCGGGCGGTGGGCATCAACGTCGAGGTGCAGCATGATCCGGCGGTTCCGTCACAGGGCTCGGGACTGATCTGGTCGGGCAGCGAGATTGTCTCCCAGACGACGGGTACACGGGTACCCGTCAAGGTGCCGGCGGGCGTGTTACGCAACGGCTGGTCCATTCAGTGGCGGGCGCAGGGCGTGGCAGGGACAGGGGCCGGGCCGGCAATTGGTGCCTGGTCGGCTTGGCAGTCAGCCCACGTTGAAGTCCTGAAAATGCAGTGGGCTTCTCCTTTGGACAACACTCAAGTGGGCTCGCTCACACCGACTTTGGCCGCGTACGCCAAGCCAGGAGACAACACCAGCCTGGTGTCGTACTGGTTCCAGGTGTGCGCAGGAACTCCGGAGGACTGGTCCTGGTGCGAAAGCGCGGATATCTGGTGGGAATCCAACGGCTGGCAGGTACCGGCAGGCAAGCTTAAGTGGGGCGAGACGTACTGGTGGAAAGTTCAGGCCAGAGCGGGCAATGTCACTGAGAGTTCGCCGTGGCGTTCGTTCACGACCACCCCGGAGCAGGGCACGATCAACGCGCTGCTGGCTTCGGGCACGGGTGGGCGTGAGTTCAACCACACTACGGGCAACTACACCCAGACCGTCACCGACGCCTCGGTAGCCAGTGCCGGGCTGCCGTTGTCGGTGGTGCGCACCTACAACAGCCTGGACCCGCGCACCGATGGTGCGTTCGGTGCCGGCTGGTCCACCCGGTGGGACATGCGCATCCAGGACGAGCCGCAGACCAAGACGGTCCTGATCACCTATCCGGACGGACGCGAGTACCGCTTCGCCGCCAAGGGCGACGGCAGCTATGCGACGCCGCAGGGCAACTTCGCCAAGCTGGCCACCGTTGAGGGCGGCGGCTGGCGGCTGATGGACAAGGGCTCCACCTCCTACTGGTTCAACTCCACGGGCAGGCTCACGAAGATCACCGACCGGCGTGGGCGCAGCCAGGGCCTGACCTACGGCACCGACGGCAAGCTGAACAAGATCACCGCAGTGGCCGGTGGCCGCTCGCTCACCTTTGGCTGGACCGGCAACCACGTGACCAGCGTGTCCACCGACCCGGTCGACGGCCAGCCACTCACCTGGACCTACAGCTACACCGGGGACACACTGACCAAGGTGTGCCCGCCGGGCGAGCAGACCGCGTGCACCGTCTACGACTACACCAGCGGCTCGCGCTACAGCAGCATCGTGATCAACGCCAGACCAGCCGGGTACTGGCGGCTGGGTGAGGCGCAGACCGGGCTGGGCGGGAAGATCGCCAGCTCTGCCGCCTGGAACGTCGGCTTCGACAACGCCACCCTGGCCGGTACCACCGCTGACGCCGCCTTTGGCGTGCCGGGCGCCCTGACCGGCAGCACGAACTCGGCGATGAGCTTCAAGGGCACCGCCACCTCCGCCCGCGTACAACTTCCCGCAGCCGCCATCAGCGGCCGAGCCCGCTCCCTGTCCGTTGAAGCGTGGTTCAAAACCACCGGCTCAGGCACGGTCATCGGCTACAACGATGTCAACGCGTTCTCGTACACGCCCGCCCTGTACGTCGGCACCGATGGCAAGCTACGCGGCCAGTTCTCCACCGGTAAGGCGGAGCCGATCACCTCCGGCGCGGCCGTCAACGACGGCAACTGGCACCACGTGGTGCTGTCCGGCGCGGAGAATACCCAGACGCTGTTCCTGGATGGCCAGACGGTCGGCACACTGTCCGGCACCATCACACACAACGACCAGAACCAAGCGCAGATCGGCTACGGCTACGCCTCCCCCTCATGGCCGTCCACCGTCACCGCGGCCGGCGCGTTCCCGTTCACCGGCGCCATCGACGAGGTCGCGGTGTACGACAAGCCGCTGGGCCCAGCCGAGATCCGCACCCACTACGCCGCCCGGACCGCGCAGCCGCACCTGGCCAAGACCACCCTGCCATCCGGCAGGCAGTGGGCGGCCAGCACGTACGACGCCGACGGCGGTCGACTGCTGACCCACACCGACCGCCACGGCGGCACCTGGAAACTCAGCGGCCTGCAGTACGCCAACAACGGTCTCAGCGAGGGCGGCATCGACGCCAAGGCCACCGTCACCGACCCTCAACAGGAAACCCTGTCCTACCTCGACGACGCCGGACGCGGCCATCGTCTCCTGTCCGCGACGGACCAACTGGGCAAGACCACCAGCTACGCCTACGACGAGGCAGGCCTCCCCAGCAAGATCACCGACCCCAACGGCAGCACCATCGAACTTTCCCACGACAACCGGGGCAACCTACTCGCCAGCAAGACCTGCCGCTCCAGCGGCAACTGCCAGCAGCAGTACTCCTCCTACTTCGTCAACGACGACGACCCGTTCGATCCGCGTAACGACCAGGTCACCACCGCGCGGGACGCCCGCTCCACGAGCGCCACCGACAACACCTACGCCACCACCTTCGACTACAACAGCTACGGCGAGCAGACCAAGCAGACCACCCCGGCCACGCTCGACTTCCCCACCGGCCGCTCCGCCACCCTCGCCTACACCGACGGCAGCGAACCCGCCGTCGGCGGCGGCACCACCCCGGCCGGCTTGGTCAAGACGCGCACCGACGCCAAGGGCAACGCCACCGAACTGCGCTACAACGTCGCCGGCGACCTGGCCGAGCAGACCGCCCCGACCGGGCAAATCACCCAGTTCGAGCACGATGCGCTGGGCCGTGTCACCACCCAGACCCAGATCTCCGACGCCCAGCCCAACGGAGTGAAGACCAGCTACACCTATGACGACGCCGGCCGGCCGGCCACGCAGACGGCGCCGGGGGTGAAGAACGAGATCACCGGCGTCACCCACACCGCGCAGACCAGCTATGCCTATGACCCGGACGGCAACATGCTCACCGCGACCGTCACGGATCTGACCGGCGGTGATGCGGCGCGGACGACCACCTACACCTACGACGCTCACGGCCGCCAGGACAGCGTCACCGATCCCGAGGGCGATGTGGTCCGCACCACCTGGGATCAGCGCGGTCTGCAGGCGACGGTCACCGACCCGCTCGGCTCGATCTTCGGCTACACCTACACCGAACGCGGCGAACTGGCCGCCAAGACGGTGAAGAACTGGACCGGCAGCCCGGTCAACCCGCAGCCGGCCGCAGAGATCACCCTGGAGTCGTACGCGTACGACCCAGCCGGGCGTTTGGCCGCGCAGTCAGATGCGATGGGCCGCAAGACGTCCTACACCTACTTCGGCGACAACCTGCTGTCGCAGGTGATCGGCGATGACGTCAAGCTGAACGGCGCCACCACCACCAAGGACGTCATCGTCGAGGACAACACCTACGACGCCGCGGGCAACCTCATCAAGCAGGTGACCGGTGGTGGATTCACCACCACCGATTATGTCTACGACGCGGCCGGTCGTCTCACCTCGACCACGTTCGACCCGGCGGACCTGCAGCGCAAGACCGCCTACACCTATGACGCCAACAACCTGATCACCAAGGAGATCCGCGCCAAGGTTGGCGGCAGCCGCGAAGAGAGCGTTACCTACGCCTACAACGCCGCCGGCATCAAGACCCGGCAGACGATCGAGAACAGCGACCAGGACCTCACCACGACCTGGACGGTCGACGACCGTGGCCTGGCCACCGCGATCACCGATCCGCGCGGCAACGCCGACGGTGCCACCGCCGCCGAGTTCACGACCACCAACACCTACGATGCGCTCGGCCGCCTCATCGAGACCAAGGCGCCCAGCGTGCAGGTGGACGAGGCGGGCGCGAACCCGGCCACCACCCGGCCCACAGTTCGAGTCGGCTACGACACCTTCGGTAACCAGACCCACACCGTCGATGCCAAGGGCAGCACCCTTATCACCGCCTACGACAAGGCGGGCCGGGTGGTGAAGCTGACCATGCCCGCCTACACCTCGCCCGGCGGCACCGCAGTCACCCCGACCATCACGCACGGCTACGACGCGGGCGGCCGCCGCACAAGCACCACCGACGCGCGCGGTTATGTCACCAGGATCGACTACGACGCTCTCGGCCGACCCGTCCGTACGGTCGACCCCGGCCCGTCCGGACCTGGCGGCATCCGGATTGCCGAGTACAACCTGGCCGGCGAGCAACTGGCCGACGTGGACCCGAACGGCGCCCGCGCCGAGGCCACCTACGACGACCTAGGCCGCAAGATCACCGAAACGTCAATCGAGCGCAAGCCCACCACCGCTGCCCACACGACGAAGCTCGCCTACAACGACGCGGGCATGCTCACCTCGACGGTCGACCCCCGCGGCATGACCACCACGTACGCACCGAATGCGGCCGGTGAGGTCACGAGCACCACCGACCCCGCGCAGAACAAGACCACCACGACCTACGACCTGGCCGGTCGGCCGCTGCGCGTCACCGACGCCACCACCAACGCCACCGAGACCAATTACGATCTAGCGGGCCGCCCGATCGAGGTCAAGGACCTCAACAGCTCCGGCACCGCCCTGCGCTCGATCAAGGCCGGCTACGACCTGGCCGGCAACCTGATCAGCCAGATCTCGGCCGAACAGCACACCACCAAGCAGAGCTTCGATGCCCTTAACCGGCTCACCACCGTCACCGAGCCCGTCTCCGCCAGCGAGGAGATTGTTACCCGGTTCGGCTACGACGCCAACGGCGCCCGCACCAAGCTGACCGACGGCCGCGGCAACACCACCTGGACCACCTACAACAGCCTCGGCCTGGTCGAAAAAGTCATCGAACCGGCCACCAGCCAGCACCCGGACGAGGGCGACCGCACCTGGACCTACGCCTACGACCAGGCCGGCAACAACACTGGCATCCTGCAGCCCGGCGGCGTCCAGATCACCCGAACCTTCGACCACCTCGGCCGCCTCACCCAGGAAGACGGCAGCGGCGGCGGAGCGGCCACCGCCCAGCGCACCTTCGGCTACGACCCGGCCGGGCAACTCACCACCGCCGGTGACTACAGCCTCGAGTACAACGACCGTGGTCTGCTCACCAAGCTCGCCCAGCCTTCGGGCCAGCCCACCACGATGGCTTACGACGCTGGCGGCAACCTCACCCAGCGCGTCGACGCCGCCGGTACGGCGAATTTCACCTGGGACAACGCCAACCGCCTCGGCACCGCCACCGACCCGGTCACCGGCCGCACCCTCACCTACGGCTACGACAAGGCCAACCGCGTCACCAGCCTCACCGCCGCCAACCCAGCCAGCACCCAGACCATCGGCTACGACGACCTGGGCCGCGCCACCTCCCAAACCCTGAAGAACAGCACCGGCACCGAAATCGCGAAGATCACCTACGGCTGGGACAAGGACGACAACCTCACCACCAAGACCACCATGGGCCTGGCCGGAGCCGGTACCAACACCTACGGCTACGACCACGCCAACCGCCTCACCTCCTGGACCGCCCCCAGCGGCGCTACCACCGCTTATGAGTGGGACGCCGCCGGCAACCGCACCAAAGCTGGAAACAAGAGCTACACCTACGACGAACGCAATCGCCTGACCAGCGGTGACAACACCACCTACACCTACACCCCGCGTGGCACCCTGGCCGGTCAGACGAAGAACGGCGCCACCACCCAGCTCACCTTCGACGCCTTCGACCGGCTGATCGCTGACGGCGACAGCCTCTACGCCTACGACGCCTTCGACCGCGTCACCTCCCGCATCAGCGGCACCACCAAGCAGACCCACCACTACGCCGGTCTTAGCAACGACCTGGCCGCCGTCAGCGTCAGCGGCAGCATCCAGGCCACGTACGCGCGTGACCCCTTCGGCGCCCTGCTCGGCCTCAAGGAAGGCACCGATCCGGCAGCCGCAGCCCTGAGCGACCTCCACGGCGACCTCGTCGCCACCCACACCGGTACCGCCATCACCAGCTCCACCGCCTACGACCCCTTCGGCGCGATCACCGCACAAACCGGGAGCAAGGCCAGCCTCGGCTACCAGGGCGAATACACCGACCCGGACACCGGTAAGGTCAACATGCACGCCCGCTGGTACCAGCCCGGTACCGCCACTTTTACCAGCCGCGACAGCGCCACACTCAACCCTAGTCCGTCGGTGCAGGTCAATCGCTACACCTACGCCAACGCCTCACCTCTCACCGGTACTGACCCCACCGGCCACTCCACCGTCGTCGACACCGGCTCCCTCGCTGGCGGTTACACCAGCTCATCAGGGCCAAGTGCCAGCGGAGGCACGTGCATCGGCAACTGCTACGGAGGCGGCGGTGCCGCCGAGATGTGTCCGGCCTGTCTTACCGCAGGGGAGATCGA
>NZ_JBQQCB010000247.1:0-6985 GCF_052246675.1 Nonomuraea sp. KM90 | reverse complement strand
GCTGGCGCGGCGTCACCGACGTGATGCTGGAAACTATGGAATGGGTTTCCTGGTACAACGAGACGAGGCTCCACTCATTCTGTGGTAATATTCCGCCGAAGGAGTACGAGGACGCCTTCTATAAGACCCAGGGATCTACTACGTCATTCGCAAGTTCGCAGGAATCGTAGCCTCCAAGATTCCCGGGGCGGTCCATGTACTTCGCGAAGGTGGCTGGCGGTCGCGGTCGACCAGTTGCGTGCCAGTCATGGGCGAGTACGCGGCCCGCCTGTCCCCCGCTCGGCCAGGCCCTCCTCCGCCCCGGCGATGGTCGCGGCTCCGTTGTAAGGCACGCCGTACTCGATCACGCGTGTCCTTTGGCGGTCCCTGCTCCCGATAAGGCACGGGCGAAACCCTGGAACCTGACTCGGCGGGCCACGCCCAAGTGCACGGTCGACCTCGCTACACCCCTCTGATCTGGTGCGCCTTGCCCGGCTCGGCGAACTCCAGCAGCTCCGCCGCCTCCGCGTGCACCTGTTCGGCCTGGGCGTCGGTCAAGGGCGCGAACGGTTCGATCGTCACCACCGCCTTGTCCCGCTTCCAGATGCCGTGCACGAAACCATCGACCAGGAGGGTGCCGTGCACCTGGCCGTTGATCGTGATGACGCGCTTGCGGTGCTCGTCGGAGATGACGCGGGTGCGGTCGGCGTGGCTGAGCAGCAGGTTGTCGAACGGCGCGAGGAGTCGTACAGGTGCGGGAGTGTCCTCGTCCGGGCGGGGCGCGTCCGGCAGGTCGAACACCGTATCGCTCAGCATCACCAGCTGGGGCCGCAGCCGGTCCACCACCTCGCGCAGCCCGGTCAGGCCCGACCAGGCTTGCACGTCGGCCACCGTGGCCGGGCCGAACGCCCGCAGGTAACGCAGGACGAGCTCATCAAGGGACGGCGAGGCATGCAGCTCCCGCTCCAGCCACGCCTCGGCCGTGACGTAGGCCGTCTGACCCGTCTTCCCCCACACCGCCCGCGGCGGCACCTGGACCAGCGCGACCAGGCTGCGCAGGATCTGCGACAGGTCGGCCGCCGCGCCGGGAAAGGCCCCGGCCAGCGCCGTGCCGAGCGCCGCCGCCGTCATCGGCCCCTCTCGCAGCAGCTCCAGCCCCGCCTTGACCACCGCGTCCTGGTCGACGCCCGCGAGGCGGGCGGCGTACACGCTCTGGAAGGTACGGGTGAGCATCGGCTGCGCCAGCGGCCGCAACCACAGGCAGTCGGCGGCGCTGACCAGGTGCACGGTGCCGCGCATGAGCACGATCCGCACCACCTGCCGCTCGGTCAGCAGATCGGCCAGCTCCTGCGGCCGGAAGCCCGACAAGCGGCACCACAACCCGAAGTACGGCGGGAACGGCGCCTGGGCCTGCAACCCGACCAGGTGCTCGACCGCCTCCAGCGCCGGCATCGTGTGCTTGCGTAACAACAACTGGCGAGCCAGGGTGGCGCGGTTGAGCGCCCTGCGGCTGATCACGCAAAGGATTCTAAGAGTCAGCACTGAGCGCACGCCGCGGCGGTGGCCGTGACCGCCGTGCGGGCACATCGCCGCCCGCGAACCCGGGTGCTCAGCGTTGAGCCTGGGGCGTCGGCCCCAGCCGGCGAAGCTGCGCCGCCCGCAGGCCGGTAATCGCGTCCTTGGCGCCTCGTCACGACATCAGCAATGCCGTGGTGTTCGCCCAGGTACGCGCGGTGACGTCTGATGGGCAGACAACGCCCCCCGCGAGGCCGCCGCATCGTTGCACCTGCAGGCGTTCGCGATCGCGTGCGTGGCGCCTACACTTTCCATCGTCCTGTCCCCCACCTATCGCCGAACCACCGGGTTCGCTGATTACTCAGCCGGACAGTGCCGGGTCGTGGTGGGATGGGCGCTATGACTGTTCGCAGCGGAGATCACTTCAGCGCGGTCGGTGCGATGACACATACCGGCCCGAGCAGTCGTGGGTCAGCCGTCCTCCGGGGACGTCTCAGGCCGCTCGCGGTCACGCCGCTCACGGGCGTCCTGCACGGTGGTCGCCAGCGCGGTCACGGCGGCGGTCAGTTGCACCAACTCGACGAGGAGTTCAACGACGTTCATGCGGCGAGCATCCGGCTCTGTGCCGGCGGTGTCCCGCCCTCGCTCCTGGGACTGCCGGACAGTCTGCAGGTCAGCGCCATGTTCCCAGGCGAAGGAAAGTGTCCGGTCCGGCCCCGGCCGGACGGGTGACCTCGGATGACCGGTCCGCGGGACGATCCGCGCCGCTGGTTCGCCGACCGGCTCGGCGAAGGGTTGCGGCTGTGCGGCCGCAGCAACACCCAGATCGCCCAGCGGGCCACCGCCATCCTCGAGCACCGGATGAACGTCACCGGCGCTGCTGCCGCCGGGAAGGCCGCCGGCGTCGGCAGGAGGGTCTTCGTCGATCGCAAGCGGATCAGCGCCTGGTCCACCGGTGCGGACCTTCCGCAGGACCAACCTCTCCTGGAGGCCGTGGTCAAGGCGTTGCTGGAGGCGCTGCGCAAGCGTCAGGAGCAGGGTCGCATCGACGCAGACGAGATGACTGCGGGCTTGCTGGAGGAGCGGGCCTGGTTGTCGTGGTGGCGCGCTGCCCGCGACGCGCCTCGAAGCGAGCCTTGGCTGGAGCCCTATCTCGCTGCCGCTCGCCATACCGCCGAGGCCCACCCCTACCCGGGCGTTCTGCCCGGCTCCCGGCTGCCGCCGCTGTCACAGGTGTACGTACAGCAGCGCAGCCGGCCACGGTTCAGCACAGCGGACGCCGAAACGGGGAGTCCATACGCGTCCGGCGCGTCCGGGGTGCGGCTCACGGCCGAGGCGGTCGTGTCGACCGACCATAACGTGCTCCTGCTGGGCGGTCCTGGTGCGGGCAAATCCAGCCTGCTCCGCCACGTTCTGATCACTCTGGCCGCCTCCGTGCGGAACGGCGAGGCCGCCGTGGTCGACGAGGTTCCCGTCTACGTGCCCGCCGCGTACCTCACCGTGCGGGGATTGTCGTTCGCCGAGCAGGTTGCCGCCGCAGCTCGTGATGAGCTGTCCGGGCGGCGGGTACCAGCGCTGAACGCGGAAATCTTCGACCGCCTGCCCCGGCCCGCCTCCCGCTGGCTGGTCCTGCTGGACGGCCTCGACGAGATCACCGACATACGGCAGCGACTGCAGCTGACCCAGCTGCTGGGCGAACACCGCGCGGGTCCGTACCGGTTCGTGCTCACGAGCCGCCCACTCTCCGAAGGGGAATTAGCAGCGCTGGAACGGGACCCGCATCTGCTCGTCTATGAGCTCCTGCCCTTCGAGCCCAGCCAGCTTCGGTCCTTCGCCGAAGGCTGGATGCGCACGGCCCACGACCTGGACCCCGCGCAGCTGCCTGACCCCGAGGCCGCGGTGCACGGCTTCCTGGCTCAAGCGACGCGTCCGGCCTTGGCACACCTGGCCCGCACCCCGCTGCTGGCCACGATCCTGTGTCAGCTCCATGCCGCCGGGCCCGGCAGGGCGCTGCCCCGCGACCGCTACAGCATCTATCAGAACTTCCAGCTCCTGCTGCGGCAACGCCTGACCGATCCCCTCGTCCCTGAACTGCCGGATGCGATCCTCGCCACCTTGGGCCGTGTCGCTGCCCGGCAGCATCATCGGCATGGGATGGACGACGACCCCGCGGCCGATCTGCTGACCGAGGTACTGCACGCCACCGACCACCTGTGCCCGCCTGGCATGCTGCCACTCGACTGGACGGCCCGGCGCGAGCACCTGCTGTGCCGTACCGGCCTGATCTCCGCGCATGGCGGAACCTACACCTTCATCCACCAGACCATCGGCGAGTTCCTGGCCGCCCGGCACGTGGCCGCTGACGCCCGGCTCAGCAGGCAGGCGTCCCGCTCACTGTACGGCTGGCGAAGCCGTAGAGGCCTGGTCAGCTTGTCTAGCTACGACCGATTCCTCGTCGCCGCCTGGCTGGGCGGGCCGTCAGGAGCACCGCCTTTCCCTGTGCCGCCACGGCTGACGACGGCTTTGCACCGCTCGGCAGGCTGGAGCATCGGCGCGAGGTACATCGCTCAGCTCGCCGCCGACGGCCTTACGCTGACCCCGCAGACCATCGACGCGGCCACCTGCACCCTGAAGGAGCTGGCCACCGACTCCGCCCGTGCCGGACACATGCGTGTCGACGCCGCCCGGGCACTGGCAGATGTGAATCACGAGCTAGGCCACGATCTGCTGACCGCACTGGCCGCCGACCCGAGCTTGAACGGTGAACACCGCGTCTCGGCGGCACGGGAGCTGGCCGAGCTGAACGACCCGCACGGCTTCGACCTCCTGGCCGCCCTGGCCACCGACTCCGCCCTGTACGGGCCGCACCGCGCGGCAGCGGCCTTGTCGCTGGCCAGATCGAGTGACGCACGAGCCGCCGACCTGCTGGCCGCGCTGGCCACCGACCCGACCCAGCGCGACGGCGACCGCGTCATCCTCGCGCAGTCACTCACCGAGCTGGCCGATCCACGAGCGGCCGACGTGTGGACCGCGCTGGCCGGCGACCCCGCACGCACAGGTGACAGCCGCATCACGGCGACGCGGAAACTCGCCGAACTGGGTGATCAGCACGTCGCGCAGCTGTGGGCCGCGCTAGCCACCGACACCACCTTGTCCAACAACGCCCGCGTCACGGCGACGCACGAGCTGGTCAACCTGGATGGCCGACAGGCTGTGAAGGTGTGGGGCGCGCTAGCCACCGACACCACGTTGTACGACGCCCGTGTCACGGCAGCTCGGGAACTGGTCAAACTGGATGGGCGGCAAGGCTGCGATCTCCTGGCCGCGCTGCCCGCCGATCGTGCCCTGAGCGGACACGGCCGTGTCTTGGCCGCCCAGGAGCTGGCCGCGCTGGGCGACGGGCGAGCCACCGACCTGCTCGTCGCGCTGGCCGCCACCTCCGACCTGCAGGACCTATACCGTGTGCGAGCGGCTCAAACCCTGGCCGAACTCGCCGATCTGCGGGCCACGGAGGTCTGGGCCGCGCTGGCCGCCGATCCCACCGTGCACGGTGGCGAGCGCGTGGCGGCTGCGCGAGAACTCACCGACCTGGACGAAGCGCGGGCCACCGACCTGCTCGCCGTGCTGGCCGCCGACACGGACCTGCACAGCCTCTACCGCGTGGCGGCGGCACAGGCCCTGGCCGAACGGGATGCCACACGGGGCTCTACCCACCTGGCCGCACTGGCCACCGACCCCGCTCTAGACGATCTTTACGGCCTGGCGGCGGCCCAGGCGTTGATCGAGCGGCGGGCGGTCGAGCCGGGCCGCCATCCATCTGACGAGGCACAGGCACCCCGCTGGCGTACCCGAGCCGCTGCCTGGATCATCAGGCGGACTCGCAGAATTCCCCGGCGGTTCCTGCCGGAGAACGATCCTGGTAACGGCCGGTAAGACGGGGGCTACCAGAGACACGTGATCGCGTCACAACAGGCTTGACGTAGCGCATGGCAGTGTGTGGTTCTTGTGGCGAGCCGTGCCGATGATGAGCTGCAGCGGCGCTTCGGCCCGATGGCACAGCCCATGGGGCAGCCGTGAAACCCGACCACTCCACCCAGGCTCGTCCCGCCCGCAGCGCGCCAGTGGCCGTTCCAGCTGGCGGCCTTCCTCGGCCGCGTCTGGCGCACGTGGCCCTCCACCCGCCCGGCCACCGCCGACCACGCCGACCGTCCTGGTACGCGCCCTGCTGCAGGGCCTGCCCTCCTCTCCCGCCCCCGTCCCCTTTCCCCAGGGCGGGGGCCGGTCGCCGCTCACGACCATCGCCCCACTTTGGGAGAGCGCAAGCCGACCGACCCCGCCCAGACAGCCCCACGGATGCCGCCACCCAGGGCATCCATCGACCAGTACGCCGCCACCGGCCGGCCCTCGGTCAACCGGCTCGAAACCCCCTACGCGTACGCATCGAGCCCTATCGCGACCTGTTCCGGGGAGGAGGAACCGGCGGACAGCCGTTGGTGCTGGGAAGGGTCCTGATCGCAGACAGCCGAGGCTGTTCTTGTGACAAGGGCCGGGCGAAGAGCGGGTTCCTCTCCGATCAGGTCGCCGACACGGGTGCCTGCACTCGGCGCTTGGCTATCGGCCACCACTGGAGGTACTCAACGAGTCCCTCTCACAGCAAGCAGCCGCATAGGCTTTACGACCACAAGACGGCTGTCCGGAATCTCTGTGGCCCCTCAGAGTGACAGCATAAGATTTTATGACCGAGTTGCTGATAACCATCGAAGACACCTTCCGACGCAGATATGGACGCTATCTCCTCGCTGACGCCGACGGCCCGACCATCGACACAGAAGACGCGCGGCTCTTGGGTGATGAATTATGCTCCACCACCCAGAATCTGATGGTGATCGAGACGATCGTGCGGCGCGACGATGTGCTGGAGCTGGTCAGAGGCAGGTTCATCTTCGAGGTCTGGACCGCCGAGCCGCCGCCCACGGCCGCCGGCGTCTGGGACAAGCAGATCGTCGTCCAGTTCCGGCTGACATCGGGGGTCGTCCATCTCGAGGATGATGACGAGGTCGCGAGCCCGCTCGAGATCGACCTGGGCGCGCGCGACACGCGCTGGCAAGTCCGGCTGTCGGCTCGCGAGCTAGCACTGGAGCCCGAGGACGTCGAGTACTCCGAGTTGGGGAGCGAAGACTACGAGGCCGAGGTCTTTCTCCTGCAGTTCTGGCCCCACAGCCGCTGATCCGGAGCACCACCGTGGATTACATCGAAATGCCTCATGATCGATGAGGTGATTCCGCTCGGCATCGTCTCATCCAATCTGGTGCACCGCAGGTTAGAGACGCATCATGCCTTGAGTTCAACGAGACAGGACAATTGAGCCTTAGCCTGAATCCACGGCTTGATTCTTGGTGATCATTTCTCGGTCCAATTCGTCGACGAGGACCGTTCCCGCAGGTAGAGGCCTTGGTTTCAGAGCGTGAGGCACCTGCCGTGCTCGGGTCGC
>NZ_JBQQCB010000246.1:0-6744 GCF_052246675.1 Nonomuraea sp. KM90 | reverse complement strand
CAAGGCCACGGCATCGGCCTTGAACTCCTCCGAGTAGTCCTTCAACGCCATCGGCGGTCTTCTCGCTTCCTCTGGATCAAGCAAGATCCAGTATCAGCGTGTCCACCAACCAGGGGGAAGTACCGTTTTCGCCTGGCTCCCACCAATCCTCACCCTGGCTCGTCTTTACCTGCCGCCAGCGGTACACCGTCGACGACGTTTCCACTCGGCCGGAGGAGAGTTGCCGTGACCAGACTGCCGAAGGTGACGATGCTTACGGCGGTTCAGAGCAGATGCGAGGCATTCCATCTGTCCCGAATCTGCCAAGTGCAGGAAGCAGCGGCAGAGCTGAGAGCGCCGACATTTCCGCCTTACGGCTAGTCACTCGCATCCGAGCAGGGCTCAATCCCCGTACCAATACAGTTTCAGGCCGGGCTCCGCACGCCAACACGTCAGCAGCTTCCGCAGGGCTGCCACCAACCCGCGATACGCGTCATTGTCATCGACGGCCACCTCCTCCAGGCGCGCGACCACAGTCCCAAGCTGGGGTACGTCGCCGTGATCGAAGACGGCGTCCGAGAACGAATTGAGCTGTCCGAGGATCGGCAGCCAGAGCCAGCTCTCTCCGACATTGTCCATCAGGAGCTGCTCCCAGTCCGTTCCCATGTCCACCACCCAACCTCGCCGGAGGGCGGTTTCCCACTCCTCGGCACGGACACGGTTGTATTCACGCCGCTCCGCGCGGGTGTGGCCCGGCGAAAGGCTCTTGGGTGAGGCTGCGGAGGACGCAGTATGAATTCTCCCATCCTTGGAGAGTAGGTCCTCAAGGAGGTCAGGGGCCAAGGGCTTTCGAGCAGGTCAGGTGCCAAGACAAGCAGCGGCACCGGTCAGTATGCGCGCCGCCGCCACCCCACCTCGGCGAAGCCGAAGTACCGCTGCAGCTCGTTATGGGCAAGACCCGCCACAAGAACCCCCGCACCGCCATGCGCTACGTCAAACCCGGCCCCGAAGCCATCGCTAAGTCACCTGAGGTCCTGGCGCGCCGGCACATACCCACTGACCCTCGTTAGAAGAGTCACCTGACCGACCTGGAACCATCCTCGCGCCATATAGCTCTGGGTCTTCCTGGCCATTTATCGCCAGAGCTCGCAGCAGGAGATACCGGGGAAGTGAGGACTTGCGCCGCCTGCATCAGCCGTTTGGTGAGGTCCTCGTCCATGGCGCTCGGGCTGGCCAGGTGGCCGCTGCCTATGTCGGCTGGCGCGGCCGCATCGAGAATCGTATGCCTACTGTCGTTCTCTCCCACTCCGCCGTGCAGTGCGAGGAAGATCACGTCCACGCCCAGCAACTCTTCACCGAGCCCGGGTATCACCGCCACGCTGGGCAAAGTGGTCAGGGCGGGCGGAGCTCCGGCGACCGGCGCCCGTCCTAGACATTCCTCCCCGGCGGGGCCGAGTCCAGCCCTTGGCGGCGTCGAGAGCGTCCACGCGATATTGCACGCGCAGGGGCTGTAGTGACCTGCGCGCTGGAGATCGAGATGTCCCGTTCCACATCCGCACCACCGAAGAGCACGGCCACTCGCAGAAACTTACGGGGAGAGGTTCATGATAGGCAGTCTTCGAATGACCGCACAACGTCGCTGATATCGCCATACATGTGCATTGCGTCTTCCATGACGAGGATTTCCGCCGGTACGACTTTGCCTAGTTCTTTGGCTTCCGCGCGGTACGCATTAATTGGCGCAACAAGATCGCCCGGTACGAGTTGCGGATTGCCAATGACGACAGTCATCCCGGAGTTGTGCAAATACAGGGCTGCGACTAGCGCCTGCCGGGCGCGCACAGCATGCGGATCAACTAGTGCTATGTGCGCAACAGTGATCACCTTGCCCTTGCAACGGATCACCGCCTCCGGCGTGAGCATCTGCGTGACGTCGAATGCTGGGCGCAGAACTGGCGCTTCACGACTCACCAGAACAATAGGGGTGGAGGCCTTCATCCTTCCGCCTGTATTCGATTGCTCTTCAGAAGTGTGCAGCCGGGACGGGGAGGGTCGTCGACAGCCTTCAAGGCTGGCAGTTCCGCCATGTCGACGTTCGAGTGGAGAATCATCCGAAGACTGGTTTACTGTCGCCTCATCCGGCGATGGCATAGTCATCGTGATCCCGCGGAGGAAAATCTGGATCATCCGTCAGGTTCATGATGATCGTGGCGGCGCTTGAGCACGCCGCCACGATTGAGCGACACATCCCTTCCGCAGGAAGAGTCCTCTCTCCATTGAGAGGCTGCCGCGATAGCAGTACTCAGCCCATGCCGGGGGGTGACACGCGGCGGTTCTGCACAGAGGCGCCTGCGGCCGCCGGATTGACTCGGATTCAGTGAACCAGAGTCAAAGCGCGAGCGAAGCCTTAAAGCTCGTGACTCAGCGATAGCGACGACACCCGGCACAGTTCAGCGTATGCCTATCTGTCCCGTTTGCTTACCTGTCATCCCACCTCAGGGATGAGTTATGGACTCTCTACATAGCCGTCTTGGTAGACCACAGCGCCTTATCAGCGCTGCTGTAGATTACGGCGTTACCGTCGTTCTGAACGACCAGACGCGCACCCCGATTGCCGAAGGTCTTACTGCTCCACAGAGCCTTCCCGGCGGCTGACTTGACGGCCAGATTGCCATCGAGCAGCATTTCCGTGTATGCTCCCGCGTTGCCGTGAGTCTGGGAGCTCCACTCCGCCTTCTTTGTCGTCATGTTGAGCAGAACCAGATTGCCGTCACTTCCCTGCACCAGTCGGAACAGGCCATTGGGAGACTGGCGGAACTCACTGGCTGCCAGTCGCTCACCCCCATCCAGGACAGCGCCAGGGAGCGCCTGCCTTGCGATGCTGGTGGTGACCTCCTGAGCGTTTGCCGAGGTAGGAGCGAATATGGCCACGACTGCTGCAGAGGCAATAAATGCCTTGACAACGAGTTTGAGCGACATGAGAAAGGACTTTCTCGGGAGATGGTGATGCTGCTCTTTTGAGGTGCCATCGAACGCGTTCGAGGGGCCCTTATGACCCTAGGAAGGATGTCAGCATCGGCTACAGCTGACGAGAGATGATGCTGCCGATCTCCACCGCTTTCCTGCCATCTCGGCGAAGCCGAGCATGGATTGTCTGCCGGGCAGCATTTCGCCCGCTGATCCCGCCAAGCCGCACATCCCAGCGCCAAGGCCAAATCGGGATAGTGGGTAGGGTGATCCAAGCGTTGCCCAGGTCCTCCAGATCTGGCTGACGCTCAGGTTGACTGTCTTGCTGACCCAGCGCTCCAAAGGTCCACGGCTCGTCCGTCTGATCCGAAAATTCGACAATCGCGTGGGCCGGCGACCGCGAACCCGCGTTCCGCAGACCCGGGTTCCGCAGTTCGTGTCGCCACTGGTGACACGCACCACCCTGGCCTCGGACGACGTTAAGGATCAAGGTGTCGAGCGGTGTTCCTAGTGACACGGATCGGACTTCCTTGTGCCACCACCGCGAACGCCGCTTACCTGGCCTGTTGCCCATAACCGTGTCACCAGCACCACCAGGAACTGCGGAACTCCGGGCAGATGTGCAGCGAGAAAAGTGCACGGATACCGGCTCTGAGCTGCGGAGAAACTTGCGGACATGCTGATGCGGCGTGTCACTTGGCGTGAGCGTTGAGCCTGGTCAGGCGCCTGCGGCGGGGATGGCTTCGACGATCTCTTCGGGGTCGGCGTGTCGCGTTTAGCCAGGATGTCGCGTTGAGGCTTGATCACCGGTATCGATCTGCTGCGCCAGCCACCGGGCAGGCATCACACTGTTATCCGCGGCAACCGCTTCTCCTTCTTGATCGTTGCTGCGAATGAGCACGCGAAGGCCGTTCTCATTTCACGACGCCACATCTGCTGACCAGGTCAAACGCGGACACCACTCCAGCGGACGCACCGCTTCGTATTCCCGGAACCGATCCGGGCTCCTGCGATGTCCAGCTGTGCGTAATCTCGGAAGGCCCGGTCGAATACTCCCCGGAGGCCCGCACCAGCAGCTGGCGCGAGCCGCCTCGTCCGCCACTGTGCGATACTGCGTCGTTCCGGTGTCATGAGACGAGCAGGGGTGCGGAGGCTGAGATCCTTCGTGACCTGTAACTCCCGCTCGCGGCTCTGGCTGGTCCCGCCAGATCTGCCACAGCCGATTACATCACCGACGCCGCCACCACCACCGACGAGCTGACAAAGCGCTGCCACAGGCGGTAGACGGAGACGCCGGCTGACATTCGCACACGGAATCGGACCGCAGTTCCCGATCGCCCACCCATTCATCGAGTCGTGAGCGGTGGCGTGCTGATTGGCTTGCCCTTCCCGGCAGGTGCACCGCCGGAATAGCCCGAGGGAGGCACGACCTGGGGGCTGTGGACCTCGCCCTACGGAACTCTCGCGACCATGCCGAAGACGCCGGGTTCCGCGGGTTCGGGGATGGGGTCGAAGTCGTCGTCGGGGCGCCAGCCTTGGATCGGGACGATGCCCGGATGCAGGAGCTCCAAGCCCTCCAGCCACGCGGCCATGTCTGCGCGGGTGCGGCCGACGACGGCTCCCTGACGGGTGCGGCGGTACAGCTCGCGGCCCTTCTCCGCCAGGTCGTCGGCCAGCTCGCCGGGGTGGCCGTGGGAGATGGCCACGTGGCTGCCGGACACCAGGGGGCGACGGAGCTCGGCGACGATGCGGGCCGCCTCCTTGTCGTCGGGGATGAAGTGCAGGATGGCCAGGAGCAGCACTCCTATCGGCTGGGTGAAGTCCAGGTGGCCGTCGACCGTGGGGTGGTGGAGGAGGGCTGCCGGGTCGCGGATGTCGGCGGGGGCGACCACCGTGCCGGGGTTGTCGGCGAGCAGCGCGCGGGCGTGGACGAGCACCACGGGATCGTTGTCAACGTAGACCACCCGTGAGCTCGGCGCCGCATGCTGGGCCACCTGGTGAACGTTCTCCTGCGTCGGCAACCCGGCGCCGATGTCGAGGAACTGTCGAACGCCGGCGTCGACGAGGACACGTACGGCCCGGTTCAGAAAGGCGCGGTTGGCCCTGGCGCTCTGGCGCGCGTTCGGCACGGACCGGAGTACCGCTTCGGCGGCCTCGCGATCTGAGGCAAAGTGATCCTTGCCGCCCAGCAAATAGTCATATATGCGCGCCGCGCTCGGCACGCTTGGGTCCACCCCCGGTAGGTCCATGGGCGAAAGGTTAATGGATCAAGCTCCTTTGCTGGCAATTTCGCGAAAGTGCTAGACATCGTCCCTCGGTCGCCTGAACGAGGTTTGCGCGCTCGCAGCGTGCCCAGACCACCATAGGGCCCGGACACGGTCACCCCCGGGCTGAATCGTCCGCCGGGCGGCATCGTCTGGAAGTCGAGCGGGACCGGCTGCCTACCGAGCACGACCAGAAACGCCGGGCCCGGGCCGGTGCCGACACCGGGGCGACCGCACGCGGCACCGCCGCGGAGGCGGTGTCATGGACGGCTCGACCAGCATGCCTTCGGTGCGATTACGCCATTGGCGAGGGGATCTGTCCCGCTTCCGCACGGTCGGGTGGACAGCGCTCTACGGCCGTGTGCCCAGCCTCGGGTGGGCCTTGCGTATCGTGCCAGCACGAACGATCCACGTCTCGGAGACCACACGCTGCTCCAGCCAGTGGTGCTTGGAGCTGCCACCTGGCATGGTTACAGCCGGTGGACACAATCTTGACGTGCCACGACGTGCCTGCGGCTGAGCCGCGGCCCGTGCCATCGCTGCGGGCGCCGCGACGGTCGGTACGGGAAACCGCCGCTCGGTGTGCGACCAGATGTCCTCAATCGCCGGTGATCTTCCCGGTGGCCGCCTCGTCGCGAAGTTCCTTGGCGGCTGGGACCAGACGAGGGCGTGGGCGATCGGGCGGGTGCTCGTGGTGGTCAGGTGTGCCAGAAGACGGCGGGTCTCGGCGGGTAGGAGGTGGATCAGGTCGCTGGGCTTTGGAGCATGAGCAGCGGTGACCGCGAGGTAGTGGTGAGCCAGCATGGCCAGGGTGATGTGCCGCTCCTCACCGGGTACCTGCAGCGTGGATGCCCCGTCCTTCAGGGCGGGAGGAAACGCGGAACGGCGGGCCATGGTGGTGTCCCGGTTGTGTCGGTGGTGGTCGGTAGCTTGGTGGGCATGTCCCGTTACCGGCTTCAGCCTTCGCCGGCTCAAGGGCAGGTGCTGGTGGAGTATTGCGGGCACGCGCGGTATGTGGGGAATCTGGCGGTGGAGCAGCGCGCGTTCTGGCGGCCTGGCCGGAAGTCCGCGCCGGGGTTTGCCGAGCAGTGCCGGCAGCTCACCCGGGCGCGGGCCGTGTTCGGGTGGCTGCGCGCGGGGGCGGTGATCGTGCAGCAGCAGGCCCTGAAGGACGTCGCCCAGGCGATGGCGAACTTCTT
The DNA here is from genome assembly GCF_052246675.1 of Nonomuraea sp. KM90. Classification (NCBI taxonomy): domain Bacteria; kingdom Bacillati; phylum Actinomycetota; class Actinomycetes; order Streptosporangiales; family Streptosporangiaceae; genus Nonomuraea; species Nonomuraea sp. KM90. The sequence goes on along the minus strand of NZ_JBQQCB010000246.1, from coordinate 335 downwards.
CGGCACGACCCATCGCAGGCCCACCTTTCGCCGGCGCGGGCGGGGTGAAGGGTTGCGGATCGTCGCGGTCAAGGCCGGTGACGTGTGCCGTCTGTCCCGCCAGGTCGGTGAGGTGAGGATCTCGAAGGTCGGCTGGGTGCGGTTGCGCGGTCGTGCGCCGTGCCTGCGGGTGTGACGTCGTTCCGGGTGACCCGCGACCGTGGTGGGTGCTGGCAGGTGGCGTTCGCCGTCATCCCTGAGCCGGTGCCCGCGCCGGGCTCGGGTGAGGTGGTGGGGGGTGGATCGGGGTGTGGCGGTCAGCGCCGCCCTGTCCACCGGCGAACTGCTGACGGTGC
>NZ_JBQQCB010000245.1:0-7197 GCF_052246675.1 Nonomuraea sp. KM90 | reverse complement strand
GTAAACGTGCAGGGATGATCGGCGTGTCCGCCGCTGTGCTGGGGTGGTGATCTTGGAGCCTGGCAAGTGTTGGTGATCTTCACTTGGCGGGGGGCCGGTCGGATGGTGCTGGAGGCTGAGCGGTGGCTCGACCTGCGCAGGTTCCGGGCGCTCAGGGATGCGGGAGCGTCGATCTCGGAAATCGCCCGGGAGACCGGACTGAACTGGCGCACGGTGAAGAAGTACCTGGAGGACGACGGGCCGGCGGCGCCTCCGGTAGCGGCCCCGCGGCGGTCTCGACGCGGTCAGGTGATCGATGCCTACGCCCACGTGATCGATGCGTGGCTGCGGGCTGAACTGCTACTGAAAGCGTCGGTGATCCACGAGCGGCTGGTGGAGCAGTACGGCTTCACCGGCCACTACCAGCGGGTCAAGCTGTATCTGCAGGAGGCCCGACCCAAGATCGCCGAAGAACTCGGCTACACACCCAGTGAGCTGGCCCGGCTACACCGCCGGTTCGAGGTAGTGCCGGGCGCCCAAGCCCAGGTGGACTGGGGAGACGAGGGCGCTATCCTCGCCCACGTCGGGATAGCGAAGGTCTACTCCTTCCACATGGTGTTGTCGTATTCGCGGGACCCGTTCGTCTGCTTCACCACCAGCCAGGACCTGGCCACCTTCTGGGCCTGCCACCGCCGCGCGTTCGACCACTTCGGCGGGGTGCCGGCCTCGATCGTCTACGACCGGACCAAGACCGTGGTCCGCCGGCACGTCGCCCCTGGCAAAGCGGTCCCGCTGCACCCCGAAGCGGTCGCGTTCGCCGGACACTACGGCTTCGACATCGATGTGCTGGCCGCCTACCGGCCGACTGGAAAGGGACGGGTGGAACGGCAGGTGACCATCATCCGCGATCACGTACTGGCGGGGCGGTCGTTCTCCTCGCTGACCGACATCGACAACGCATTCCTGGCCTGGGTTCCGCTGCGCCGGCGCACCACCCACCGCACTCACGGGGAAGTGATCGGGATCCGCGCCCGTCGCGACCACGCGGCCCTGCGCCCGGTCCCGGCCAAACCGTATCTGGTTACCGACCGGCACTTGCGGCACGTCGGCAAGGACTGCCTGGTCGCCTTTGAAGCCAACCTCTACTCCGTCCCCGCCACCGCGGTGTTCCACCGGCAACTGGTGGAAATCCGTGCCTCCTCGGCGACCGTCAGCATCCACGCCACCGTCCCCGACTCCAGCGGGATCACGCTACTGGCCGTGCACCCCAGGGCCCTGGGTCGCGCTGCCCGCATCGTTGATGCCGCCCACTGGGACGCCCTGCCCGACGGGCACACCCGCGCCACCACCACCAGCCACGAGCCCGATCCGAACGGCGGTCCCGTTGACGAACTGTCGGCCGCACGCCGCCGCCGCGGGCAACCCGCCGGCGCGTTGCGGTTCCTGCTGGCCCGCACTGAGGCCGCCGAGGTGGAGGTCGGCCGTCGACCGCTGTCGGTCTATGACCAGATCACCGGCACCGGCCCGTTCTCCTGAACCAGCCTTTCACCGCGCAGCCGTCTGGAAGACGGCGGCTTCCACGAGTTGAAGGACACCAACCGTTGAGTGAGCTTGTCACCGCCCGGATCCGCGGCACCGCGACCAAGCTGGGTCTGCCGCATCTGGCCGCCACGCTGGCCGACCACGTCTCCCGGGCCGATGGCGCCCAGATGGGCTACCTGGACTTCCTGGACCTGGTGCTCGAGGAAGAACACGCCGTCAAGGAAGAGCGTCGTATCCGGCATGCGCTGCGCATCTCCAAAATGCCGCACCACAAGAGCATCGACGACTACGACTTCAGCTACCAGCCCACGCTGGACCCGCGCAAGGTCAAAGACCTCGCCACCGTCGCCTTCGCCGAGGCCAAGTCCAACGCCGCCCTGCTCGGCCCGCCCGGAGTGGGCAAAACGCACATTGCGGTCGCGTTGGCCGTGGCGGCCTGCCGGGCCGGCTACTCCGTCTACTTCACCACCCTGGACGACATGGTCCGCCAGCTCAAAGCCGCCGACGCCATCGGCCGCCTGACCTCCAAGATGCGTGCCTACCAGCGCCCACATGTCCTGGTTCTGGACGAGGTCGGCTACCAGCCGCTGGCCCGCGACGAGGCCAACCTCGTCTTCCAGGTCATCTCGAAACGGTATGAGAAGGGCTCAATCCTCCTGACGAGCAACAAGGCCTTCTCCAAAGCGCACATGTTCGCGCGAACGTGTGTCAGGTGACGCCGAAACTGCACGTGTTCAGCCATGAACGGAAATCACGTGTGTCTGCGGCTAAGGCTGTCAGCTGTTCTCCCGCCTCCAGTTAGGTCACGACGGAGGTCTCCCAGAACGGCCAGCCAACGGTGGGCTCCTGCCCTGAGCGCGAGACGTCAGGAGGCTGGTCTGATGCGTGAGTGCTGCGCCAGGAACCAGTCGGCGGCGATGTCGGTTTCCGTGACGCGTCCGATCAGCGCCAAGGCCGAGCTGATGCTCTCCGGATCCTCCACGGGATTGTCGAGGACGTCGTCATCGCTGATCTGGAAGCGCAGTCCGTCCATCAGGTGATCGAGCGCGTGGGGATCGTCGCCGGACCGCATCCAGTTCTCGGGCGAGAGCGGGTCGAAGGAGACGACCGTGCGGCCGTCGCGGGCGTAATCGAAGTAGGCGTAGCCGTTGATGTCCATGCGGAGGCCGAGGGCCTCACGGCCGCCTTCGGTGACGGAACGCAGGAACTCGCCGTGGCCGTGCGCCGGCACGATGCCGATCCAGCCGTTGACCTCGGCGACCCAGCGGGATTCGTCGTCGATGGCGTGGTCGAGGATCTCGCTCAGGTAGCACGGGGTACGGGTGGCGAGGTCCAGGTGGAAGGTTCGGGCGAGCGCTTCGAGGTCCGCGCCCTTGATCCACATGGCGCTGAACCCCAGCGCCCACAGGTCCATCTCGGCATCGAGCCCCTCGGTGAAGATGGTCGAGACAAGAAGGTCGTGCAGGTAGTTCGGTGACTGCATGGCCGCCTCTCGAAGGAGGGGACATCCTGCGGGACGCCCCACACTGCGTGTCCGGACCGCGTCCGGGGAGATTGCATCATGATCATCTGAGTTCGCCGCAGCAAGGATAAGCCTCACTCGGGCCGGTCAGCCGAGCTTGGTGCGGGCAGGCGGCCAGGGGCGACATGATCGGCGAGATAGATCATGACACCTTCGGGGTGCATCCCGAAGGCTGCGGCGACGAGTTTGGCGTCCATGGTGTTGACCAAGTCGATCAGGCGGGTGGAGCGAAGCATCCGCGGTGAGATGCCGGCCGGGTCCAGGACGTGGCTGACATAGGCGACGGAGGCCGGGTTCCGGCCCGCCTTAGTGCCCTTGGTGACCATCAGATGCGGGTTGCTGGTGTGCTGCGTCTCGCGGTGGGCCACGCACCGCTGCACGGTGGCCCAACTGACCGGGTCCAAAGGCACCGGGTGGGGACGTTGCCCGAGACGGATAGCGCGGCCGGCCCGATCGATCTGATCCAGCCGCAAGTGGCGGACCTCGCTGCTGGAGGCGCCGTGCAGCAGGGCGAGGAGGCCCAGCAGAGCCTCGTGAGGGTGGACGGCCGGGTCGGTGGTCCATCTTCGGAAGAGGCGTCGCTGCTGGTCGAGGGTGAGGGTCTTGCCGATGAAGCCCTTGGGCGCCTTCGCCGATAGCCCGCTGGTGGGGTCGATCAGGATCATCTTGTGGCTCTTGGCGAAGCGGAAGAACTGCCGGGCGATCTGCAGTCGCCGGGCCCGGTTCTTGGGCTGAGCGGCCAGGAACGTCTCGATGTCGTGCACGTCGACCAGGGCCCAGTCCTGCTTTCCGCGCGCGCTGACGTGCTGGGCCAGATCGCGCAGGGTGGACAGCTTGATGTCGAGGGTGACGTCGGCGCGGGGTTGCGTTCCAGCCCGGCGAGCCCGCTCGCGTGAGCGCAGCAGGAAGGTGTTGAACGCCTCCGCCGCGAGCCGCAACAGCTCGGGGACGGCGTCGATCCGGCGGCGACGGCGGCCGGCGGCCAGCCGTTCGGCATGGTCGGTGGCCAACGCCAGCCCCCGTTCGACGAAGAAGACCTCCAGCCCGCGCGCCAACGGGCCCATCGAGCGGCTGGGCAGGCGGGCCCGCTCCAGCAGAGCTTGAGGGTGGTTGGGATGTTCGTCGCCCAAGAGCCGTCCCAGCTGGCCGATCAACGTGCACGCCCGGGCCGGAGAATGACCGGCGGCCAGATGGCCGATGAGATCGCCGAGCCAGGGCGGCGGGTCAGTCAGCCGGGCGATGAGGTTCTCCCCGGCGACGAAGGGCCGTTCGGGGCGGCGCTGCCAGCAAGCCGAGCACAGGCCGTGACCGGCATGCGGGCGCAACTGGCCGCAGCTGTCGCAGACGCGCGGCGGGTCCTTGGCCTGGCGGGAGCGTGAGCAGGTCCCGCACCATCCGGTGGCGTCGCGCAGATAGCCCGGGCGGGCGCAGCGTGGACACGGCTGCTGAGCTGCCCGCTGCCGCGCCTTGCGGGCGCAGTCCCGACACAACGTCGCATCCGGTGAGCGGACCGGATGCCCGCACTCGAGGCAGACGCGTGAGCATGTGATGCACCGGCCGGTATCGGCCTGCAGCACCCTTTGCTTGCCACAGGCCGGGCAGGACGCCTTGGCGGCTGCCTGCGTGAGCCGGTTCAAACAGCGGCAGCAGTGCTGGCGGCCGATGATGCCGACCGGGCCGCCGCAGTCTGCGCAGTCGCGTTGCCGTTTCCCCACCGCCGCCCTCCGTGCTCGGTCACAGCGGTGGCATGGACCGGCCACCGCTGGAGGCGGCTTTCGGTTCGGCCGCCGGCTTCGGCGGCCGGACGGGCTGCTCGATCGGGGTGGTGTCCACCTCGAACAGGTCGTTGGGGCTGCACTCCAGCGCGGTGCACAACGCGGCCAGGGTGGACAGCTTCACCTGCGTGGGCTCCTTGGTCAGCAGAGCCGACACCGACGCCGCCGACAGCTCCAGCCCGGCCTTGTCGGCCAGCAGCCGCCGCAGCTGGGCACCGGTCCACACCTCACGCTGCGCGGCGGCCATCCGCAGTTTCCATCGGATCTTCACGCTGTCGGCTCTCCTTGCCCGGTCAACTCGCCCAGGGTGCTCGTCACCGCCCGGCGATAGGCATCTTCGATGAAGGTGGCCGACGGCCGGACATAGCGCATCGTCGAGCTGACCGTCCAGTGCCCGAGCAGCTGCTGGATGGCCACCAGGTCCACGCCACGTTCGTAGTTGTGGGTGGCGCACGCCCGGCGCAGCGCATGCGGGCTGAACCACTCTTCCTGCGGCCGTCCCTCCAACTGCATGAGATAGCGCAGCCGGTTACGGATGGTGCCGCGATGCAACGCCCCGCCGGACTCATCGGCGAACAGCACCGCCGAGTCGGGGAAACGACCACGCACGTCATCGAGGAACCAGCGCAGCACCAGGTCCAGCCCGTCCAGCATGGGCACCCACCGCGGCCGCGGCCCGGAGGTGTGAGCGCCCTTGCCGAAGCGGACATGCAGCTTGCCGAACGGACCCCGGTTGAAGTGCGCGTCCGGCCGGTCCAGCAGCGCGGCTTCCTCCGATCGCAGCCCGGCGTGATAGAGGGTGCGAAACAACGCATAATCCCGCGCCGCCGGCGCGTACTTGCGGGCGGTGGCGATGCGGTCCTTGAGGAAGTCGAAGAAGCCGCTCACCCGTTCCGGCGTCGGCGGCGGCAGCGTGGCCGGTGAGTCGTCGCCGACATGCCGGGAGGCGTTGAACTCATCCACCGGGCAGACCAGCCGCACCCCGAACGCGGCCTCGATCTCAGCGGCCTTACGCACCTGCAAGAAACGGTGAAAGCCCTTGAAGATCTGCACATACTCGCGCCGCGTCGAGGCGGCGCGACCGGCCACCGCCAGGTCGCCGACCACCCGGTCGATGTCTTCAGGGGTGACCTCCCAGGCCGGACGGCCGAGCGCGGCCAGGGTCCGCTCCAGCAGCCCGGTATCGTTCTCGATGGTCACCGGGCTGAACCCGCGAGCGGCCCACGATGCCACGAACGCCTCGACGCACCGCGCCTGATACTCCATCGGGTCACTGGCCAGGGGCTCCTGCGGGAGTGCCCCGCCTTCCAGCACCCGCAGTCGAGACCGCGCCACCGGCACACCTTCCTCACACCGGAAAAATGAAGGCAGCACCTAACATACGCCTCCCGCACCTCACGAATCAGGGAAACGAGAAACAACTCAGGAATCCCAGCTAGCAGCCGCAATCCTCCGACAGGAACATGTGCCACCCCCAGATGAATGGGGACAGGTGTTCGGCGACGAAGTCCTGGCCACGGCCATCCTCGACCGCCTTCTGCACCACTGCGAAGTCATCGCGATCAACGGCCCCAGCTACCGGCTCAAGAACCGCCTTGCCGCCGTCGAAGACTCCGCCCTCGACACCGACATCGCAGCCACCGGATGACAGCCGCACAGCCGGCCGACGACCGCACCGGCCTCCTTGCCGATCAGCTCGACCTACTCACCACCATCGACGAGTTCCTACGCAGTCCCGCCATCTGCGACCGGCTCGCCGCGTTCCTCACCGCCCGGAACACCCCAGGGCCGACCGGCAACGCCAGGTTCGCCGCCTGCACCGTCATCGACCTGTTCAGCTTCACCGTCGCCGGCCTACGCCACCGACCCCACGACGACCCAGGCCACCACTGACACCTCCGCCCGAAATCACCGCTCATCCGGAAAGAAGCCCTCGTCCTCTTCATCAGGCCGTGTCGGCGCGTACTGCCGCAGCTCCCCATCCCGCAGCATCCACACCCGGAAGAACAATTCCTCCTGATCCATCAGGAATACCTGCACCGCGTTGGGGCAGCGCCAAGCGATACCCCCGACCCGATCAACAACCGCCGTCAGATCCGCGTGATTGAGCGCCCCGGCCCACACCGTGCACTCGGGGAACTTCCAACCACCCCACGGCGAATCCTGACCGGTCGTCTCAGTGAGGAACCCACACCCACTACCAGGCCGGTCCCGAAGCGGGGCTTCCACCCGCAACCACTCACTCAACGACTCCACGTTGGGCCGATCTGCCATATCGACCGACACCATGATGTTGGCAACCCAGCTCACCAGGCCGATTATCAGCCACGATCAGCACCTCAACACCCCAAACCCAGGCACGCCCCTCTGCACGTTTAT
>NZ_JBQQCB010000244.1:0-7312 GCF_052246675.1 Nonomuraea sp. KM90 | reverse complement strand
GCCGCCCATCCGAGCGCCTCGGGCGGCACACTACGGCACACCGAGCGAACGAACAGGATGATCAGGCGGAAACCTCCGCCACACCGAACCCATTACTCAGGACGATCAAGGCGTGAGTCATCGAGGTTAAGGCTCGCTAACTTACTGGTCACTCGGCATGAGGGCCTTGTTGTGCCAACTATCTAGATATATCGTCACGGTATCTCGATAGTTGGAGGCAATCATGCGCGAACCCGACTTCTGGGACTCTCCTCCGCCCCTGCCCGCACCGCCCCCGTTCCCGCCCGGACCGCCCGGAGCGCCGCCGGGCCCGCCGTTCCCCGGGCCGCCGCCGCACGTACACTTCGCCGTCCACGGGAACGTCGCCGCGCCGCGCATCCGCCGCGGCGACGTCCGGGCGGCCCTGCTGGCCCTGCTGTACGAGGAGCCGCGCAACGGCTACCAGATGATCCAGGGCATCGAGGAGCGCAGCCGCGGCGTCTGGCGGCCGAGCCCGGGCTCGGTCTACCCGGCGCTGCAGCAGCTCGAGGACGAGGGCCTGGTGACCGGCGACGAGTCGGGCGGCAGCCGTACGTACCGGCTGACCGAGCGGGGCCGCGAGCAGGCCGCCCGGCACGCGGACGAGGCGCCCTGGGAGGAGGTCGCCCGCACGGTCTCCGACGACCACCACGAGCTGCGCCTGCTCTGGGCCCAGCTCAACGAGGCGTTCACCCTCCTGGCGCACACGGCCAGCGACCAGCAGGTGGAGGCGGCCAAGAAACTGATCAAGCAGACGCGCAGATCCATTTTCCAGATCCTGGCGGAGGACTGAATGACCGCGGACCCGGCGATCGCCGTACGCGGGCTGAAGAAGACGTACGGCAAGGTCGAGGCCGTCAAGGGCGTCGACTTCGAGGTGCGCCCCGGCGAGGTGTTCGGGTTCCTCGGCCCGAACGGCGCCGGCAAGACCACCACCATCAGTATGCTCTGCACGCTGGTGAACCCGACCGGCGGCGGCGCCACGGTCGCGGGGCACGACGTGGTGAAGGAGCGCGACGAGGTACGCAGGAACATCGGCCTCGTCTTCCAGGACCCCACCCTGGACGGCTACCTGAGCGCCGAGCAGAACCTGCGCTTCCACGCCGAGCTGTACGGCGTGCCGAAGCGCGTGGTCGGCGACCGGATCCGGCAGGTGATGGAGATGGTCGCGCTGTGGGACCGCAAGGACGCCAAGGTGATGACGTTCTCGGGCGGCATGAAGCGGCGCCTGGAGATCGCCCGCGGCCTGCTGCACTCCCCCAGGGTGCTGTTCCTCGACGAGCCCACCGTCGGCCTCGACCCGCAGACCCGCTCGGCCATCTGGGGGTACATCAACCAGTTACGGCTCACCGAGGACATCACCATCTTCATGACCACCCACTACATGGACGAGGCCGAGTACTGCGAGCGGATCGCGATCATCGACCACGGCGAGATCGTGGTCATCGACTCCCCCGAGGCGCTGAAGGCCAGCGTCGGCAAGGACCGCGTACAGATCCAGACCGCCGACGACACCGAGGCGATCAGGGCACTGCGGGAGCGGTTCGGGCTGGACGCGGCCGTGCGCGAGGGCGCGGTGACGTTCGCGGTGGCCTCGGGTGAGGAGTTCGTGCCCCGGCTGTTCGCCGAGCTCGGGATGCCGATCAGGTCGGTGAGCGTCTCCCGGCCGTCCCTCGACGACGTGTTCATGTCCTACACCGGTTCCACGATCCGCGACGCCGAGTCCGGCGACGGCAACATGGCGTGGATGAGAGCGATGGCGAGGCGGTAGTCATGGCGACAGAGGCCATCAGCGTCCGGGTGCCGGGCCGCAGCGCCGGGCACGACCTCCGGGCCGTCAAGGTCGTGCTGCACCGGGAGATGCTCCGCTTCGTCAACGACCGCACCCGCATGTTGTCCATGCTCATGCAGCCCGTGCTGTGGCTGTTCGTCATGGGCACGGGGCTGGGGTCGCTGGTGCAGGGCTCGATCCCCGGGATCGACTACCGGACGTTCATGTATCCCGGCATGATCTCCATGACCGTGATCATGACCGGCATGTTCTCGGCGGGCTCCATCGTGTGGGACCGCGAGTTCGGCTTCCTGCGGGAGATGCTCGTCGCGCCCGTCTCACGCGGGGCGATCGTGATCGGCAAGTGCCTGGGCGGCGCCATCGTGGCCACCGGGCAGGGCGTCGTCATCCTGGCGATGGCGGGGCTGGTGGGGGTGCCGTACTCGCCGACGCTGTTCGCCACGCTGCTGGCGGAGATGTTCCTGGCGGCGTTCACGATCACGGCGTTCGGGGTCATGCTGGCGGCCCGGATGAAGAACATGCAGACCTTCTTCGGGCTGATGCAGATGGCGATCATGCCGATGATGTTCCTGTCCGGGGCGATGTTCCCGCTGGCCAACCTGCCTTCGTGGCTGCACGTGCTGACGGTCGTCAACCCGATGACGTACGCGGTGGACCCGATGCGGGAGGCGGTGTTCTCCCACCTGAACGTGCCGGCCGAGGTCAACGCGGTGCTCAACCCCGGGGTGCGGTGGTTCGACTTCCAGGTGCCGGTGGCGCTGGAGCTGGGCATCGTGGCGGCCCTGGGGGCGGCGCTGCTGGCGGTGGCGGTCGCGGAGTTCAAACGGGCGGAATAGGACTGGCTTTCGCATCCGACTGCGATCGATCTTGCACGGAGGGTAGCTCGAAGAGGAGCGCAGTTCCGATGTTCGATCTCCAGGAGAAGTGTCGTGACCTTGAAGTCAGGGTCTCGAGGCTGGAGACGACCGCAGACGAGGACGAGGCCCGGGGTGGTGTGCCCCGGGCCTCGTTCGGTGCCGGATGGTCAGCGCTTCACGCGGACGTAGTCGCGGCGGCTGTCGTCGCCGTAGGTGTCCTCGTCACCGCCGAACACGAACTTCCAGTGGCCCGACTTCCAGGCCCGGACCTTGGTGTAGAGCCGGCCGCTGTCGCCTGACCAGGTCGACTTCACGTACTGCCACTTCTTCGAGCCCACCGGCTTGAAGTACAGCGCCACCTTGCCCGCGTAACCCTCCCACGAGCCCTCGTCGTCGATCTGCAGCGCGCCCCTGAACCTCAGGTACTTGCCGCGCTTGATCGGCTCCGGGTAGGCGTTGAACTTGATCAGCCGGGTGTCGGCCTTGTCCACCGACGGCGGCGGGGCGGGCTGCACGACGCGCACCCAGTCGGCGTCGCTGACCGAGCCGTTGACGCCGCGGGCGCCCCGGTACTCGGCGCGCCACCAGCCGGAGGTCTGCGCGGACGCGGAGGCCCAGAAGCGGCCGTGGCGGCCGGTCACGGCGCTCGTGACGTACTCCCACCGGTGCGAGCCGTCCGCCCGGAAGTAGACGGCCACGCGCTGGCCGGACACGCCGTCGCGGCCCTCCACCCGCAGGGCGCCGGTGAAGGTGAGCTTGTCGCCCTTGTCCACCGGCTCGGGGCGGGCGTCGAAGCCGGCGATGCTGCTGGCCCGGTTGCCACGCCTGACGTCCACCCTGTCGGCGTCGCTGACGGTGCCTCTGGCGGTGGCCGTGGTCGCGAACTCGGCACGCCACCAGCCGGTGGCGTCGGCCCGCACCCGGGCGCCGAACCAGCCGCCGCGGCCGGTCGTCACCTTGGTGACCTCACGGTAGGAGTCGGAGCCGCGCCCGCGGAAGGTGATGGAGACGGACTGGCCGTCGTACCCCTTGCCGCCGGCCAGGAGGCGGCCGGTGACGCGGATGGTGTCGCCCCTGTCGACCAGGTCGGGGCCGGCGTCGAAGTCGGCGATCTTGGTGTCGAGTGCCCTGACGACGTCGAACGTGCCGGACTTGGAGGCGTCCCCGTCACCGTGCGCGGTGGCGGTGTAGCTCCACTTGCCGACGGCGCCCGCGCCGAAGGACTTGGTGCCGGTCCACTTCAGGCCGCCGGAGACGGCCGCCGACGTGACGGTGACCGGGTCCCCGTTGAGCTTGAGGTCGGCCGTGGTCGCATTCGTCGTGGTGAACGTGAACGTGACGCTGACGTCGGTGTCGAAGACGACGATCGGAGGGGCCGGGCTGATGCCCACATCGCTGATGGTTGGGGCGGGTGCCGCCGTCGCGGTCGCGGGGGCCGAGGCGAGTGCCCCGGCGGCGAGTACGAGGGCGAGGGCGGCGACACGAATGCGTTGTAACATGCGGGTTCCTTTCTGGAGACCCCATTGGTTCAACGCGGCATTGAGGGTGCCACGTGTGTCATATAAGTAGACGTGCAGCCTCCGGGGAAGGTTGTGGATTCTGACAAACCGTTATAGGCGGGTGTCAAACGGACCGGTCCACAACGTGTCACCGGCGTCCGGCAGACGTCAGGGCCGATCAAAGACATAATCGAGGTGTGGCGCGCGACACTGTTGAGACTCACTTCACCGAGGCGGTTGCGACACTGGAGACGGGCCCCGCGCGAGATCCGGGGCTCCCGGTCCGCGAGGGCACGACGCTGACCGGCGAGCAGTGCCGGACGTTGTTCCGCCGCCAGCTCGACAGCCGCCTGCTCGACATCGCGGCCCGCTGGCTGCGCGAGCAGGACGAGGGCTACTACACGATCGGCTCCGCCGGTCACGAGGGCAACGCGGCCGTCGCCGCCGCCCTGCGGCCCGGTGACCCCGCGCTGCTCCACTACCGCTCCGGCGCGTTCTACCTGACCAGGTCCGAACAGGCCGGGCGGCTGCCCGAGCAGGGCCTGCGCGACGTGCTGAAGGGTCTGACCGCGGCGGCCGACGAGCCGATCGCCGGTGGGCGGCACAAGGTGTTCGGCCATCCCGACCTGGCCGTCATCCCGCAGACCTCCACGATCGCCAGCCACCTGCCCAGGGCCGTCGGCGTGGCGTTCGCCATCGAGCGGGCGCGGGCGCTCGGGGTCCGCTCGGCCTGGCCGGAGGACGCGGTCGCGGTGTGCAGCTTCGGCGACGCCTCGATCAACCACGCCAGCGCGCTGTCCGGCTTCAACACCGCCTCCTACGCCACCTACCAGGGGCAGGCGCTGCCGTTGTTGTTCGTGTGCGAGGACAACGGCATCGGCATCAGCGTCCGCACTCCCCAGGGCTGGGTGGAGGCGGCCGCGCGGCGCCCCGGGATCGAATACTTCGCCGCCGACGGCTGTGACCTGCCCGCCGCCTACGACGCCGCCGTCCGCGCCGCCGAACACGTACGCGAGCGGCGCTCCCCCGCGTTCCTGCACCTGTCGACCGTGCGGCTCATGGGGCACGCCGGGTCCGACGTCGAGTCGGCGTACCGCACGCAGCGCGAGATCAAGGGCGACCTCGCCCGCGACCCGCTGCTGCGCACGGCGGCGCTGCTGGTGGAGGCCGGGCTGGAGACCCCGGACGAGCTGCTCAAGATGTACGAGTTGGCGCGCGAGCACGTGCTGCGGATCGCCCTGGAGACGACGCGCAGCCCGCGCCTCGGCACGGCCAAGGAGATCATGGAGCCGATCGCGCCGCGCCGGCCCGAGCTGATCGCCAAGATCAGCCCGATGGCGGCCTCGGCCTCGGTCAGGGAGAAGGCGTTCGCCGGCGCGCTGCCCGAGAACGACAAGCCCATGACGCTCTCGCAGTCCATCAACCGCACGCTCGCCGACGCGCTGGCCGTCTACCCGGAGATGACGGTGTTCGGCGAGGACGTCGCCAAGAAGGGCGGCGTCTACGGTGTGACCAGGGGGTTGCAGAAGCGGTTCGGGGCGGCACGGGTGTTCGACACGCTGCTCGACGAGCAGGCCATCCTGGGGCTGGCGCTCGGCTCCGGCGTGACGCGGCTGCTGCCCGTGCCGGAGATCCAATATCTGGCCTACCTGCACAACGCGCTCGACCAGATCCGCGGCGAGGCGGCCACGCTGTCGTTCTTCTCGCGCGGCGCCTACACCAACCCGATGGTGGTGCGGGTGGCCGGCTACTCCTACCAGAAGGGGTTCGGCGGCCACTTCCACAACGACAACGCGGTGGCCGCGCTGCGCGACATCCCCGGGCTGGTCATCGCCTCACCGGCGCGTCCCGACGACGCCTCCGCCATGCTGCGCACGTGCCTGGCGGCGGCCCGCACCTCCGGGTCCGTCTGCGTGTTCCTGGAGCCGATCGCGCTCTACCACACGCGCGACCTGTTCGACGCGGGCGACGGGGGCTGGCTGGCGCCGTACGCGCCGCCCGCCCGCTGGCCGGAGACCCACGTGCCGATCGGGCGGGCGCGCTCCTACGGCGACGGGCGCGACCTGACGATCGTGACGTTCGGCAACGGGCTGCGGATGAGCCTGCGGGCCGCCGTGCGGCTGACCCAGGAGGGGTACGGCTGCCGCGTCCTCGACCTGCGCTGGCTGGCCCCGCTGCCGGTCGAGGACCTGCTGCGGGCGGCCGAGCTGACCGGCAACGTGCTCATCGCGGACGAGACCCGGCACACCGGCGGCGTCTCCGAGGGGATCATGACCGAGCTGCTCGACGCCGGGTACAACGGGGCGATCGCGCGGGTGACCTCGGCCGACAGCTTCATCCCGCTCGGCGGGGCGGCCGATCACGTGCTGCTGTCGGAGGAGGAGATCGAGCAGGCGGCGCGCAAGCTACTGGGCTGACCTGGCCACCGCGCCCCTGATGCAGGCGGGTTTCGACCAGGCGACCGTCGAGTTCTCGGAGATGCGCAGCGGCACGCCCACCAGGAAGCAGTAGCCGCTGTCCGGGTCGAGTCCGGCCACGCGGGTCGAGGTGGCGCCCTGGCCGAGCGCGGTGATGGCCTGCTCGCCCTGCTTGACCGGGGAGCGCTGGACGACCACCGGGTAGCGGCGGGCGTCGGCGGGCAGCGTCCATCGCAGCTCCACCAGCGCGCCCTGGTCCGCCGTCACCTCGACCCGCTTGGGGGCCAGGGCGGCGATGTCCTGCTCGTCGATGGCGCTGCTGCTCGGGGGCTGGGATCGGGCGGTGCCGGTGGCCGTCGCGGCGGTGCTCTGGGGGGTGGCCTCGGGGGTGGCCGGCGGCTCGATCGACAGGTACACGGCCAGCGCCGTGCCCGTCGCGGCCACGGCCGCCACCGCGCCGCTGATCAGGAGGCTCCTGCGGGCGCGGGAGGGGGACGGCGGGACGGTCGCCGCCCGGCCGGGAGCGTGCGCGCCCGGCGCGGAAGGGGGGACGGTCGGCACCTGGCCCGGCGGGAGGTGGTGGCCGGTCGTCGGAAGCGCACTCCCGGCCGCCGGCAGGTGGTGGCCGGTCGTCGGAAGGGCACCCCCACCCGGTGGCAGGTGGCTGCCCGTCGTGGGAAGCGCGCCGGCGCCCGGCGGCCCGGGGCTGCCGGTGGTGGGCGGGAAGGG
>NZ_JBQQCB010000243.1:0-7500 GCF_052246675.1 Nonomuraea sp. KM90 | reverse complement strand
TGGCCTCCCAACGCCGCGAACGCGCACGCATCCGCAGCGAAAAACAGCGCCGCTGGGGACGACCAGCCGCCCAAGCCGCATGATCAACCACCACTCCGGTGAACGTTCGTGGCCACCCCACTAGGTGAGTCGTGTCTGGATGCCGGTGATGACCGTGTCCAGGCCGAGCTCGAAAACCTCGTCCGAGCCGGGGGGCTCCATGCCGCGCATGATGGCGTTCTCCGAGGAGCTGAGCGGGTTCGACCTGGGGCCCCGGCTGGAGGGCATCGGCTGCCCCACGCTCGTGATGGTCGGACGGCATGACCCGCAGGGCCCGCCCGCGCACAGCCGGGAGATCGCCGGACGCGTCGCCCGGGCCTGCCTGGCGGTGTTCGAGCGCAGCGGTCACTTCCCGTACCTGGAGGAACGGGACTCCTTCGAAGACGTGCTCGCGGGGTGGGTCCGCGACCACGGCCTCGGGTAGAGCCCGTGGCGCGGCCGGGCAGCCGCTCAGTCGCGCAGCTGCGCGTTGAGCCGTGCGGCCTGTCGCGTGAGGTGGTCGCGTTCGGGGAGGCTGGAGGCCGATCGGGCGGCTTCGGCGTAGAGCCGCGCTGCGGTCACGAGGTCACCGTCGCGCTCGTGGAGGTACGCCGCGACGGCGGTGTGGCGGGGCAGGGCGGGGTCGAGCTCCGCCAGGGCGGCCAGGCCGGCCCGCGGGCCGTCGGCCTCGCCGACCGCGACGGCCCGGTTGAGGCGGGCCACCGGGCTGCCGGTCAGGCGTACCAGTTCGTCGTACCACTCGACGATCTGCACCCAGTCGGTCTCCTCGGCCGTGCGGGCGTCGGCGTGCAGCGCGGCGATGGCGGCCTGGGCCTGGAACTCCCCCAGGCGGTCGCGGGCCAGGGCGGCCTGGAGCACGTCGACGCCCTCGGCGATCAGGCGGGTGTTCCACAGGCTGCGGTCCTGCTCGGCCAGGGGTATGAGCCGGCCGTCGGGTCCGGTCCGGGCCGGGCGCCGCGCGTGGTGCAGCAGCATGAGCGCGAGCAGGCCCGCGACCTCCTCATGGTGGGTCTTGACCGCCAGCTGGCGGGTGAGCCGGATCGCCTCTCCGGCGAGGTCGACGTCGCCGGAGTAGCCCTCGTTGAAGACCAGGTAGAGCACGCGCAGCACCGTGGGGACGTCGCCGGGCTGGTTGAACCGGACGGAGGAGACGGTCCGCTTGGCCCGGCTGATGCGCTGGGCCATGGTCGCCTCCGGCACGAGGTAGGCCTGCGCGATCTGACGCGTGGTCAGGCCGGCGACCGCGCGCAGCGTGAGCGCGACGGCCGAGGCCGGGGTCAGGGACGGGTGCGCGCACAGGAAGTACAGCTGGAGCGTGTCGTCCACCGCCTCCCCCGGCCCGGGTACGGGCTCGGTCTCGACGCGTACCTCGCGGTGCCGGCGGGAGGTGTCGGCGCGGGCGGCGTCGAGGAACTTGCGCCAGGCCACGGTGACCAGCCAGCCCTTGGGGTCGCGCGGCTGGTCGTCCGGCCACGCGCGCAGGGCCTCGACCAGGGCTTCCTGTACGGCGTCCTCGGCCGCCGCGAAGTCGGCTCCGCGACGGACGAGGACACCGATCACCGCGGGCACCAGCTCCCGCAGCAGCGGCTCGTTCACTCGGTCACCGTGAGCCGCTCGGCCAGGAAGGGGCGCACCTCGAGCCATTCGTGGATCGGCTCGCCACCCGCGCCCGGAGCCGCGGACAGCTCGCCGGCCAGCTCCAGCGCCCGCTCGTAGGTCTCGACGTCGATCACCATCCAGCCGGCGATCAGGTCCTTGGTCTCCGCGAACGGGCCGTCGGTGACCGGCGGCCGCCCCTCGCCGTCGGAGCGGACGAACGTGCCCTCCGGGGAGAGCGCCTGATGGTCGACGAACTCGCCGGTGCCCTCCAGCCGGGCGGCGAAGTCCCGCATGTACTGCACGTGGGCCGAGATCTCCTCCGGCGTCCACTGGTCCATCGGCACGTCGTTGACCGCTGCCGGCGCGCCCCGGTAGTGCTTGAGCAGCAGGTACTTGGCCATCATGTTCTCCTTGGTGTGTACGGGCCATTGTGGCCGGTGTTCCGTGCGGGGACGAAACCGCGCGCGTGCGAGAGAGCCGTCCGCAACCACCGAACACGATGCTGTGGGCCAGATCACGGTTGAGGTTGACCTGAGGTCAGGGGGGCTCCTCAACGAGGTGTTCGGCGGTGCGCAGGCCGATCCGGCCCAGCCGGCGGGCTGAGCACCGGCGTGCACCAGGGAGAACTCGAACCAGCGCCACGCCGAGCTCCACGGGCCGGCGTGGCCCGTCCGTACGCTCGGCCGCGGTGCGCGTGGTCGCCCGGCTCGAACACAAGGCAGGCTGAGGCAGATGAGGAAGGGGGTCACGATCGGGCAGGCGGCGGCGTTCGTCGGCGTCACGGTGAAGACGGTGCGGCATTACCACAAGCTCGGCCTGGTGAAGGAGCCGGACGACCCCCGCATCGCCGAGCTCGCCGCCGCCGCGGCCGACCGCTACCTCGCCAACCCCGCACTGCTGAAGACCGTGACCGGCCTGCAGGCCCGCACCGAGGCCGCGACCCGGTACACGCTGATCGCCGGCCGCGGCGCGGCTGACCGCGCTTTACGAGGCCAGGCTCCGCGCCGCCGGCATCCGCATCCCCCGGCCGGACTCCCCCTGCCCGCGCCGCGCCGCGCTCCGCTCCTTCGGCCGGCCGGCCGGCCGGCGGGTGGGTGGCCGGGGGCATCTCGTCCGGCACCGGCAGGAGCGCGTGGTCCAGGGCATTCCAGGCGTGCCCGGGCCGCCGGGTATGCCGCCCGCTCACGTTCCAGGGGCTCCTGCGGGGAGCTTGGTGTCGTCGTCGGTCCTGGCCGCGTTCAGGTTCGCCCCGGTCAGGTCGGCGCCCGTCAGGTCGGCGGCCGTCAGGTCGGCGCCCTTGAGGTTCGTCCCCTTCAGGTCCGCTCCGCGCAGGCTCGCCTTGCGCAGATCCGCCCCGCGCAGGTCCGCTCCGCGCAGGCTCGCCCCGTTCAGGTTCACGTCGCGCAGGTCCGCCTCGCGCAGGTCCGCGTTGAACAGGTCCACCCCGCTCAGATTGGCCCAGCTCAGGTCCGCCTTCCTCAGATCCGCCTCGAACAGGTCCACGCCGCTCAGGTCCGCGCCGTTCAGGTCCGCCTCGCTGAGGTCCGCCATGAACAGGATCGCGTGCCCCAGGTCCGCGCTGTCCAGGTACGCCTTGCGCAGGTCGCTGCCGGACAGGTCGGTGTGGGCCAGGTTGGCCCCGCTCAGGTGGGCCCCGCTCAGGTCCGCCCGGGTCAGGATGGCGGTGCCGAGGTTCAGGCCGCTCAGATCCGCGCCCGGCACACGGATGCGCGCCAGGTTGCAGCCGCAGACCCAGTCGTGCCCGAGCCCGGTGTTCGGCGCATCGTAGACGCTGCCGAGCACGGTCAGGGCCATCTGCACGTCGGTGGCCGGTCGCCCGAGCTGCCGGGCTGGTGACATCGAATCGTGCTCGCGCACGTACGCGGCCATGACATCGACGGTCATCACCCGATCACGTGGAGAATCCTGCGCCAGGCGTTGCAGCGTGTCGATCGCGTCCAGGCGGACCTCGATCCGCTCGGAGCCGAGCTGCGCCACGGCCTGGCCGTACCTGTCGGGGCTCTGCCCTTCCAGCGGGGTCTGCATGGACCTGGCGTCGGTGTAGACCAGGCTGCCCGCGGCCAGCAGCAAACCGAGGACGATGCCCCAGGTGCTCATCCGCTCAAGGAGCGCCCCTCGTTCGGTGGCGAGCGTGTCGAAGGCTTGCTCAGCCGGGCGGGCGTCGGTCTCCTCCGGGGTGAGCGGCCGCAGGTCGCGGCGGCGACGCAGCTCGCCCGCGACCCAGCAGCCGACGCCGATCAGGAGGCTGACGGCCGCGAGGATGGTGAGCGTCAGCGGAGGGAGATCCGCTGCGGAGTACGGCGGCGTCAGGTAGCGGGGCAGCCGGTCCAGCACCGGCGCCAGCCAGGCGGTGCCGGGTGCGCCGGTGAGCAGGTGGACGGTCACGGTGGCGATGGCGGTGCTGACGACCACGCTGATCGACCAGATCAGGGCCCGCCGCCGACGCGCTTGCCGTGATGTCACAGCCTCCATTTGATCTGGAGCTGGGTGCCGAATGTAAGCCTTTCGACGGAACTGTTACTTCGGGTGACTCGCCGGGCGCCGGGCCCTGTGAACAGTGGTGCCGGCCGCAGAGTGGATGGCTGCCATGGCGGCGGCAGCCGGAAAAGAAAATTCGGGAATTCGGGGGCCGGCGGATGTCGAGAATGCTCCGGCGGCTCCGTCCCTGGGGCGAATCACGACAACGACCCTGGAGGGACGGCAATGCGAGCGAACGAGATCGCCGAGATCCTGGACCGGCCGATCAGCCAAGAGCTGCTGGCGCGCGACCTCACCCGGCTGGCGTACGTGGCCAAGGACGGCACGCCCCGGAACGTCCCGATCGCGTTCACCTGGAACGGCTCGGAGATCGTCATGTGCACCACGAAGAACGCCCCGAAGCTCCCGGCCCTGCGCGAGAACCCGACGGTCGCCCTGACGATCGACACCGAGGCGCACCCGCCCAAGGTCCTGCTGATCCGCGGCCGGGCCGAGCTGGACGTGGTCGACGGCATCCCGGAGGAGTACCTCCAGATCAACGGCTCGTACGAGATGACGCCCGAGCAGCGGGTCGAGTGGGAGGCCGAGGTCCGCTCGCTCTACGACGGCATGGTCCGGATCGTGGTGACCCCGACGTGGGCGAAGCTGATCGACTTCGAGACGACCCTGCCGAGCGCGGTCGAGGAGCTGGTCCGGCAGCGGGCCGAGCGTGAGCGCGCCTGAACCCGGTCCCGACCGATACTGAGGAGAACATGATGCGCAAACTCATCGTCCAGCAGTGGGTGACCGTCGACAACATCGCCGCGGAGGAGGACGGCGGGCTCAGCTTCGTGTCCGGGGAGCCCTTCTCCGAGACCACCGACAAGGCGTTCGAGGCGAGCGTGATGGGGTTCATCGACTCGGTCGACACGATGATTCTCGGCGCGAACACCTACGCCCAGTCCAAGGGCTACTGGCCGTACGCCGACGAGCAGGGCGAGTACGGCGAGAAGCTCAACAATCTCACCAAGTTCGTCGCCTCGTCGAAGCTGGACGACGCCCCCTGGGGCGATTTTCCCGCCGCGACCGTGACGCGCGACCCGGCCGCCACCATCCGGGAGCTCAAGGAGCAGAGCGGCAAGGACATCTGGCTGTGGGGAAGCCTGACACTCATGCACTCCCTGCTGGACATCGGCGTCGTCGACGAGATCGTCCTGCTCGTCTGCCCGGCGTCACGCGGCAGGGGAACGCGCGTTTTCGCGGATGGGCGGGACCTGAAGCTGGTCGAGGGCATCGCGTTCGGCAACGGCGTGGTGCGTCTGCGCTACGAGATCAAGAAGTAGGTCGCGGCGCTGGTAAGGGTTCCGCTTCCGGGGTCTCGGTGCGGCGTCGGTGGCCGAGGAGGTCGCTGCGGCGATCGACGCGACCGGCAAGGACGTCTCGATCGGCGGCGCCGGCCTGGCCGCGGCGGCGATCGAGCTCGGCCTCGTCGACGAGCTGCGGATCTTCCGCTATCCGATCGTCGTCGGTGGGGCGGCATGCGCTACCTGCCGCAGGTCACCGAAGAGGTCCTGGTCTCGACCTGGTCGAGACCAGGACGCTCGGCTCGCGCGTGATCCACGAGTGCTACCGGCCCGCCCGCGGCGACTCCGACTGACACCGCCGTCCGCGTCACCAGCGCCTCGCCGGACCGGGCATGCGCCGCGCCCGCCGTGTGGTCGCCGCCCGGCGGATGACCGGCCGGTCCGAGCGCTTCGATTGGAGTTGACCCCGAATCGACTAATTCCGCACCCCGCCCTGACGACACCGGCTCAGGCCGGGGCGGGCAGACGGATCGAGTCGAGTTTGGCCGGGTCGACGACGATGTGGATGCCGCTGATCCGGCCTTCGGCGACGGTGAAGGCGATGACGGACAGAGGGGTTCCGTCGGGGCGCCACGACATGTGGCCGGGGACGCCGTTGACCAGCACGGGTCGTTGGCGGGCGGCCTCGCCGGAGAACATGCGGGCGCCGGCGGCGACCGCGGTGGCGCCGAGGGTGACGACCGTGCCGCCGGGGGTGTCGACGGTCAGCTTCACGTTCGGGTCGAGGACACGCAGGAGCGCCTCGAAGTCGCCGCTGAGGGCGGCGGCGCTGAACGCCTGGACGACCTTGTGATGCTCGCGGCCGGGGCCCGCCGGCCGGTCCGTGGACCGGACCTTGCGGCGGGCGCGGCTGGCGATCATCTTGGTGGCGTCGGCGGATTTGCCCAGGATCTGGCCGATCTCGTGGAACGGGACCGCGAACATGTCGTGCAGGACGAACGCCAGGCGCTCGCCCGGGGTGAGCGAGTCGAGCACGACGAGCAGCGCGAAGCCCACCGAATCGGCCAGCGCCACCTGCTCGTCCGGCGCGGGGTCGTCGGCCGGCGTCACCACGAGCTCCGCGAACTCGTGCCCGTAAGCGGTCCCGGGATGGGCTCGACGGGATCTCAGGACGTCCAGGCTGATCCGGCCGACCACGGTGGTCAGCCAGCCCGCCAGGTTGCCGATGCTCGCCGCGTCCTGGCGGACCAGGCGCATCCAGGCCTCCTGGACCACGTCCTCGGCGTCGGCGTGCGAGCCCAGCACGCGGTAGGCCAGGGCGCGCAGCCGATCGCGCTGGGCCTCGAACGCCTCGGTCACCGGGCCGGACGGGAGGGTGGTCACGGCTGTCGCTGCTTTCGCTGCTGACGGAGCGAGACCCGGTTGCCGTCCGGGTCCACCGCCTCGATGCGAACCCCGAACGGATAGTCCACGGGTTCGGACTCTTCGAAGGTGACGCCACGCCGGCGCAGGATCTCGAAATCCTTCCGCAGATCATCGGACTCAAGGATCAGCGGACCGGGCGCGCCATCCCGGCCCGCGTCACCCGGCAGACCCGCGGCCGCCGCCTGCGACCACAGGAGGATCTGCACCGGGCTGCCGGGAACGCCCACGGTGAGGAACCGTCCGTCGGGCCCCGGGAAGTCGACCCGCTTGTCCAAGCCGAGCCCTTCGGTGTAGAACTCCAGCGCACGGTCCTGATCGGTGACGTAGACCGTCACGTACATGATGGTGGTCAGCATCCTGTTCTCGCTTCACTCGTCGGTGCGACGACCGTTCGTCTTCGGCCGTCGCACCTATGACGGGTGCCGACGCGAAAAGGTAACAGGACCGTCCGCCGGAGCAGCTGACCGCCACCAGGACCGCCACAGGACCGCCACAGGACCGCCACCAGGACCGACTCCACGTGGCCGCCGCTCGCCGGAAGGCTCGCGCGCGGGCGCGGTGTGCAGGAGACTTCCAGGCAGACCCATGCACGACCGACACCTGCGACTGCGGGAGGCGCGCGATGCCCACACGTATGACCCTGGTGGTAGCGGCG
>NZ_JBQQCB010000242.1:0-7601 GCF_052246675.1 Nonomuraea sp. KM90 | reverse complement strand
ATCCTGCGACTGGAGGAAGCGCTGATGGACCCGGACACGGTCGACTGGCCGCGCATGGCCAAAGAGCTGCTCAGCGACGTGGAACGCCAGCAGGCGATCGCCGAGGACATCCTCACCCTGGCCCGCTTGGACGCTGACCGGACGGCCCAGCACGAGCGCACCGACCTGGCCGAGCTGGCCCGCGCCGAGCTGGGGCGCCGGCTGCCCGACCGGGTTCCGATCCGCACCGAGCTACAGCCGGGCGTGGTCGTCAACTGCGACCGGCTGCTGATCGCCAGGCTGCTGGCCAACCTGCTGGACAACGCCCAGCGCCACGCCACCACCGCCGTCACCGTCGCGGTCCGGGCCGAAGACGACACCGGAGTCCTGACCGTCTTCGACGATGGCACGGGCATCGCCCCCCAACACCGCGAGATCATCTTCGAACGCTTCGCCCGGCTCCCGGAATCACGCGAGCGCGACCTGAAAGGCACCGGCCTGGGCCTGGCCATCTGCCGCGAGATCGCCCACACCCACCACGGCACCCTGACCATCGAAGACCCCGGCCAGGGAACCTGCCTGGTCCTGCGCATGCCCTTGGCGACTGATCGCCTGCCCGCCGCCTGGCTCACATCATCGGCCGCGAGCACGGCATCGCCCGCCGACGTCCCTGCCCCTTCTGCTCGCAGTGCTGCTCTCCCCTGCCGGTGCTCTCACAGCGCCGCGCCGATCAGGCGGCGGGCCGCGGTCCTGCGGCGCGGCGCAGCCGGTTGGCGATCGCCAGTCCCAGCCCTGCCTCCTGCGGCAAGGACGCCACGATGAGGTCGCAGCCTCGCTGGTCGAGCTCGCGCAGAAAGGCATACAGGCCGCGCGCGTAGGCGGGCATCGACGCAGGGACCGCCACCACGGCATGCACCTTCACCTCGGCGTCGGCGAAGCCGGCAGGAAGCAGGACGCTGAAGGGCGACGTGCTGTCAGCTGATGCGCGGCTTGCTCCGCGTCATTTGGCGAGGACGAGCACGTCGTGTGCGCAGGAGACGACGGTGAGCTCGAGCGGCGCATCCCGCCCCGACGGGAAGGCGACACGGATGCGCCCCCACTCCTCGGCTCGCCAGCGGCCCACCACCGGCCGCGGACGGTCGTCCGGGCCGGGACGGAGGTCGACGAACGCCCCGTCCGCCCGAAACTCCAGCCCGCGCCGCACGCGCCGCGAGGGCGGGAACGGGTGATCGGGCGGCCGATAAACCGCCGTGGTCTGACTGTCTTCCTCATACGAGTGCAGCCAGGAGCCAACGATGTCCGCCGGGGCGCAGCTCATTCCCATGCCCCCGGTCAGCCGTCCCGAGGGCCGGTGACCAGGTCGAGCGCCGAGCGGATTTCGTTGAGGAGTTCGGTGGTCAACCGCTCGGTGTCGTGCAGCAACTGTGCCACCTCCCCGTTGAGCTCCGGACGGAACTGTGCCGGCACGGCCGCGGAGCCCACCGACAGCTCCTGCCCGACAAGGAACGAGGCCCGGCTCCCCTCCAGGCAAGCGTCCATCCGGGTGGCCTGGCCCCGCGTGAACATGTACATGGACACGTCATCGGTGTAATCCATGTAGTTGACGAACATGTCGCCATGGGGCCCGTTGTCGCAAGTGAGGCGCGGGAAGGTGGGTCTTCCCGTGTTCGGTCCGGCCTGGTTCGGCGTGTCGGCGACCTTATCATCGCTGCTGCAGGCGCCGTCGTCGTCACCCCAGATGTGGTAGAGGTCCAGCCAGTGGCCGATCTCGTGCGTCGCCGTACGGCCCCCGTCGAAAGGCGGGGTCGCCGTGCCCGTGGTGCCGAAGGCGGTGTTCAGGACGACGACGCCGTCGGTCTGCGGTGGCCCGCCGGGGAACTGCGCGTAACCGAGCAGGCCGCCTCCTAGCTGGCAGACCCAGATGTTGAGATACTGATCGCTCGGCCAGGGGTCGGCACCGCCGGTGACGCCGGCCTTGACGTCGTCGTTCCAGGTGAAGCCGCGCTGGTCGGTCTCCACGCGGACGATCCCGTCGGTGGCCTCGCCGTGCGGGTCCCGCGTCGCCAGCCGGAACTCGATCCTGGCGTCGGCCACCAGTGGCTTCCACGCGTCCGGCACTTTCCCTACATCGGAATTGGCTGCCCGGAAGTCCCGGTTGAGCACGGCCAACTGGCTGTGGACCTGCTCGTCGGAGATGTTCTGCTCCGGCGTGCGCGGATTGTGGACCACGTGTACGACGACCGGCAACGTGACCACGCCGGTGCGCACGGACATGCGCGTCCCCTGCTTGTACTGCAGTGCCCGGTCCTCGATCGTGGCGCGCCGGGCGCGGTAGCTCATGCTCTCATTGAGCAGTTTGCGGTGCACGAGCATGGTGCCGCACAGGTCACGAGTGGGCTGTGGAGATCCATATTCGGACATGTAGCTACACCTCCGGAGTTCGAGCGGGTGGCTTGCACCACAAAGAATGCACATGCTTATTTGTGCTGTTTTTGGCGCATATACCCTGAATTGCCGGTCGGCCAAGCTCAGGAATACCCAAACAACGTCCTCTCATTGCTTGAGGCAGGGCGTGCTCAAGCCGCCCATGAGGGGATATCATCCGCCGGCTCCTCCTATCCAGAGAAATACGAATATGGGGCGGGCATGCGCATCGCGGATCCCGTGGAAGTCGGCAGGAAATTTGGCCGCGGGGAAAAGGGAGCCCCTGCCCGGGGGCAGGGACTCGGCGGGGCCGATGGACCCGCATGGACTGTCAGTGCACCGCGAGCAGGACGGGCCAGGTCTGCGGCCCGACGACGCCGTCGACCTCGATCCCCGCAGCCGTCTGCAGGCCACGGATGCCCACGGAATGGGCCGGAGTGAACATGGTGTCACTGACACCCGCCAGCCCTGGGACGTCCCTGGCGAGCATCAGGTGATGCATCGTGCGCACGTGCGGCCCCTGGTCGCCCTGGCTGAGTATCGGGAGCTCTCCCACGATGGCCTCCGTCCAGCTCTCGTTCTTCTCGTAGTCGGGGTTCCAGAACCCCGCGATGACTGACGCGTCGCGTACGCGCCGCTTGCAGGCGTCATCGGTATTGCCCTCGATCGTCTGCACCCTGCCGTCGCCGAGGTTCTTCTCGACCAGGCCGATATGGTCGATCCGGCCGATCTCGTTGGTGCCGCCCCAGTCGAAGAACACCAGTGCGCCGGGGCGGGCGTACTGCTTGATGTTGGCCGCGGTCCCCGCGTGCCAGCGGCCCAGTCGTTGGCCGTCCTGGGCGTGCCACACCGTGTAGGCGCGATCCCCGTTCGGCAGGACCGCCGCGGCGTTGTCGGAGTGCCGTGCCCAGTACGTGATGGACATGTTGCACCATGGTGCCCTCAGGAACTCCGAACCGTTCCGTTCGGAGTACCAGCGCGTGATGACGTTCGGCCGCCCCGACAGGCCGAGGTCGTCACTCGCCCGCTTCACCATCTTCTCGGCGGTCATGACGGCGGCCTCCTTCCGTTCGGCCCCTGCTCGTAGACGCCGGTCTCCGGGTTGAGGACGTAGCCGAGCGACACCAGGACCTGCTCCTCATCCGGCTCGGTGGGACCCCAAGCATGGGTGTCCACGGCTTCCGCCACGAGTTCCGCTTCCTGTCTCTTGGTCATGATCAGCCTTCCTGGTAGGCACGCGACGCCCTGACGTCAGATAGGTGGCGATCAGATGCACGTCCACCCCGGGGACGTCCTGAACGTCGCGGCTTGATCGGAATGGGAAGGGCCGGCCGGCACCGCTACCGGCTCCAGCAGCCAGACCGTCCACAGGCAACAGCCCGTGGAGACAGCCACGGCACGGTAGGTACCTGCACCTCAGAGTGCCCTCTATCAGCCAGACATATCCCCCACAAGGGACCAAATCCCCATCAAACGGACGCCTCCGTTGGCAGCCGGCGCGAATTTTCGATGCCGGCACCCTCGGCCTGGCCGCTGAAATCGAGGCAGGCCCAACTGAGGAGCCACGGAGATTCCGGACAGCCGTCTTATGGGCGTACCCTATGCGGCTGTTTGGGTTGAAAGGGACTCAGCGCTCCAGGGCAGTGAGAAGCAAAGGCGATCGTTCCAGTCATTTCGCCCTTCCGGGCATCCCGCGGGGGTATCCGCATAAGACCGTTTATAGGTAAAATTCTGGACGATTTCATCGGGCCGGTCGCCATCGGCATGCCAGCCGCCGTGTACGACGAACGTCGTCGGCGTGGGCGCATCAGCGTGATTGCCCAAAGCGACTTTGACTCTCGCTTTGAGCCACTGGGCTTCAGGTTCGATACGATTGTGATGCAGCGTTTCCGGGCAGTCGCCTCGCTCAATAATTGCCCGGCCATTCGATCCGGTGAATTGTCGGTTGATTTCCCTGCCATCGCAGCATCCGCGGGCCGTCCGAGGCGACTCAGGAGTTACCGATCAATTCATTCCGACGTTCGCGTAGAAGCCCTCCCTGCGATGCGTGGGAACTACGATGAAGGCGCAGGTGATTGCCATGTTCGGTGTCGACGTATCCCATTGGAACGGCAAGATCGACTGGAACGCCGTCGCGGCGTCGGGAATCGAGTTCGCCTTCGCCAAGGCGACCGAGGGCGTCCACTTCAAGGATCGCACCTGGGCGCGCAACCGTGCCGGCATGCTGGCCCTGGGCGAGGCGTTCGTGCCCGGTGCGTACTGCTTCCTGCGCGGCGATGCCGACATCACACGACAGGTCGAGCACTTCCTGGAGGTCGCGGGCGACGTGTCCCAGCTGATGGTCGCGCTGGACGTGGAGCGGCGGGACGGCGTCAGCCGACAGGCGACGGCCGAGGACGCGCGCAAATGGGTGGCGGAGTTCAAGAGCCGGACCGGCGGGCATCCCGTGCTCGGCTACTACCCCCGCTGGTACTGGAGGGAGAACGGGCAAGGCGACCTGTCCTTCTTCGACACTCTGTGGGAGTCCCACTATGTCTCCGGCAAGGGGACACCCAAGAAGCTGTATGAAGGCGTCCCCGCCGCATGGTGGAGATCCTACGGCGACGAGCGCGTGTCCATTCTTCAGTTCTCCTGTACCGGCAAGGTACCGGGATTTCCCGAGGGATCCTGCGACGTCAACATGTACCAGGGCGACCGTTCACAGCTTCGGGCGCTCGCCCTGGGAGGGATATCCACCGTGGTCATCCCTGACGGCACTCCCCCGTTGTCCGTCGGCTCCTCCGGGCTACCGGTCTCACAGCTCCAGCAGGCACTGAACGCGGCCGGGCGAACTCCGGAACTGGACATGGACGGGGACTTCGGCCCGCGGACCGAGGCAGGCGTGAAGTGGTTGCAGAGGAAGGCAAGCATCGCCGTGACCGGCGTGTACGGCGAGGAGACGGAAGCCGCGCTGAGGTCGGCGCTCCAGCCCACGAGGCTGAAGAAGACTGCCTAGACCCGCGGCGTGGCTGCCCATCGGTTACCTGGGAAATTTCTGGGCTGATGTCGTCCCGCCCCTGCTGATGGGCACGCCACCGGGCGTGTCCTGGTTGGGGACAAGGTAGGTGGTAGCGGCCTGTACGAGGAGACCTACCAGAGCGATGGCGATCTCCTTGGTGAACTGGCCGGTGTTGATCCAGTTGACGGCCAGGGCCCCGAGTGCCACCACGAGCATGGACCACCATTTGCGCGTGGGAAGCCAGGATTTCGACGTAGAGGTTTCGGGATCCATGCTGCTCACCTTCCGCCGACCAGAAGAACCAAAAGCCCATGATATTTCGTGCTGCCGTCGATCGTATCGAGGATACTCCTGGCAAAAAGTCGGCCCGCGGTCAGCTACCGGTCAAGATTCCCACCTGTGATGGTTGCCCCAAAAGCCGACGTATTCGCAGATGATTCCGACGCGATTAACCAATCACGGCTACGGGTAGTGCCCCATCGGACACATCATATAGTCAGGTCGTCATGGAGGGCCTCGATGAACGCAACCACAAAGTACGAACTCCGCGGGCCTGGCATCGAGATCGCGTACCGCAAAGGCGAGTTGTCCGTCAATGGAGATCAGTCGCTCCTGCAAGACCGGCATTTCAGCGGAGACGGTTCGCTGGACGAAGCTACCACCAACATCGGCAACATGGTCACAGCAGTGCTCGACGAAAACGTCCGCGTCGGCTCCAAGGTCCTCTTGACGCTGCTGCTACCGGTCGTCTCCGAGCAGGACGGAGCGGCAGGCGAACAGGTCACCGGGGTGGCAGTCATCACCAGAGCGGGAGATTATGGGTCCGTAGCGCAGGAATACGAGGCCCACTCGCTCGTAGGCGCGGCATCCGATATCTCCACGTGACAGTGCTGTCGACCCGGCCTCGCTTCCGGCGGCACCGAGGGAGTGTTGGCATCAGGCCGTTCCTTCGGCAGCGCGCGGTTGCCAGCATCGAAGGTGTAAAGGTTATGGGAGCGCCTTCGTGAACGGACAGGCTCCTGCCGAGTGGCGAGGCCTGCCCGTTCCCTGGGTTGTTCGCTGGAGTTCTCCTGTAGCTGATCCCGGCCCAGGGGTTTGCTGGCGCGGCGAGCGCCTGTCCTACTGGGACGAACTGCCCGGCGACCGCAGGTTCGGCGTGCTGTGGTACCGCGATCGAATCGATCACCACGGCCGGCCGCGGTTCGCCTCCGTCCACACCGGCCGGCACTTGGCCGCGATGACCGACCATCGCTGCCAGATCTGTGGCTGCACCGCTGTCGGCGACGGCCGGATCGAGTGGCTGATTCCCTGCGATGAGTGGGAACGGCTCACCCATCCGGCCAACCCAGTATGGACCGCGACCCCACCATGCTGCCGGGCCTGCTGGCCAAGCGCCCTGCGCTATTGCCCGCACCTGTGCTCGGTCGGCGCCGTCGCGGCGTCGGTGGCAAGGGTGAGACCCGCCGCTCTCTACGGCGACGTGTACGAACCTGGCCAACTCACCCCCCGCAAGTTCAACGCCATCGTGTCGCTGCTGGCCGAAAGGGAGCTGCCTCGCCTGCTCGGCAAGATGCTCATTGTTGAACTGGACGATGTCCGCATGGAAGAGCAGCCCGTTTGATGAGGGCTTAGTCATCATGGGCGATACGCCCGGCTGGTTAGGTCGCGTCCGAGATGCGGTGCAAATGTGAACGAGCGTAGGTTGCCGTGCTGAACCGACCAAAATTCGCACAACGCAAGGACCTACGCTCGTGGCACGCACACTACCGCCGCCGTACAAGCCATCCGCGCCGAGATCGACGCGCTGTTCACCAAAGGTCGCAATCTGGTCGACGCGATCGAGGATGTCGCCCGGCTCGGCGCCCGCCCGATCATCCAGACCGCGGCTGGCACCGCCGAGCTGACGGCGCGGATCAACGAGCTGCTGGCCCACGGCGAACACCTGGCCGCCGAGCGGGACGCCGCGGTGGCGGAAAACGCGCAGCTGAAGGCCAAACTGATCGAAGCCAAGGATAACCTGGCCGCCGCCCGGAGGGCGCTCAAGAAGATGATCAAGGAGGTCGGCCGCAGTTCCTAGTACTCCAGCGACACTTTGCGATCTTGAGGGGTCGGGGTCGCATGGCGACGGCCACCGCGTGATCATTCGGAGTTTGTGAAGACAACCAAAGATCGTGCGGTGACCGCGAGCCACAGCGTAGAC
>NZ_JBQQCB010000241.1:0-7617 GCF_052246675.1 Nonomuraea sp. KM90 | reverse complement strand
GGGGTGGGGTGGCGGGGTCGTGACGCGGGCGGGGGACCGTGGACATCCCGGGGCCGGGTCCCGGGTCCTGGCCGACCAGGTCCGTCACCGACAGGCCCAGCTCGGCCTGGAGCTCCTGGAGGTGCCGGGCGAGCTCCCGGGCGGAGCCGTACCGGAGCTCGGGCTGCTTGGACATGGCCCGCACGATCGTGGCGAACACCGCCGGTGGCACGTCCGCGCGGTTGATGTGCGGCGGCTCGACACTGAGCACCCGGTACATCAGCGGCGCGATCGACGGGTCCACCGGGTTGTGGAAGGCGGGCCGGCCGGCCAGCAGGTGGTAGAGGGTGGAGCCGAGCGAGTAGAGGTCGGTCGAGGCCGAGTGGGGCCGGCCGGTGAGCACCTCGGGGGCGGCGTGCAGCGGGGTGAACGCCTGCGAGGTGGCCGAGATCTCCGCCGCGTCCACGACCCTGGCCACGCCGAAGTCGGCGATCGCGAGCTCGCCGTACCGGGAGATGAGGATGTTCTGCGGCTTGATGTCGCCGTGCAGGACCCCGGCCTCGTGTACGGCGGCCAGCGCGCCGGCCAGCTTCACCCCGGCCCGCAGCACGTCGGGCACCGGCAGCGGCCCCTCCTTGCGGACCTTGTCGCGCAGGGAGCCGTTCTCGAAGAAGTCCATCGCGATGTACGGCTTGCCGGACCGCGTCACGCCGGTGTCGAAGACGGTGACGACGTTCGGGTGCCCGGTGAGGCGGCCGGTGAGCTGCAATTCGCGCTGGAACCTGCGCATCGTGCGCTGGTCCACCCGGTCGACGGACAGCACCTTGAGCGCCACGACCCGGTCGAGACGCTCCTGGTAGGCGCGGTACACGACGGCGAACCCGCCCTGACCCGCCTGATCGAGGACCCGGTAGCCGGGTGCGTCCTCGGCTGGCAGCACTCCACTCTCCCCCTGTTGCTGAGGAGTTTAGTGCGAAATTTCGAGACTAGAGCGGGTTCATGAGGTAAGCGCCGAACGCCATGGACACCACAGAAATCAGCAGGAAGAAGAACACGTAGAACCCGCCGGGCAGGAACGTCAGCCGGGCGAGCTGGTCGGCGTCGGAGTCCCTGGCCTGCCGCCGGCTCCGCTTGCGCTGCAGCTCGATGATCGGCCGGATCCCGCCGAACAGCAGGAACCACACCGCGACCAGGGCCACGACCTGCTGGACGTCGGCCGGCGCGTACATGATCAACGCGAACACCGCGCCGCCGGTGACCAGGAGGATCAGCGCGCCGTACAGGTTGCGGATCAGCAGCAGCATGCAGACCAGGAACAGCAGCACGGTCCAGATCAGCAGCGTGATGCGGCCCTGCTCGGTCAGCCACGCGGCGGCCAGCCCCAGCAGCGGCGGCGCCAGGTAGCCCGCGAGCGCGGTCAGGACCATGCCGGGGCCGGTGGGCCTGCCCCTGGTCAGCGTCACGCCGGAGGTGTCGGAGTGCAGGCGGATGCCCTCGAGCTTGCGCCGGGTGACCAGCGCCATCAGCGCGTGGCCGCCCTCGTGGGCGATCGTGATCAGCCCCCTGGAGACCTGCCAGGGCATGCGGAAGCCGACGATCACTAACGCGGCCAGCGCCGAGACCCCCACGATCCAGGGGTCGGGGTCAGGCTGAACCTTGATGAGGTGCGCCCAGAACTTGTCCATCGAGGAGAAACCCTAGCCTCTCGGCACCCTTCCCGGGCTCGGTCCTTCCTATGAGAAGGGCGCTCCCGCAGGGGGCGTGTCGGTAAGGTCGGCACCGTGGTGACAGAACCGGATTCTGACGCGCGAGTGCCCGGCTGGTGGGGCGGGCTGGGCCTGCCGGGGCTGATCGATCTGCACGTGCACTTCCTGCCCGAGCGGATGGAACGGCGGGTGTGGCACCACTTCGACCACGGCGGGCCGCTCATGGGCGACGGGTGGCGGATCGCGTACCAGTGGCCGGTCGAGCAGCGGGTCGAGCGGTTGCGGGAACTGGGGGTGCGCTCGTTCCCCGCCCTCGCCTACGCGCACAAGCCCGACATGGCGCCCGATCTCAACGCCTGGACCCTGGACTTCGCCCGGCGGACACCTGGATGCCTCCCGTCGGCGACCTTCTTCCCCGAGCCAGGGGTGGTGGCGTACGTGCGGCGGGCGCTGGCGGACGGGGCCAGGATCTTCAAGGTGCACCTGCAGGTGGGCGGGTTCGATCCGCGGGCTCCCGAGCTGGACGAGGTGTGGGGGCTGCTGGCCGAGGCGGGGGTGCCGGTGGTGGTGCACGCCAGTTCGGTGCCCGTACCGGGTGGGTACGTCGGGCCGGGGCCGATCAGTGAGGTGCTGCGCGACCATCCGGCGCTGCGGGTGGTGATCGCGCATCTGGGGATGCCGGAGTACGACGCGTTCTTCGAGCTCGCCGCGCGCCACGAGCGGGTGGCGCTGGACACGACGATGGCGTTCACCGATTTCAGCGAGCGGGGCATGCCGTTCCCGGCCCGGCTGCGGCCCGCGCTGCTTGATCTCGGGCTGGCGGGGAAGGTGGTGCTCGGCAGTGACTTCCCGACCATCCCGTACCCATATGCCCATCAGCTCGACGCGCTGGCCCGCCTCGACCTCGGCGACGCCTGGCTACGGGCCGTCTGCTGGCACAACGGTGCGGCCATGATCTGATAGAGGGGTGAACGATCGGCACGTGGCGCTCATCAGCGCCTTCTACGACGCTCTGGGGCGCGCTGACTTCGCGGCCATGGAGCGCTGCTACCACCCTGAGGTCAGCTTCGGTGATCCCATCTTCCAGGAGGTCGAGGGGCGCGACAGGGTGATGAGCATGTGGCGGCTGCAGCTCGGAGTGCGTAACGGGCTGAAGTCCGAATACCGCGACGTGACGGCCGGCGACTTCAGCGGCACCGCGCACTGGACGGCCCACTACACCTTCTCCAGCACCGGACGTGAGGTCGTCAACGAGATCGACGCCCTGTTCAGGTTCGAGGACGACCTGATCGTCCGCCACCACGACGAGTTCGACTTCAAGCGGTGGTCGAAGATGGCGCTGGGCAAGCCGCACGGGCTGCTGTTCGGCTGGACACCCATGTGGCGCAAGAGCATCAGGGACCGCGCGACACGACAGCTCGAAGAGTTCCGTCCGTCATGAGGCGTTAGTGGAGGGTTTTCCATGGCCAGGGTGAAGGGGTTCAGGCGCAGCGGAGACGTACGCGAGGAAGCGCCCGAGCACTCGATGGACCCGCGTGCCACGGAGACGCGACCCTACCGGCCCACGGTCATCGACAACGCCATCTACCGGAACGGCGAGCGGGTCGACAACCCCGGCTCGCTCGCCGACGCCTTCGAACGCCTCAAGCAGATGCCCGAGGCCATGGCCTGGATCGGGCTCTACCGGCCGAAGGAGCGGGAGCTGCTCAAGCTCGGCGAGGAGTTCGAGCTGCACGAGCTGGCGCTGGAGGACGCCATCGTCGGCTCCCAGCGGCCCAAGGCCGACCGCTACGGCGACACGCTGTTCGTGGTGCTGCGGGCCGCCCGCTACCTGGACGACGTGGAGGAGGTCGCGTTCGGCGAGGTGCACGTCTTCGTCGGCCCCAACTTCGTGATCACCGTACGCCACGCGGAGGCGCCCAACCTGCACTCCGTGCGCAAGCGCATGGAGTCCGACCCCGACCTGCTGCGGCAGGGCCCGCAGGCCGTCCTGTACGCCATCCTCGACGCCGTCGTCGACGGCTACGCGCCGGTGGTGGCCGGGCTGCAGAAGGACATCGAGGAGATCGAGGTCCAGGTCTTCGGCGGCGACCCGTCGGTGTCGCGGCGCGTGTACGAGCTGTCGGGCGAGGTGATCGAGTTCCAGCGGGCCACGGCGCCGCTGGTCGGGATGATCCACGGGTTCATCGCGGGGGCGCGGAAGTACGGGGTGACCGACGAGCTGCAGAGCTACCTGCGTGACGTGGCCGACCACGCGATCACGGTGACCGAGCGGATCTCGTCGTTCCGCCAGATGTTGCAGAACATCCTGGTCGTCAACTCGACGCTGGTGACGCAGGCCCAGAACGCGGAGATGGCGCGGATGACCGAGGCCAGCATCCGGCAGGGCGAGGAGGTCAAGAAGATCTCGGCGTGGGCGGCCATCCTCTTCGCCCCGACGCTGGTCGGGACCATCTACGGGATGAACTTCGACTTCATGCCGGAGACGCACTGGGCGTTCGGCTATCCGTTCGCCGTCGTGCTCATGGGGGCCGTCTGCCTGGTGCTGTACACCGTTTTCAAACGCCGCGACTGGCTCTGACCCCGCCCGGGTGACGCCGCTACCCGGGCGGATGAGGCACGATCACCGTCAGCACGGTCGCCGCCTCCGGGGACAGCACGGTGACGTTCTCGGCCGTGCGCAGGTAGCCCGTCGCGACCAGGCCCGGCCGTATCGCCTGGCCCGGGCCGGGAGACTGGAGCAGGGTCACCCGGAAGCCGCCGTCGTCTCCCAGGACCACCGCTCCGTCGCGCTGGGACAGGACTCCGAGGGTCGGGTCGAAGTGCCACAGGCTGCGCAGGGCGCCTGAGGTGACCGAGTCGGCCACGGCGAGCATGGGCGGGTTGTGGGTGATCAGGATGTGGCGGGTCCGGCGGACGGCGTAGGCGTCGTCGGCCAGGGTGAACGACTGGTGTGACGGGGTGATGGAGGAAGCCAGCAGGTCAGTAGGCGAGCCGGGGTGGAAGGGGGCGCTGGTGGGGATGGGGACGTTGTGGGCCTCCGGGGAGCGGGTCCAGTCGACGTAGCCGGTGCGTTCGTAGGAGTGGAACCCGGCCTCCACCAGGATCGGGCGGCCGTGGGCGAAGTACGTGATGCTCAGGTGGTCCTCGTGGCCGTGGAGGCGGCGGCCGGGGCCGAATCTGATCGAGTAGTGGGTGGCTGCCGGGTCGTTCCAGGCGGTCCTGCCGAAGACGTAGCCGCCGTCGAAGACCCGCACCGGCGGGCCCGACATGGGGAAGCCGTCCGCGCGGGTGTCGGCGGGGCTGTCGCCGATGGGGACGAGGCGGCCGTCGGGCCGGGTGGCGTGCGACACGTACGCCTCCAGCGCCCGCCGCCTGGCCACCAGCCGCTCCGGGAGCTCGGCCCCGCTCTCACGGATGGCGCGCAGGGCGACGCCGAGGCGGCGGTGCACGTACAGGCCGTAGCGGGGGGCCTGCTCGTGCAGGACTCCCTGGGCGTCGATGGCGAGCTCGGCCGAGGCGGTCATCCGGCGTACGGCCAGGTCCCGCCAGCGCGCCCGGCCCAGGCGGCAGCCGACGACCAGCAGTGCGATGTCCTGGTCCAGACCGTGGTTGTGGCCCTCGCGGTAGAGCGAGGCGTCGGCCAGGATCTCGCCGTGCTCGGCGAGGCCGTCCCAGAGGCGCCCGGTTCGTACGTGCTCGCTCAGGCACACCAGCACCGGGGCGCGCAGGGCGACCGCGTGCTCGGCCCACGCCCACGGGCTGATGCCGCGGGCGCCGCGGGGGTTCGAGCGCAGCCAGTGGTCGGCCACGGTGGCGGCGCGGTCGAGGTACGCCTGGGCGCCCGTGCGCTCGTACTCGGCGACCAGGCGGCCCAGCCAGCGCAGCGCGTGCAGGTTCAGGGCCCAGGAGCGGTTTCCGTGCGGGTTCGCGGTCCAGTCGATCTCCCCGCCGGGATTGAGCCGGACGGGCGGCAGCCCGACGAACGTCACCAGGCCGCGCATCACCTCCTCCACCTTGGTCTGTGGGAACTGGTCGCTCAGGCAGATGGCCCGGCCGGAGGTCGTGCGGGCACGCCAGAACACGTCTTGGCTCCTGTTTCAGGGCGCGCGAGACCCACCGTCCCGCGCGCGGCGCGTCAGAAGGCGGGCTTCAGGCGGGACCCTGGTCGGTCCAGCCCGCGGTGAGGACGATCTCGGAGCTCCCGGTGCCGTCCACGCTGGACAGCACCTGTGAGGAGGCCGGGTCGATGATCAGGGTCCGCTCGACGCCGGAGGGCAGGCCGAACGCGAACGCCTCCCCGGCGCGCCCCCGCGCGTCCGTGGCGGCGCCCAGGTAGCGGACCTCCGGCAGGTCGGCCAGCGCCCGGTAGGCGGCGGCGCGCACGCCGGACGCGGACGGCTTGGTCCACAGCAGGCCGCCGAGCGCGTCGGCGAGCAGCCCGGCAGAGCCCGGGGGCAGCATCGCGGCCACGCGCTCGCGCAGCGCGGCGGCGTCGGACGGCAGGGCCCGGATCTGCTCGTACGTCAGGTCGCGCCCCGCCATGCTGAACGGCGAGCGGCCGGTGACCCGGCTGACCCGGCCCTGCTCGGCGGTCCATGCCCGGCCCTGCCTGGTCACCCAGAGCTCGGTCTCCCTGCCGCCGTCGTGCAGTTTCCTGACGTGCCAGTAGGTGCCCTCGGAAGCGGTGGACGCGGCCGAGGTGGCGGCCGTGAGCAGGATCGTCCGGCCCGCCTCCATCGGCTGCTCGGGCGGGGTCGCGTACAGGACGATCCCGGCGAGGGCCGCGGCGACGGGGATCGCCAGCCAGGTCAGCCGCCGACGCCGGCGCCGGGCCGTGACCCGCCGCCACACCCGGTGCTGGGCCCGCGGGTCCGGGCGCGGCTCGCCGTACAGCTCGCGGATCAGCTCATCCACCGGCGGCCACCTCCCCGAGCAGGGCGCGCAGCTTCCTGCGGGCCCGGTTCAGCCGGGAGCCGACGGTGCCGTACGGGATGCCGAGCGCCGTGGCGATCTCGTCATGGCTGAGCCCGGCGAGCGCGACCAGCAGCAGGACGTCGCGGTCGCGCCGGTCCAGGCCGGCCAGGGCGGCGGCCAGCTCCGGCCGCAGGCTCTGGGCGCTGACCCGCACGGCCACAGACTCCTCGTGGCCCGGCGAGTCGGTGTCGGGGCCGAAGCGTCCGAGCGCGCGCAGCGTACGGGCCTCCAGGCGGCGGTGCTTGCCGATGAGGTTCGTGGCGATGCCGTACAGCCAGGCGCGCACCCCGGCGCGGGACGGGTCGTACTGGGCGCGCTTGCGGAACGCGGTGAGGAACGTCTCGGCGACGATGTCCTCGGCGAGGTCGGGGCCGAGCCGCTGGGCGACGTAGGCGTGGATCTCGCCGAAGTGGGCGTCGAACACGGCGGCGAACGCCTCTGTGTCGTGCAGGGTGTCGTGCAGGGTGTCGTGCAGGGCGCCGTCCAGGATCCCGGGCGCGCGAGCCGCCCAGGGCACCGTGGCCGCGATGGTCTCCCCCGTCATGTGCAACCTTCCGATGTATCAGTGGTCATCTGTTATCACCCGATACACGGATCTGCTTTCACGCTTCCAGGAAGCGGCGCACGTCGGCTGTCTCGTCGGACAGGTCGGGGAGCTCGCCGAACGGCTGCACGGTCACCTGGGCGCCCTTCCGCCCCCACACGCCCCTGATCACGCCGTCCACCAGCACGACCGGGCGCAGGATGCCGCCTCCGGGGAACACCTTCCTCGCGTGTTCGGCGGCCAGGACGGGGTCCCTGCTGCGCCAGCCCATGACGTATTCGTCGAAGGCGGGGGCGAGGCGGACCACCGGGGGCTCCTCCGGGGGCGGCGTGGGGTGGCCGCTCAGCCGCCAGGCGGTGCGGGACTCGCAGAGCGGCAGGCCGGACCAGGTGGCCGGATCTTCGGGGGTGG
>NZ_JBQQCB010000240.1:0-7762 GCF_052246675.1 Nonomuraea sp. KM90 | reverse complement strand
CCTCTCCCCGCAGAGCGGCTCTGGAGGGCCAACAAACCTCCATCTCTCACACAGCACCGCGTTCAGTGAAGCGCCATCGCTTCTCCGCCTCCCGCGTTCGTGTTCACAACAAGACGCTGAAGTACTGTCCCACCTTCCCCGCCCGGTTCGGCTCGATCGAGCACGCCCGCGCCTTCTGCCAGGAGTTCTACACCTGGTACAACCGGGATCACTTCCACTCCGGAATCGGCTACCACCACCCCATCGACGTGCACTACGGCCACGCCGCCACCATCCGCGACGGGCGCGTCGCCGTCCTGGCCACCGCCCACGCCACGCACCCCGAACGGTTCGCCAGCGGCGGCCTGCCCACCCCACCCGACCTACCCGGCCCCGCCTGGATCAATAAGCCCAAGACCAACGAACCGAAGGACGCCACAGAATTAGCCCAGCTCAACTGCCTTGATCAAATTGACAGGTTCCGAGACGAAGCGCACGCGTAAGCGCCCAGGATCACGTGTCGCTGTCGCATCCCTTGAGCTTCACCACGTAACGCGCCAACTCTTCTGTCGTGACGCTCTCCTCTCCCATGGGAGGCGGCCCTTCCATCACCTTCACGTCCATGTAGGGAGAGAACGTCGGCGTGATCTCAGGGGCGGGCTTCTGGACCGTCACTGGCGCATGCTCGGCTATCCAAGCGTCAACCAGCTTCTCGCGCGACGACGACGAGAACAGGCAGGACACCCCGGCCGGCGTTGCTGCCGGGATCGTCGGGACCGCGGCGAGACCCATGCCGATCAGGATTGCGATACGCCACCCCACTGCCGCCTCCCGATCGCTTCGTTTAGCGACCTAGCGTGCCGTACCTAGATCACAGACAGAACAAGAAGGGCCGAGCCACCCCGAAGGGTGATGCGCTTGTCGAGTCCGCCCACCACCGCGGAGCCGTTGGAGTAGGCGGTGGTCTCCCTGCTAGCTGCCGCCCTACCAGGCGACATGGCCTGCGGCGATACTCTCCGCGGCGACCTTCTTCCGCCAAGTAACCAGGCCAGTGCTGCCGAGTGAGCACGAGGGCCGTGCGGACGATGACGCCGCTGGCGCCCCGGGTTGGCGAGCATCATCGCGCTTCTCCAGCGCCGCACGACTTGCTGGTGCCGGTCGGGCCGGAGAGCAGAACCTCGGGGGCGCGCCAGGCGAACACCTCCGCCGCGGCACCACACGGGCGGTAGGCGTGACGCAAGGTGAGGGTCATAACTCGAGGGTTACGACGCAAGTTCCTGGTTCATCTGCTCACGAAGGACATGAACAGCGGCTTGTAGTTTCCTGCGCGCGTCGCTGCGTTCGTCTCAGAGGTCCGACTTGGCACCGGGATTATCCTCGATGAACTCGCGGAGTCGAATGTGGGCGCCGATCACGGCCCGTTTGCGCTCTACCCAGCTGACCAAGCGATCCCACACTGCCAATGTCCCATAGATGCCGACCTTGGCGCTTATGGCGAGCTCTTCCTGCCGTAGTGCGGTGAGTATCTCCCTCTCCTCTTCTGGATCCATGAGCGACTGGCTGATCATCATGAGGGTTTCGGTGTTGCCGATGACCATCGCGAGCGCATCTGCGTAGGCATCCTCGCGTCGCGCTTCGCGGTCTTTGGCAAGGGCGTGAGCGGTATTCTCCCGCGCGACTCGCTCAGCATGCTTGCGTCCTTGGTGGCCG
Organism: Nonomuraea sp. KM90; assembly: GCF_052246675.1. Classification (NCBI taxonomy): domain Bacteria; kingdom Bacillati; phylum Actinomycetota; class Actinomycetes; order Streptosporangiales; family Streptosporangiaceae; genus Nonomuraea; species Nonomuraea sp. KM90. The sequence goes on along the minus strand of NZ_JBQQCB010000240.1, from coordinate 6,073 downwards.
GCGTACCAGGTGAAGAAGATGCCTAAGGCGCCCGTCGCGCCACCGGCAAACGCCTCACGGTACGCAGGCCACCGGCTCCAGCGGACAGGTTGCCTGCCGCCTTCCTATGGCGGCCTGCGGAGGCGTGGGATTTCTGTCGCTACCACTAATGTCGGGGCCGTGGCATACAAATCCGCGCCCCTGGACCACCTCGTTGCCCTGGTTCCTCCGCCGTCGTCGCCGCGCTTCGGTACTCGTGCATGGGGCGACCTCTTCGCCGACATCGGGATCCGGCTCCCAGACGACTATGTCGCCTTCATCGAACGCTATGGCAGCTGTCAGTTCGCTCGCTGGCTCGGCATCGGTGACATGCGCCTTCTCAGCGAGGAGGATTGCGCCCGATTGCCTCAAGAGATGGACTACTACCGAGAGTGGCGAGATGACGCCCCCGAAGAGTATTCCCTTGCCATGTGGCCTGAGCCCGGCGGGTTCTTCTCGTGGGGTAGCACGATCGACGGCGACTCGGTCGGTTGGTTGACCCTAGGTGAACCTGAAGAATGGCCGGTGATCGTCGTTCCGCACGACTCCGATCAGGAGCCGCCCATCGCGGAGACCATGACGGAGTGGCTGGTTGGGTGGGCTTCCGGCAACCGATATGACAGCAGTGGATTCATGGAAGGCACCGAAGGCCACCCGCTGGTGTGTGAAAGGTGGTGAGGGCCTGTCTCGTCGCGCGGGCGAGTGGGCGGCCCTTCTCAGCACGGCCGTTCGTGCCGGACCACCTGTTGGGGTAAGGCCGTCACCTGCCCATCGTGTCGGGGCCGCTGGATGAGGGGATTTTTGGATACCGCACCCCAAATGCACCAGGCGCCCCGCCACCTCTGCGGAACCGAGATCGAGCCGCTACTCAGTGGGCGTTTGATCCCGACAGTTCTGTTTGGTCCCGCACCTGATTTGGGTGAAAGCTCTCACCCGAGACGGCGGCGCCGGGCGACATGGCCAAGCGGTTCCCGGTACAGCCGAGCAATCATGTGATCGGTGTGTGCCTGCCGTACGGACATCGTGCGGGTGCGTGAGTGAGCACGCTCTCGCAGGCACGGTGCACTCTGATGTGTCGAGCCGGGGCTGTCGTAGGCGGCCCATGTCGGCCGCCTCCAGGACGCTGGACTAGAAAACACACTGTGGACGCGGACGAGAAGATCATTCCGCGTGGATTTCGCAACCGCGGCACTCAGAGGCCGTCGCCGGCACCCGGTGGCACACTGTCGTCGGCCACTTGGGCGGCCGTGACGGCGACGGTGGTGACGATGTCGGCCACGGTGGCGCCGCGGGACAGGTCGTTGACCGGCTTGCGCAGCCCCTGGAGCACCGGGCCGACCGCGACGGCGCCGGCGCTGCGCTGGACGGCCTTGTACAGGTTGTTGCCGGTGTTGAGGTCGGGCACCACGAAGACCGTGGCGCGGCCGGCCACCTGGCTGCCGGGCATCTTGGCCAGCGCCACCGTGGGATCCACCGCGGCGTCGTACTGGATCGGCCCCTCCACCTGGAGGTCGGGACGGCGCTCGCGGACGAGCGCGGTGGCGGTGCGGACCTTGTCGACGTCGGCGCCGGCTCCCGAGGCGCCCGTCGAGTACGACAGCATGGCGATCCTGGGATCGACGCCGAACAGCGCCGCGGTGCGCGCCGAGGCGATCGCGATGCCGGCCAGCTGCTCGGCGGTCGGGTCCGGATTGACCGCGCAGTCGCCGTAGACGAGCACCCGATCGGCCAGGCACATGAAGAACACGCTGGAGACCAGGCCCAGGCGCAGGATCTCGAACGCCGGCCTGATCGTGTGCGCGGTGGTGTGCGCCGCTCCGGACACCATGCCGTCCGCCATGCCGGTGTGCACCATCAGCGTGCCGAAGTAGGAGACGTCGGTGACGGTGTCGCGGGCCAGCTCGACGGTCATCCCCCGGTGCGCCCGGACCTCGGCGTACTCGCGGGCGAACCGCTCGCGCAGCTCCGCGTCGAACGGGCTGAGCACCCTGGCCGCGTCCAGGTCCAGGCCGAGCTGGGCGGCCTGGACCCGGATCCGCTCCTCGTCGCCGAGCAGGGTGAGCTCGGCCACGCCCCGCCGCAGCAGGACGTCGGCCGCGCGCAGGATGCGCGGCTCCTCGCCCTCGGGCAGCACGATGTGCCGGCGCGGTGTGCGGGCGCGGTCCAGCAGCTCGTACTCGAACATCAGCGGCGTGACGACGTCGGTCTTGGCGATCGCCAGCCGCTCCAGCAGCAGCCCGCCGTCCACGTGCTCGGCGAACAACCGCAACGCCGTGTCGATCTTGCCCTCGGCCTCGGGCGTGAACCGGCCCTCCACCGCCGACAGGCGGGTCGCGGTGTCGAACGTGTCGTGCTCGGTGGCGATCACCGGCAGCGGGATCGTCATGCCGCGCAGCAGCCGGTCCACCGGGTCCGGCAGATCCGTGCCGCCGGTCAGCACCACCGCCGACAGGGCGGGGAAGCTCGGCGAGGCGTGCGCCGCGATCAGCCCGGGCAGCAGAGCGGCGGCCCGATCGGACGGGATGATGACCGCGGCGCCCTCGGTGTAGCGCTCCAGGATGCTGGGCAGCGACATCGCCCCCACCATCAGCGCGCTCGCCTCGCGGCCGAGCCCGTCCCGCTGGCCCAGGAAGAATCTGCCGTCACACGCGTTGAGCAGGTCGGCGACGGTCGGCGCGCGCAGCGAGGGGGCCTCCGGCAGCACGAACAGCGGCGTGTCGTGCGCGATCGTGAGCGACCCGGCATCCGCCCGGGTGACCACGACCGCGAGCTCGTGGGCATGATGCTGCGCCAGCTCCCTGGACGACAGCTCGACCGCCGCGGAGATCTCCGCGGCGGTCCTGCCCCTCCCGTTCACCACGTTGATCACCGGGGTGCCCAGGTCCGCGGCCAGCCTGGCGTTGAACCCGAACTCCGTCGGCGCCCCCACGTCGGTGTAGTCGGTGCCGACCACCACCACCGCGTCGCACCTGCGGGCCAGGGCCCGGTAGCGGGCCACGACGTCCCCGGCCGCACGCTCGACGTCGGCGTGCACCTCGTCGTAGGTGACGCCCGCGCACGCCTCGTAGGGCAGGGCGAGCTGGAACCTGCTCCGGATGGTGTTGATCAGGGCGTCCTCGCGGCCCTCCCGTACCACCGGCCGGAACACCCCCACGGCCTCCACCTGCCGGGACAGCAATTCCACCAGGCCCAGGGCGACGGTTCCCTTGTTGCTAGCCGCCTCGCCCGCCGCGACGTACACCGCACGTGTCATGTACCTCATTGTCGTCGCCCCCGGCGCACTCTTGATCGCCGGGGCGGCCGGGAGGCGGCTCGGCCCCGCTTGACCGGCCCTCCCGGGACACGTGACGGTGAGATCATGCGATCAACGCCTCTGTTCCAGAAGATCGACGCGGTCATCGTCCCCGTTCCGGACCTCGACAGCGGGCTGCGTTTCTACCAGCACCGTCTCGGTCACGAGTTGCTGTGGCGAAATGATCAGCTCGGTCAGGCGGGGCTCGGCCTGCCGGACAGCGATGCGGAGATCGTCCTGGACATCCGGCTCAACCTGGCGCCGACATGGCTGGTCCGGTCGGCCGACGAGGCCGCCTCCGAGATCGTGGCCGCGGGCGGCCGGGTGGTCGCCGATCCGTCCGACATCCCGGTGGGCCGGGTCGCGATCGTGGCCGACCCCTTCGGCAATGAGCTCGTTCTGGTCGATCTGTCGAAGGGGCGGTACGTGACCGACCCGTCGGGGACCGTCATCGGCGTCGCCGAGTGATTGCGGCTTCGCCACCGGCCACGGTCCGGGAGCGCGGCATCGGGCCGGTCCGCCGCGTCCCGGAGCCGGATGTCGCCGCCTGTCCTGTGAGCGGCTGAGAGCCGACGCGCCCCCGGGCCGATCGGCCACTTGACGTTATGCAGGTAAATACCTGCATAATGGTGGCGTGAGCCTCGAAGCGAGAGCGATGGACTCGGTCTTCAAAGCGCTGGCCGACCCCACCCGACGGCTCCTGCTCGACCGTCTGCGCGAGCACAACGGCCAGACCTTGAGCGAGCTGTGCGAACGCCTGAACATGGCGCGCCAGTCAGCGACCCAGCATCTCGACATTCTCCAGCGCGCCAACCTCGTGACCGTCGTACGACGTGGGCGGGAGCGGCTGCACTACCTCAACCCGGCCCCCATCCACGAGATCGAGGAGCGCTGGATCTCGGGGTTCGACAGGCCCCGTCTGCAAGCGATCAGTGCCATCAAGAACCAGGCAGAGGAGTACGCCATGACCGACGCAACCACATCCGTGCCGACCTACGTCTATGTCACCTACATCCGCGCAAGCGCGAAGCAGGTGTGGCAGGCCCTGACGGACGCGGACCTCACGGCCCGCTACTGGGGACACGCCAACGTTTCGGACTGGCAGCCGGGCTCGCCCTGGGAGCACCGGCGCGTCGACGGATCAGACGTCGTCGACGTCGTCGGCCGGGTGATCGAGACCGAGCCGCCGACGCGCCTGGTCATCACCTTCGACGACGCCCCGGACGCCGAGAAGCCGAGGGACCCGTCGGTGGTCACCTTCCTCGTCGAACCGCACCAGGACATCGTCCGCCTCACCGTGACCCACGAGAACCTCCCCAACCAGGAGATGGCCAACGGCATCTCGCACGGATGGCCGGCCGTCCTGGCGAACCTCAAGTCGCTGCTGGAGACCGGCGAGGTCCTTCCGCAGGCGCCGTGGGAGATGTACCGCGCGCACGCCTGAGCCGGCATCGTCCCAGTCTTGTCGTTCGACTGCAGAAAGCAGACCCTGATGGACACCATCCCCCTGCGGGACGCCTACCGCGAGCTGCTGGACGCCGCCGCCACCGTGGCCGGACACGGGGCCGGCTCCACAACCGGCTCCGGCGGTGCCGGCCCGCTCCCGCCGGCCGGTGAGTGGAACGCCGACCAGATCCTGGCGCACGTCGCCATCCTCAACGCCACCACCCTCGCAGCCGTCTCCACCATCGCGATGGGAGCGAACACGACCTACGACAACCGCATGGCACTCGACACCTGGACCATCGAACGCCTCATCACGCTCACCGGCGGCAACGCCGGGCTCCGCGAGCGCATCCGCCTCCAGGCGGACGCCCTCTGCGCGCTCGGCGGGCCGGCGCTGAGCGACGCCGAGCTCGACACGCCGGTGCCCACCCGGCTCCTGTCCAAGGACACCGCCCTGGTCGACGCGCCCGTACCGCTGAGGGACCTCATCACGGGCCTCGCGGAGGTCGAGCTGCCCGGCCACACGCGACAACTCCTGGCCCTCCTCCCGAGCGGCGGCGCGGCCGAAGCCGCAACCTGACGACGATCATCAGCCGGCCCGGTCAGCCTCCCGGACCGGAAAGTTGGACCGGAAGACGTTGTGCGGATCGTGGCGACGCTTGATGGCGCGCAGGCGGGTCAGGGCGGCGGGGGCGAAGGCGTCGGCAGCCGTCTCGGCGGGGTTGAGGAAGGTGAACGGCTTGCGTCCGCTGACGGGGAGGGCCTCGGCGAGGTCGCGTTGCCTGGCGGTGACGGCCGCGGCGGTGGCGGGGTCGGCGGGGATGCCGAACAGGTAGAGCGCGTAGGGCTCGGTCAGCGGCCCGTGCGGGGTGTCGGACGGCCGGGTGAACGCGCCGCCCAGGTGCCGGATCTGTACGCTCAGCAGCGGGGCGATCGGTCCGGCGAGCAGGGCCTCGGCCGCGGCGTCGTCCAGTTCGGTCAGCAGTTCGGCGCGTGACAGGCCCGGCCCCGGGTCGGTGGGTTCGGCGGTGATGGACCCGAGTTCGGAGACCGGCATGACCCGCCTGCCGTCGGACAGGGGCCGGGCGAGGCGATCCAGCGGCGCCAGCAGGTCGCGGGCCTCGTCCTCGTCGCCGAGGTAGGTGGCGTCCACGGCCACCATGGGCGCGGAGCCGGGGAAGTGCAGCAGGTCCAGCCAGGCCGTCAGCTCCTCCGGCGCGGCGGCGGTGATCTGCCGGTAGGTGTCCATGACCTCGGCGGCGTGCTCCCCCGGCCACAGGATCCGGCCGCCGAACAGGCGCGGCGCGGGATGCAGGG
>NZ_JBQQCB010000239.1:0-7912 GCF_052246675.1 Nonomuraea sp. KM90 | reverse complement strand
CTGCCTGGCCGCCGAGCTGGGGGCGCAGCCGGACCTGGCCGGCGCGCTCAAGAGCTACGAGGCCGAGCGCACCGTCCGCACCGCGCGGGTGCAGGACACCGCGCGGATCTGGGGAGACATGTGGCACCTCGACGGCGTCGGCCGGCTGCTGCGCAACGAGCTGTTCCGCGTGCGCGACCCCCGGGACTACACCTACGTCGACTGGCTGTACGCCTGACCCCGGCCGTCCACGGCGTGCTCCGGTGCGAGCGGCGGCCCCTCGGGCAGCCCGGCGGGCTCGCACCAGGCGGCCTGGAACTCCTCCGCCAGCGCGCGGGAGCCGGCGAACGCGCCGCCGGGGTGTTCCAGGGCCGTGGCCGTGAGCAGGCCGACCTTCTCCGCCACGAGGTCCCGCAGGGAGTCGGCGTCCGTCAGCCGGCCGGCCAGCTCGGCGAGGTAGCCGATCGTCGCCCCGGGGAACAGGGCCGCCGGTGGCACGCCCGCCGCGATGCCGGCGCTCAGGCATCGCCCGCCGACATCCTCACCAATGATCGTGAGGCGGCGATGATAGCGTCCCCTTGCCCTGGTTTTGCAAGGGAGAGACCACAATGAGCATCACGACCGGCCCGACTGCCCGCTCGCCGGCCCTGACCGGGACGTCGCCAGGTGAGCCGGCACAGGGAACGCGCTGGGCGGGAGCGGCCACGGCCATCCCGGGCCTGCTGGCCTTCACCGGCGCGATCGGCTCCGCCGAGCCGCACGCGCACGCCGCGGTGCAGGTACTGCTGGTGCTCGACGGCGCGGTAGTGCTGAGCGACCGACGCGGCCACCAGCGCCGGGCACAGGCCGCGATCATCCCGGCCGGGATCCGGCACGAACTGCGAGCCGCCCCCGGCGCTCACGGCCTGCTGGCCTACCTCGATCCTTACTCTCCGGCCGGGCGCGCGGCCACCGCTCGGGTCGCCGCGAGCGGCGATCCGGACGACGTGAGCACTTGGCGGGCCGCTGCCCGCCCGCCGGCCAGCGCGGCCGAGCCAACCGCGCTCCCCCAGGCGGCGCATCTGTCCGCCGTGCTGTGCTCGCCCCGCCCGTCCGCCGGCCCGTCCGCCGGCCAGGGCGGCTTTCCCGCCGCCTTGTCGCACGCGCTGGAGGCCATCCCGCAGCTCATTGACGGGCCGCTGCTGCTGGGCGAGCTCGCCACCCGGGTGGGAGTGTCGGCCAGCCGGCTGGGGCACTTGTTCGCCGAGCACCTGCACCTGCCGTATCCGGCCTGGCGGCGCTGGGCCCGTCTGCTGCACGCCATCGAGGCGGTGCGCGGCGGCGCCACGCTGACCGAGGCCGCGCACGCGGCCGGGTTCGCCGACAGTGCGCACCTGACCCGCACCTGCCGGGCCATGTTCGGCATCACCCCCAGCCAGGCCCTGGTCGCCGCCGGCTGGCACTTCCCCAGCCCAAGCGGCCGGTAGCCGGCCCGGCCAGGGACAGCGGATCCGTTCAAGCCCCCGCCGGGGTCTTACCACCAAGGTGAGAGCCATGCCCCTCATCCACTCGCCCGCCGGCGGCGCCGCCCGGACGGCCGTCCAGGCGGCCGTCCGCTATGGCTACGCCCCGCTCATGCTGCTCGGCGTCAACGGCGCCGCCATCGTCCTGACCTCCGCCGGCGCCTCGAAACTGTGGCTGCTCGGTCTGCTGGCCACCGCGATCGCCCTGTCGTTCACCGCCGAACGCCTCCTGCCGTATGAGAGCGCCTGGAACACCTCCCAGGGCGACGCCGGCCGCGACGCCGCGCACAGCGCGGTCAACGAGAGCCTCATCCTGGCCAGCGTCGCCGTCATCCCGCTGCTGGCCGCGGCTCTGGCAACCACGTTTCCAGCCGCCGGCCTGTGGCCGCATACCTGGCCCTTCCTCGTCCAGGTGCTACTGGCCGTACTGATCGCAGATCTCGGCATCACCCTGGTGCACTACGCCAGCCACAAGATCGGCGCGCTGTGGCGCTTCCACGCCGTTCACCACTCCGTCACACGCTTCTACGGCCTCAACGGGCTAATGAAGCACCCACTGCACCAGATGCTGGAGATGACCACTGGTGTCGCGCCGCTGCTGCTCATCGGCCTGCCCGTACAGGTTGCCTCGGTGCTCGCTCTGGCTGTGGCGGTGCAACTGCTGCTGCAGCACTCCAACGCCGACTACCGCGTCGGCCCCCTCACCTACGTGCTCGCCCTCAACGAGGGCCATCGCTTCCACCACCTCAAATGGGCCGGCATCGGCGACGTCAACTTCGGCCTGTTCACCCTGGCCTGGGACCACCTGCTCGGCACCTTCTCCTACGACCCTATGCGCCGCTTCACCTCCGAGCAGCTCGGTATGGCCGCCAAACCCGACTACCCCACCGCCTACCTCGCTCAGCTCGCCGAGCCGTTCCGCCCCTCCGGGGCCTGCCACGCCGAGCCCGGCGGCGAGGCCGAACCGGTCCAGCAGCTTCGAGCCCGTTCCTGATAGGCAGTCAGGGCGGCCGTCGCCGGCGTGCGCTAAAGGAAATGGGTGGCGGCTCCCTTTTGAGGGGACCGGGCTGATCAAGCGGCCCACCAAGCGGATCCTGAAGAGACGTCCTGCGGCCGAGGCCCGACTTCCGGTTGCCCCGACGATTCCCGCGACGCCACGCCCGGGCAGGCCATGGTCGTCGTTGGCACTCGCCCGCCTAGCTTGACCCGACAAGGAAATACTGAATTTTCACAACAGGGTCCCTTTACGTTGTAGATTTATCGGCGCGTGATCCCTGAAACAACGCCCCGCGCGCCTCCCCACTTTGGCGGAACGAAACTTCGGATCTACTCGTCTCTAGAGGTGGGCTGCCAAGACATCGTCGCCATTTTCCTCTGCCCATTTCGTGAGCACGGCAATTGGGTCGATCAGGGTTGTGCCGAGTGTGGTTAGCCTGTATTCGACCCGTGGGGGCACCTCGGCGTGAGCCCTTCGGTCGACCAGCCCGTACCGCTGCAGCCGCCGCAGCGTCTGGGTGAGCATCTTCTTGGAGATTCCGCCGATGAGTTCGACCAGTTCACCGTGTCGGCGCGGTCCACGGCTGAGCGCGTACACCACAACGACTGACCACTTGTCGGCAATCACCTCGACCGCCAGCCGGGCCGGACAGTCGGCGAGAAAGACATCCCCAGGACCATGAAAGTCACCCATGGTTCCCAGGTTACCGATCGGTTCCCATTGAGCTGTCTACAGTGGGGGACCATGACCAAGCAGAAGCTGCCACCGATCACTCATCGGCTGTTCGAGATCGACCGCTACGCCACATTCGTCACCATCAACCCCGATGGCTCGCCCCAAGTCAGCCTCATGTGGGTGTCACGAGACGGAGATGACCTCGTGTTCGGTGTCGAAGAGCACCGGGTCAAGGTGCGCAACTTGCGGGCGAACCCGCATGTCACGATACTGATTGAAGATGACCGGAACACGCCCGAGGGACTGCGACAGCACCTGATCGTACGCGGCGCCGTGACCTTCGAAGGCCCTGACATCCCTGACAGGTTCGCCGCCTTCATGGATCGGCAGTCGCAGCGGTATCTCGGCACCAACTATCCCTTCGCCAACCGAATGTCGCCGACCGCGCTAGTCGGCCGAGTTCAGGTTGAACGGCTATCAGGCATCGGCCCATGGGCTGGCTAACTGGGCTCGGCGATGCGGGGGAAGGCGCCACGCTGCCGGGCAAGCCGGCAGGCACGTTGGGCTTGGCGGCCGACCAGCGTGGATGTCGTGGACAGTGCCGTCTTGGCCGATCAAGGCGTTTCAGCTGAGGCGGGTAGCCAGGCGACGTCGTGCTCATCGGCGTCGGACATCTTCCAGCCCACCGAGTACCGGTCCCAGCGGCGAGTCGTATTCGTAGCAAGTCATGGGTGGCGCTGGGCCCGCCGGATCTGCACCGTATCGAGTACCCGCGCGAGTTACTCGACGAGCCGTCGGGGGCGGTCCGGCCGCGATCGGATAACGCCGAGGCGTGCGTGGTGTAGTCAGCGGACGCCGCGGGCGTCCTCGAAAGGAAATGGTGTCTGGTGTTAGGTTGCCGGGTCTCGGCGGGCCTTGCCCTTGAGATTCACGGTGCCGAAGCCCTTCTTCGCGGGGCGAGCAGATAGGCTTCGTCGTACCAGCTGAGCACCGGGCCTCACACCGAGCTGTAGGCGACCTTGACCTGAGTGACGGCCTTGCCTGTGGCGGTGTCCCAGACGCAGGCCGCGCTGTAGCCTCTGGCGTTCCTGCTCGGGCAGCCGAGCCAGGATGTCCCGCAGGACCGGTTTGGCAGAGTCCGCACGCTGAGCCGTCAGGGCGTCATCCTGCCGTCCTCGCCGTGGCTGGGCCGCAGCTCCCCGCCTTTGTGTACCTGGTGCGCATAGACGACTGCCGCACCTGAGGGCATGGGCAGGTGCTGGCTTCGGCGTCGAGTGCACCGGCCCTACGGTGCCGGACTGGCCTCCCACCGGCGCCGGCATGAGCACGAGGTGGTCGAGGTCAATCGGCCGGACCGGCGCGTGCGCCACCAGCGCGGCAAGTCCGACCCGATCGACGCTGTGAACGCCGCCCGCGCAGTGCTGGCGGGCACGGCCACCGCTACGCCCAAGAGCTCTGAGGGCACGGTGAAGATGATCGGCCACACCAAGATCGCGCATGACACCGCGGTCAAGGCCCGCACCCAGGCCATGGCCACCGTCAAGGTCCCCGAGGAACTGCGCGAGCAGTTGACCGGCCTGTCGAAGATGGCCCGGCGGGAGCGCTGCGCCGGGCTGCGACCCGATCTGATAGGCAACTCCGTGGCCTCGGCTAAGTGCCCGTGTACAAACTGATCCCTGCGCTTGCTGTGTAGGGCCGATATCGTGCGAAATGGTGACGTAGCGCGAATATTCTGCGACATAGAGCGACCTTCCGGTAGCAACGGTGGTTATCCAAGCCCCACCACCAACCGGAAAGTCTGCCGCCGTTGTACGCCACCGCTCCCATCGCTGTCTCGCGTAACGACGAAAACTGCCTGCTCATGCGTGGCCTGCCGGTACGGCCGCGGAGCCGATCACCCGATCCGCCCACCCCGCTACACCACCGACATGAGTGACCAAGAATGGCAGGCCATTAAGCCCTTGATGCCCTGGCCGGCCTGGCTGCACGGCAACGGCGGACGACCCGAGAAGTACTGCCGTCGCCTGATCAAGGACGCCATCCGCTACGTGGTCGACAACGGGATCAAGTGGCGCAATCTGCCCACCGACTTCCTGGTGCCCTGGCGCACCGTCCATGCGATCTTCACTCGCTGGTGGCAGGACGGCGATCTCTATGCCCTCCACAATGACCTGCGTGAACACGTCCGGATAGCCGACGGGCGCGAGCCGGAGCCCAGCGCGGGGATCATCGATTCGCAGTCACTGCGGGCCGCCGAGACCGTCGCCGCCGGCTCGCGCGGATACGACGCGGCCAAGAAGGTGCAGGGCACCAAGCGGCACGTCATCGTGGACACCCTGGGCCTGCTGCTGGTCGTCATCGTCACCGCCGCCAGCGTCCAGGACCGCGACGGCGCCAAGCCCGCGCTGGCGCTTCTGCGCGACTGGTACGAGCGGATCGCGCTGATCTGGGCCGATAACGCCTACTCCGGCAAGCTCGTGACCTGGGCCAAAGAGCAGGTCCGGCTCACTGTGGAGATCGTCAAGCGCAGTGACGACGTCAGTGGCTTCGTGGTCCTGCCCCGCAGGTGGGTGGTGGAGAGGACATTGTCGTGGATCTGTCAGCGCAGGCGGTGCGTGCGGGACTATGAGCGGTTATCCGAGCATCACGAGGCCATGGTCTTGTGGGCGATGATCATCGTCATGGGACGACGACTCGCACGATCCGCATCTCCCAAATCGACCTGACGATCAGTTTGTACACGGGCACTAAGCGAGCCCTGGCCCGCCGTTGGCTCGACCTGGACCAGGAGATCAAGGAGCACGACATATCGCTAGGGCAGCTGACCGCTCAGCAGGCTCCCAACGCGAAGGCCGGGCGCTGTGGCGATCCTGCACGCTCGCGGCCGTGATCAGCACAATCAGGAGCAGGCCGAGACAGTCCACAACGGCGTGCCGCTGCCGGGCCTCTACTTTCTTTGCCCGCGTCGTTCTCGCGATTGCCTGCGCCGACGGTCGTGGCCGACCGCACCGGCTGGGAGTCGATGATCGTCGCGTAGGCTCGGCTTGCCGGCCTTCGGCGGGGCGGACCTTTCCGCAGAGTGTACGGAAGGGCGAGGAGATCGCCGTCCTGCCCGCCCCAGGTAAAGATCGCATGGACGTTCGGCGGTGCACCATCGCGATCGTTCCGCCCCGCGTTTACCCCACTGTCAGAGAACGCCTCCAAGTGGGCTGGGCAAGCGGGTCTGAAAGTCCAACAGTCCCACCCAGGCAGGGCGTACGGCGATGCGCGCCTGTCTGGTTCCAGGCCGCACGGCGGATTCGAGGAGTGATGCGGCGGCATCTTTCCCCAAATATCGCTCGGCGGCCTGGACGTATTCGTCTGCCACGCCGTCAACCTCGGTGACGGCTGCCCGGCCACGGATCGAGAGGGCGTGCGGTGGATTGGCGTCAGTGCTTATGTTCAGGTCAACGGCAGCGTTCATGCGGAGTGCCGCCACCCGACGGGCTGGGTGTCGCACGCCCATTGCAGGGCCTGCCAGATACGTCGCCATCACGATTTCCTCGCCGGTCCAGTGGAACCAGGTCGGTACGACCCTTGGAGTCCCGTCGGTCCATATCAGTCCCAAACGTGCGAACAGGGTGGAGGTCAGCAACTGTTGCGCTAGATCGGTCTCTAGGAGACGCAGATCGCCTTGGGGTAGTCCGGTAGTCATCCTTCGTCCTCACACTTCTTTGGTGTCATCGAGCGTTCACACATTGACGAGTTACCGTTCGTGGCACAGGGAATCCCCGCGTCCTTCCATGGCCGGAAACATGCGAAGCGAGTGAAGATCTCCCTCGCCGGACCGGTCGCGAGGCACTCGTTCGGCGCCGCCGCTTGGCCAATCTCCCCGTCGCCGATCTGGCCCAGCTCGCCCGCGTCATCAAACGCGGCTTCGAGCAAGCTACCGTATCCGGCGCACGTGCTCAACGACTGCCTGGCCGCCACCGGGCTATGCCTTGAACAGCGCTCACGAGCACCCAACATCAGGAACAACATCGGTTGAATACGTAGAGTCGGTTATGGCCGCGCCGGGGGTGTCGATGGCATGTCCGGCCTGAGCCAGATTGCCGGCGATCAGGTGAAGCCGGTACTGGATCTTCGTCAGCTTGCGTTTGCCGAGCCGGACGAGTCCGTCAGGTCGGCGACGACGAAGGTGGCCGGGGACCGCCGGAGCAGGGACCAGCCAAGCGGGGGTGTTCTGGGTGGTCGGCAACGGCTCCTACCAGCGCGGCAAGGCGGCCGCCGATCGGCTCACCGCCCAGGTCCCCAACGCTCGCCGGCCCCGACCTGCTGGCCCGCCACCGCGAACAGGACAGGACCCGGTCGCGACCTGCACTACTACGGCCGCGGCTTCGAGCACGCCCAGGCCACCGAAGACATCCGCCGGCTGCGCACGACCCGTAAAGCCGAGTCCTCACCCCCAGACCCACACCTGTTCAAACCCCTGAGACAGATCATCGAGTCGATCAATCAGGCCTTCACCAGGCCAGGTTGACCTGCAACGCCACGACGACCGCACCCCGACTGGCGCCGCCATCCGGTTCATCATCCGCACCCTGGCACCCACCATGGCGATCTGGCACAACGACAAGACCGACCGACCGCCGCGCACTGACGTGATCTCAGCGAATTGCCGGTAGGTAGTTGTGCTCGAAATGCGTGAGGACAAGAGCGGCGCGTGCGATGTCGCCGATTGCGCTGGGGCTGGCGGTGATGTGCTGGAGGATCCGCCAGC
>NZ_JBQQCB010000238.1:0-8021 GCF_052246675.1 Nonomuraea sp. KM90 | reverse complement strand
TCGGCCATACGGATCCTCCTGCCGTCATCGTGCATGTCGATACGACACTGAAGCAGAATCCGGCGAAGCCTGCGCAAGCCGTCGGGTGTGTCCGCGGCCCGGTGAACCTATGTGGTCACCGCACTAGCCAATCACGGTGGCTAGAAGAGTTAGCCCCATGCAACTCCACAGCGCAACCAGATGACTCGGCCAGCCGACGATCTGCTTACCCCAATGCCCAACACCGGCTATCGTATCGATCATGAAAAAGGTGGTTCGCTGGATCTTAGTTGTGGGCGTGGGTCTTTTAGTCTTGATTGGCGTTGCTCTACTCCCGCTACTCTCCGACGTCTGGGAACACAGGCGGATATGTGAAGCGAATTACGAAAGCGTAGAAACTGCCCTCGTTTCATTCAATATCTTGGATACCGCCCCGGCTGGTATCGAACCGGAGGGCGAGCGCGATCGTTCATGCACCGACACTGACGATCACCATGCCACCATCAGCCGCTCCTACCGTCTTTCAGGACAGGCCGACTCGCAACGGGTCGTTGAGGACTTCTACCGGGGCCTCGCCTTAGGGAAGGGCTGGAAGCCCTACTCCATCGCGGAGTCAACGTGCATGGTGATGGAGGTCGATGGCACAGAGATCAGTCTCGACGTTTGGTTCGACCCCGAGTCGGATGGCACCTCATACACAGTGAGCGCATCCACCTGGCCATGCTGAGGCGGCGGTCAACAGCCAACTCCGAGGTTCTCTGCACCAACCACGTCATCATCACCAACCGATGCGCCGTATTACTGACGCGAGGTAGGGGAGAAAGCCATACCCGGACCAAGTTGACCTCTGGCGGGGACCGATTCGTCGTGCAGGTCCAACCCCTGGCTCCACGGGGCGGGTCTCCGTTACTGGCAGGAGGCCATGACTATCTCCAGCTAGCAGCTCCCCAGCACTCGTCGTTCATCCCGTCTGCCGTCGACCCACCGCGGAGCGGCAGCGGGCCGGCGACGGAGGTGCAAGCCCGGCTTGACTTGTCCCTGTGCCTGGACACCTTCCACGGTGAGTGGTTGTCCAACGCCCGCAGCTGGGCTTGCGGCGGAGGAGGCGGTCTGCTGGGCTTGCCTGGGTCGATGGCAGACGGGATGGACCACGCCAGCCACACTCACCACCCGCACGTGCGTTCAGGCGCCGATCCCGGAGCCGGAGCCCCCGCCGGAGGCATGCCGTAAGGCCCCAGCTCTCGTGACCGCGCACGCGTGCGCCGGCCAGCTCGTCCCCTGTGATTCGAGTAGTGCGTTTTCCCTGTGCTGAGGCGGCCCGTCGTCTCGTCCCGCGCCAGCCGTCCGGCGCGCTTTTAGCCGGCTGCCTGGAGCCCTAGCGGAGGGCGGCGGCGTTCGCCGTGACGGCGGCGCGTGCGGCCCGTCTTCGGGCCGCCTTGACGATGTACAGAAAGTTCTCACAAGATGGGCTGGGTCACCTGTCGCCGAGGATCTTGGTCCCGTTGTGCTGACGTACGGCGGGACCGTCGTCGTGAAGGGCGTCAAGCACACGGACAGCGAAAGCTTCGTCCGTCATGGAGATCACGTCGTCGGGCGTGGCCCAGTGGAAGCCACTTACCTCGTTGTTGATCGACAGCTCGCCCCCAGTCATGGCACAGCGGAAAACGAGGGCAACAACGCCACGGTCCATGTTCTTGTAGACGCCGGTCAGGTCGATCGGTTCTACGTCAAGGCCAGTCTCTTCTTTGACCTCGCGGCAGAGTCCGTCGTGGATGGACTCAGCGAGCTCAAGGACTCCACCTGGCGGCTCCCAGTGGGAGTTGTCCCGTGGTCGAATCAGGAGAGCTCGGCCGGCGGGATCGAGGACAATGCCAGCGACGCTGACGGAGTGTTTCTGCTGGTCACAGCTCATACTTGAGTCTCTAGGTTACCCTGGCGCTCTGTATCACCGGTGCCTACGGGACTATGTCGATACTCCTGAGGCAGGAACGGAACGCGGCGCCGAGATAGTCCAGGACGGCTCGTCCTTTTTCGGCGGTAGCGAGTGACGGACGACCGATAACACCGTTTTTGGTGTATGCCTCCATGCCGACTGTAAGAAGATCCCGGCGGTCGTCCGCGACGTGGTCGACGGTTTCGAAGCCCTCTTTCACCAGCTCGGGGTGAGTTGCGAGGAGGATGGAAACTTCGAGTTCACCTGCGTGCATGTCTTCGTGACTACTAGTTGCCATGTTGGCCTTCGCGCGTGCCGCGTTCCAGTGGGTGTTGGTCGGAAAGAGCGCCATACACCGTTCGGTGACCGTGGCTTCCTGTACGACGTTAGACAGTACGTAATTCCCACCGTGAGCGTTGATCAGGACTAGTTTGTTGATGCCGGATGCTCGCAGCGAGTGTTGAATGTCGGTGATGATGGCAAAGAGAGTCTTAGCTGAGATGCTTACAGTGCCGGGCCATGCCTTATGTTCGTGAGAACAGGAGATAGTGATCGGAGGCAAGTGGCGCACCGGGTAACGTTGTGCGATTTCGTGGGCAATGATTGAGGCAATAGCCGCGTCTGTGATCAATGGAAGATGTGGACCGTGCTGTTCGAAGCTACCAATGGGCAGGATGGCGACCTGTGCATTGCGTGCTTGCTCATCCTCGGTCGTTTGAGTAGGCAGCAGGTGGCCCACAGCGTCTCCCCTTACCAAATGTGTACTCGCTCACGCGGCATGTTGCGTGAGCCGGGCTAGGTGCTCCCTCAAGTCTCGCACGGCACTCAGCTTGGCGACAGGCGTCAATCGATCATGAAGGGCAGAGAGTTGCGTTCGGATTCGGGCCGAACCGGTCTGCTGGGCGATAGCCAGGGCCTCAGTTCCGGCGTGTATGGCGCGCTCGATCTCGCCTTGGGCTGCGGACGCGGTAGCCAGCCGGGCGAGACAGAGGCCCTTGTCGCGGGTCTGGGCTGCTTCGGGCCATTGGGTCAGGCTATCTTCGAAGATGGAGACAGCAGCGTTCGGGTTACCGAGAAGTACCCATGACATACCGGCTTCCATCTGGACATAAGATGGCGTGCAGTATCGCGCCTTGTCGGCCGGGAGTTTGGTCACCCCTTCAGCGGCGTGCTGGATGCCTGATCTACAGCGGCTTCAAACTCGCGAGGTTCAGCGAGAAGAGCGTGCGCGTTGGCGAGCTGGCGGAGAGAGACCGCACGGAGCCGGGGCGTGAGGTCGGGTGCGGCGTTTAGGGCAGCATTGGCAAGGCCCAAACCTTGTCCAGGGTGCCCGGCCTCAGTGACGATATTGCTTTTCCGCATGAGGACATAGGCCACTCTTTGGGGGTCCGCCAACTCTTGGGCGTAGTCGAGTGCTCGGTTGGTCCAATGCATTGCGCATTCAGTGTCGCCTGAGTCCTGATAGAGCCAACCGCAGAACTCTGCGAATCGGGCAGCGAGCTCGAGTACGGGGCGACGGTCGGCACCTCGGGCTGACTGCACTAGGCGATCAATGAGCGGGAGTTGCGCCTGTACGGCGGGTACCAGATAGAGCGGCCCAAGAAGGGCGTCGGCTCGCGTGTGCTCTGCAAGTACGTTTGTCAAGTAGGTGATCACTTCAGGCGAAGGTGCACCTGGTAGGGCTTGAGGCAGCGCGGGCGGTGAGGACGGCGTCGCTGTGAAGATTCCCGTTTTGGTGTCGAGCCCGAGATCGCTTTCGGAGGCGCGGTACAGCTCGCAGAAGATGCGTCGGTAAGATGCGGGGATCTCTCGGCGGTTGTTCTCAAACATCGAGAACAGAGTTCGCAAACTAGACCGAGAGGCAACGTCGATCTCTAACGCGCGGCCTATCTGCTCAAAACGTACAATGGCTTGCTCCTGGGACCAGCCATGACGTTTCCGAGCCTGCCTGAGCAAGTTTGGAACGTCCATCGCACCTCGCAATGGTCCGGGCATGGATGTTAATCCTTCGTGAACCCATGATGCCTCATAAACGCGCTGCTGGAGCAAGGGTTAACAAATCGTGTTAAGGCGCGTTGGGCTCCGTCAGTCTGCCGCTATGCCGTGCCTTCACGCTGTCATGAATGCGTGGCCGACAGGGGCCACGAGCAGGGAGCGCACCGAGAGGCGGTGCGGCCCGAGACCGAAAGGAAGGGCTCATGAAGCTCTACGTGGACACGAGCAACAAGCAGGTGACGGTGTCGAGAGAGCCGGTCGAGAAGACCGACCAGAACGGTCGCCAGAAGACTGAGCGCGACACGGGCCGTCCGATGTGGTCGACGCAGGTGTTCGTCCTGGATGAGGACGGGGGCGAGGTCCTCGCCGTCACTACGGCCGGTGTCCGGCCCGAGGTGAAGGTGGGACAGGTCGTCTCTCTGTCCAGGCTGGAGGCCCTGCCCTGGTCGACCAACGGGCGCAGCGGCGTGGCGTTTCGCGCGGTAGAGATCAAGTCGGCGACGGTTTCGGCGGCCAAGACCGCCTGACCAGGCTCTAGACGCTCCCTCATCTGAGGTGTCCGCCCTGTGATGCTGCGCGGAGGCGACTCCGCTGCGTCACTTCCAGCCAACAGGCTGTGCATGTGCTGAGCACATGCTCCCGCACGTCCTATCCGATCACGGCACATGGACGTGCCTGATCCTCAACCGAGAGGAACATGATCATGACCAGGAAGACCCGAACCAACATGGCCACCGAGGGCTTCACCGCCATTCAGGCGGGCGAGATTCTTCCGCCGTCCAAGGGCGCGAAGCCGAAGACCTCCTCCAAGCCCGGCAAGGGCTCCGGTCGCGTGACCAACATCCAGTCCGGCAAAGGCCGGGTCGGGCTCCAGGCCCACACCATCCTCGGCGACCTCCACATCGAGATGTGAGCCATGACAACCACTTCGAAATCCCTCGCAGTCACCTACACCCACCCCGACGTGTTCACCGTCGGCGTTCAGGAAGGCTGGGGCGACCCCCAGACCGACCCCACCCAGATCGACTGGACCACCCGGCAGGCCAACGCCGCCATCCCGTTCCAGGTGATCAACGGACGCCCCGTCAACCCGTGCGAGAGCACCGGCATCCGCTACGGCCGCAACGAACTCGGCCACTGGGGCGAACAGCTCGCCGCCGACGCCATCGTGATGGCCACCGACCATGACGGTCACCGCTGGCTGGTGATGGTCGAACGCTCCGACGGCCACGGCTGGGCGCTGCCCGGCGGCTACGTCGACCCCGGAGAGAACCCGGCGCACGCAGCCGTGCGCGAACTGGCCGAAGAGACCGGTCTGGTCCTGGAGGACGTGGACTGGCAGCCCCTGCCGGCGCGGTACGTGCCTGACCCGCGCGCCAGTGACGAGGCATGGATGGTCACCGTGCCCGCCATCGCTCACCTGAGCGTCACTGCCCGGGCGGAACTGCCCCGGGTGCTGGGCGCCGACGACGCCCGCAGGGCCGCATGGATGCGGGCCGACTCCTACACCGCACTCGTCGGTGATCTCGATGTCTGGTACGGCGGCAAGGTGTTCGCCGCGCACCGGACGCTGCTGATGGAACTGCTCGGCTGAGCGCAGCTCACCACCATCAGCTGATCGAAAGGCGGGGCCGCAAATCTGCCCAGATCCGGCCCCGCCCCAATCACAGCGATCGACATCCCCTCTTCCTAAGGAAAGGAAGCCGACCATGGCCAAGAATACCGGCCGGTCCGTCTCGCGACGAGCCATGGGCCGTCGCGGCTCCGTCACCGTGATCGAAGATCACGTCTCCCGGTCCTACGCCCGGAACGCCAAGATCACCTTCTGGGTGGTCTCCCTCGTGGGCGGTCTGCTCGCCGCCACCGTCCTGACCGAATACTGGCACCCCATCCTCGCCATCATCCTCGGCGTCTGCTGCGGCGTCCTGGTCGCGTTGCCGATCGCGGCTGTGATCGTTGTCTGGCCCGTGCTGCGGGTGTTCGTCTGGTGGCTGCCGGAAATCCTCACCACCGCCGGCCTCGTCTACGGCTTCGTGGTCCTGGCCCACCACACCACACTGGTCGTGCGCCTGGCGGTCATCGCCGCGCTGGTGCTGCCTTTTGTGCTCCCCCAGGTGCGGCGCACCGTCATGAAGGTCGCCTGGTGCGTCATCTCCCGGCACCGGCTGAGGACCTGTTTCGCCGAATTCATCATCGGCAGCAACCGCGCCTCGCTGCCGTTCGTGCTGTGGGCCCGTCCCACGCTGGTCGGCGAGTCGGTATGGCTCTGGCTGCGTCCCGGCCTGGCCATGTCAGATCTGGAGAACCGGCTCGAACAGATCGCCGCAGCGTGCTGGGCCGACAAGGTCACCATCGAGCGCGCCTCGGCATCGAACTCCGCGCTGGTGCGCGTCGACATCAGCCGCCGCGACGCCCTCACCGGACGCGTCGTCTCCCCCCTGCCCGACGAGATCAACGACGGGCAACCCGTCGGCAACCAGCCGCCCACACTCGTCCCCGACACCGGGACCGGCGGACTGGACCTGGACGACGTCACCGAAGCGTCCGTCCTGGACACCCCCAAGACCGCTGCCAGGAACGGCAGGTCTGACAACGGCAAGAAGCCCGGCCAGGCCCGGGACGCCGTCACGACCCCGGCCACCCACGGCGCGGACGACATCAGCGACTACATCGACTGAGCGGCACCGCCGCCGCACATATCCCGTCCTCCCGCTTCCGGGGGACGGCCGAGCACTTCCCCGCCCGACCGCCCCTGGGCATCGCCATGCCGTCTTCCCACAGAGAGGAACGCGCGATGAGTCTCGACAGGCACGAGATCAAACAGGAAATCGGCGTACTACATGAGTGGGCCCGCTACTACCAGGCCCACGGCCGTACGGACATCGCTCAGGAGAACTACCGGAAAATCTCCCAGCTGGAAAAGATGATCACCCGGGCGCAGATCATCGATGGTCTGCGTGCCCTGGCCGACTTCCTTGACGAGCACCCCGGCGTGCCCGTCAATTCCTGGGCCCACGTCAGCTACAGCGTCATCTCCGCCGACATCGACAGCACCGGCGACCAGGACGACGCCGAACGCGCGGAAGTCGATCGCGTGGCCGCCCTTCTCGGCGTCACGCCCACGCTGAGCGACAACGGTTCGCACTACACGGCTCTGCGCACCTTCGGGCCGGTCGAGTACCGCGCCACCGCAATCACTGAGGAGCACATGGCCAAGCACTGCGCCGCAGACACCTACTACGGCGTGGTCACCCCCTGACCACCACGTTTCGACGGCCCGTGCGGGCTCTGCCCCGGCTGGCATCCCGCACGGCATCGTCACTGTCCGGAAAGAGACACACGATCATGACCACGTTTACCCGTGCCTCCATCACCGGCGGGGTGCCGATCGGGCCGATCATGTCGATGTATGACCCGGTTTTCACCGGGATCGACGAGATGCGCCGGCCGGTCTATCTCCCGCTCATCTACCGCAACATTCTGGCCGCCGGAGAACCGGGCGGCGGAAAGTCCGGGCTCATCCAGTGCATCGGCTGCCACGCCGCGCTGTGCGACCGCACCCGGCTGATCCTGCTGGATGGCAAGCAGGTCGAACTCGGCATGCTCGCCCCGGCAGCCGACAAATTCGTCGGCCCCGACATTGATGAGGCCATCATCACCCTGCGTCGGCTGCAGAAGGTGATGGACAACCGCTATTCCTGGCTGACGGCGCGACGCCGCCGCAAGATCGAACAGCACGACGACGTCAACGTGATCGTCGTCATCATCGACGAGATCGCCTACTTCTCGGCCACCGTGGGCGACGAACGCCAGCAACGCGAATTCATCGCCCTGCTGCGCGACCTGGTCGCACGCGGCCGAGCCGCCGGAATCATCGTCGTCGCCGCCACCCAGCGGCCCAGCGTCGACATCATCCCCAAATCGATGCGCGACCTGTTCGGCTACCGCGCCGCCTTCCGCTGCACCTCCACCGGCTCCAGCGACATCATCCTCGGCGACGGCTGGTCCACCTCCGGCTACACCGCCACCGACATCACCCCGACCAGCCAGGGCGTCTGCTACCTCATCGCCGAAGGCGGCACCCCTCGAAAAATCAAAGTCGCCTATCTCACTG
>NZ_JBQQCB010000237.1:0-8126 GCF_052246675.1 Nonomuraea sp. KM90 | reverse complement strand
AAGAGGTGGGAGGTGGTTGTCGTCCTCCGTCGCGGGCCGGCACGTTGCCATTTTTCACAGCAAATTCGGAGACTGGCCGGTCAGGGCTTTCCCAGCTTCCCGTATTGAAACCGTTATACGCATACGGTGCGCTGACGATGTCTACACGTTTCGTGATCCACGTCCTGCTCATGCGCGGATAACAGCTGCGCCGCGCGCTCGTCCGGCGCGCGGGAAGCCGGGCCGGCGGGCTGTCGCGGCGAAGATCGACGGGGTTGACAAACGTTTGTGACCGGTTGATGATCCCGGCAAATACCTACGTGGGGCTCCGGCTTTTACCTCGTCCGGGATAAATAACTCCCGTTCGGCGAAAAAGACCGATCTGCAGTTTCCTTCCGTGTCCACCGACTTAGTGCTGTGGCCTTTTTCGGCATGCCACGGCCTGATTCAACCATGCCCTTTTTCGGCTCCCGCTCCGACTCTGGAGGCCGGCCCATGGCTGCACACAGGACAACGCGTGAACTTCGTCGATTATTGGCCGGGCTCCTGGTGCTCGCTGTCGCCCTGGGCGGCATGCAGCTCCCCGCCGGAGCGGCCACACCCGGCCCGCCCCCCGTGGGCGACGCGCGAGGCGGGTGGAAACCGGACAGCGAGCGCGGCTGGCTGGAGGACCTCTCCGACTGGCTGACCGGCGCCGAGGAGACGCCCGAGCCGCGTGATCTCGGCGTGAACGGGGTGCCCCGGCGCGATCAGGAGCCGGCCGGGCAGAAGCTCCCGCCGGTCAAGCGGGTCAAGGAACTGGCCGGCGGCCGCAGCGCCCACGAGCGGGCGTTCCTGCTGGAGGACGGCCGGCAGCAGGTGGAAGTATCAGCAAGGCCGCTGAATTATCGCGACAAATCCGGCAAGTGGCAGCCGATCTCCACCGAGCTCTCGCCCACGGACCGGGCGGGCTTCGCGTACGGCAACCAGAGCAACGTCTTCAGCAGCTTCTTCGGCACCGACCCCGGCTCCGTCCTCCGCGTGGAGCTGGACGACGTGTCCGTGACGCTCGGGGCCGACGGGGTGAAGCGCGGGAAGCCGCAGGTGAAGGGCAACACGGCCACCTACGCGTACGACGAGGGCGGGGCCCGGCTGTCGTACGAGGTGACCCCGGAAGGCGCCAAGGAGCAGATCGTCCTCGACGCCGCGCCGGAGCAGGCCCCCACCTACACCTTCAGCATGAAGGTGGACGGGCTGCGCGCCTGGCAGCGGCCGGACGGGTCGATCGCGTTCTACCGCGGCGACTTCGACGGCGCGCCGGTCATGGAGATCCCCAAGCCGTACATGACCGACGCCCGCGACGACGCGTCCTCGCCGTACGGCAAGGCGTACAGCGACAAGGTGACGCAGAGCATGGCGTGGGACGGGGCGGCTGGGCTGCTGCGGCTCACGGTGACCGCGGACCAGGCGTGGCTGGCCGATCCGGCCCGGCAGTACCCGGTGGTCATCGACCCGACGATCAGGATCGCGCCGACGCCCAGCGTCTCGCAGGACACGATGATCGTCTCCGACTCCCCGGACACGAACTTCGACGGGAGCTGGCGCCTGTCGACCGGCACGTCGTCGGTCGGCGTGTCCCGCTCGCTGCTGAAGTTCCCGCTGACCGGGGTGCCGTCCGGCACCAGGATCGACTCGGCGCAGCTCCAGGTCTACTACGACCAGGACATTCAGACCAGCACCGGGGCGAGCAACAACGTCACCCTTCAGGCGCACCGCGCGACCGCCGCCTGGGACGAGACGACCGCCACCTGGAACACGGCCAAGAGCCTCACCGGCGAGCTCGGCCACAACAGCGAGGTCGTCGACGACGGCGACACCGGCCGGACCGCGGCGACCGGCGCGTGGCCCGCCTCCACCAGCGCCCTGGCGGCCAAGGCCGTCAACGGTGACTACCTGTACAACAAGGACGCCGTCGCGGGCGACCGCTACACCTGGACCCCGCGCCTGACCGAGGACGGCGACTACCGGGTCGACGTCCACTACGTGGAGGCGTCCGACCGGGCCACGGCCGCGCCCTACACCGTCACCTACAACGGCGGCACCAAGGCATACGCGGTCAACCAGTACGCGGCCTCCACCACGAACGGGGTGTGGAAGACCCTGGGCACCCATCCGTTCGCCGCCGGCACCACCGGCAAGGTCGTCCTGGGCGACGGCCCCGCCTCGGCCTCCACCGGGGTGATCGCCGACGCCGTGCGGCTGACCAAGGACGCCACCCAGGTGAAGCCGGCCGGGGCCAACGGCAGCCAGTGGCACTCCTTCGCGGTGCGCAACATCGTCCAGTCGTGGCTCGACGGCGCCGCCCCGAACCACGGCTTCGTGCTGAAGGCGGCCGACGAGACCCTCGACAAGGGCGGGGTGCGCTACGAGGGCAGCCTGTACTCCTACGGCGGGGAGACCGCGACCTACCCGCGCCTGGTGCTGACCTACGGCCGCCAGGGCGTGGCCGTCGATCCTCCCGCCACGATCCACGCCGCCGGCGCGGAGCTGTCGTGGCCCGCCTACCGCGACCCGTCGGACGGCTCGTCGGACGACCTCGTGGAGTATCAGGTCCACCGGAGCGTCTACCAGACCTTCACCCCGTCCGCGGCCACACTGGTCTCCCCCGTGGCGCCGGCCACCACGTCGTTCACCGACTCGACGGCCGAGCCCACCCCGGCCACCTCCACCGATCCGTTCGGCCAGGTCTACTACTACATGGTCGCGGTGAAGACCAAGGACGGGCAGATCGTCCCCGGCCCGACGGAGATCGCCGCGCTGCCGAAGGCCGGCCGCACCGTCAGGATCTTCCAGGGCGGCACCGCGGACACGACCCTGTCCAGCGGGCAGCCCGACGTCAACCAGGACGCGCTGGCGGGCGCGCCGTGGCTGTCGGTCGGCAACAACTCCGGCACGTACGGCACGACGAGGGCCGTGCTCAAGTTCCCCGGGGTCTCCGCGATCCCGCCGACCGCCCGGGTGCTCGACGCGTCGGTGGACCTGTGGGAAGTGACCATGATCGGGTCGGGCACGGCCACGTACGAGCTGCGTGGCGTGAACACCGGATTCGAGGAGAAGACGGCCACCTGGAACAGGGCCACGGCCGCCACGGCGTGGACCACGGCGGGCGGCGACCACGCGGCCACGGTCACCGGCAGCTACGCCGGGATCACCAACGACCCCTACCGGCGCAGCTTCACCGCCACGGCGCTCACGCAGAGCTGGGTCGCCGCCCCCTCCGCCAACCACGGCGTGATGATCAAGCTGGCGAACGAGGCGACCCCCGCCGAGCGGACCCTGTTCCTGTCCGACGAGGCGGCCGAGCCGCAGCTGCGGCCCCAGTTGCGCGTCACGTATCTGGAGAAGACCACCGAGAGCACCTATCACGCGCCCGGCACGGCGGCCCGGATGGTCGAGGGAGGTCAGAGCACCACCCCGGTGACGCTCACCAACACCACCGCGGCCACGTGGAAGGCGTCGGACTACGTGCTGTCCTACCGCTGGGCGCGGCCCGACGGCACCGACGTGACCACCGCCGACAACCAGGTCAAGACCGCGCTGCCCAAGGACCTCGCCCCGGGTGACACCGTCACCGTCCAGGCGCAGGTCAAGGCGCCGGTGACGGCCGACGAGAGCAACAAGCGCACGAGCTACGTGCTGCAGTCGGACCTGTACAACAGGGCGACCGACGCCTGGCTGTCGGCCAGCGACGCGATCCCGGCGCTGACCCAGGCGGTGGCGGTGGACAAGCCCACCTCCAACCAGCTGGGGCTGGAGCCGTTCTACGAGTACGCGGGCCGCGACACCGGCGCCGGCGGCGTGCTGCGCAACAACCTGTACTCGGGGAACGCCGTCTGGACCTACAACCCCTGGCTGCACCCGTCGCGCGGGGACTTCTCCACCGTCGTCAACCTCGCCTACAACTCCAAGGACACCTCCAACAGCTCGATGGGGTTCGGCTGGTCGCTGCAGGCCGCCACGCCGATCCGGCTCGGCACGCCGCTGGACTTCCACCCCAACCCGAACCCGACCACGGTGACCATGACCGACGGGGACGGCACCGGCCACACCTTCACGTGGGACGACGCCGCGGGCGAGTGGACCAGCCCGAAGGGCGTGCACCTCTACCTGCAGCGCCTGGTGACGTGCGGCCCGCAGACCGAGGAGTCCCGGGCCTGGGTGATGACCCAGCCCGACCGTACGCAGTACTACTTCGACTGCGACGGCTACCTGTCGGCGGCGCAGGACCGCAACGGCATGATCAACACCGCGTCGTTCACGTACGCCTCGCGCAAGTCGAACAACAAGCCGGTGAAGTTCCTGCAGTACGTCACCGACCCGGCGCGCCGGCAGACGCTGACCATCGACTACTACCAGAAGGGCGAGAACTACACCTGGATCAACGACGAGGGCGAGGAGGTCTACTGGGCCAACCTCGTCAACCCGAACATCATCGACCGCGTCAAGTCCATCAGCGACATCGAAGGCCGCAAGATCACCTTCATGTACACGAGCTGGGGCCTGATGGCCAAGATGGTCGACGGGGACGGCCACGACAGCGCCAAGACGTTCCGCTTCGACTACGACATGACGCAGGGCAACCGGAACGCCAAGCTGGTCAAGGTCACCGACCCGCGCGGCAACGGCACCGGCGTGGCCTACTACTACCCGCAGACCGGCGACGACCCGAAGTTCCACTGGTCGGCCAAGACCATCACCGACCGGCTGGGCGGGACCACCGGGTTCGGCTACGTGGACCCCGACGGGGCCACGGGCGAGACGCTCGACACCACGGTCACCGACGCCGAGAACCACGCCACCGCCTACCACCTGGATGAGTACGGCCGGCCCACCCGGATCACCAACGCCAAGACCCAGGTCACCAACCTCGGCTGGGACGCCGACCACAACGTGGTCCGCGAAGAGGAGAACAACGGCGCCGTCACCACCTCGGGCTACGACCCGCTCACCGGGCACCGGCTCTGGGTCCGCGACTCCGAGGCGAACCACAACGGCACCCCGGCCACCACGTACACGTACCAGAAGGGCTTCAACGGGCGCATCGCGGACCTGATCGCCGAGACCAGCCCGGAAGGCCGCCGCGTCACCTTCGCCTACGACGCGTGGGGCAACCTGACCTCGGTCACCGACCCCGTCGGCAACACCACGGAGACCGCGGGCGACTACACCACCAGGTACGCCTACGACATCTACGGGCAGGTGAC
Source organism: Nonomuraea sp. KM90 (assembly GCF_052246675.1). Lineage (NCBI taxonomy): Bacteria > Bacillati > Actinomycetota > Actinomycetes > Streptosporangiales > Streptosporangiaceae > Nonomuraea > Nonomuraea sp. KM90. Next base: position 2,904 of record NZ_JBQQCB010000237.1, on the reverse strand, counting down.
CCAGGCGACCGACGCGAACGGCAACCCCACCACCTTCGGTGACTACGACGCGACCGGCCAGCCGCAGGTGATCACCGACGCGAACGGCGACTCCACCCACCTCGGCTACGACTGGCGGGGACTGCCGCTGACGGTGACCAACCCGCTGGGGACGGCGAGCTGGCGATCGTACGACCTGTTCGGCCGCCTCCTGACCAGCACGGTGCAGAAGGACCACACGGCCGGCGAGAACATCGTCACGCCCGCCCCCGTCTACGACCCCAACGACAACATCACCAAGGCCACCGCGCCCAACGGCGCCGTCACCACCACCGCCTACGACGCGAACGACCAGGTCACCTCCACGCTCGAACCCAGGGACGAGCAGAGCGACGCGCCGGAGCGCAAGACCTCCTTCACCTACGACAAGGTCGGCAACCGGCTGACGATCACCGAGCCCAACGGCAACGTCAGCACCGCGGCGGGCGACTACACCACCACCAAGTCCTACGACGAGATCTACCAGCTCACCGGCGTGACCGACGCCAAGGGCTTCAACACCAGGTACATCTACGACGGGGTCGGCAACCTGACCTGGGTCATCGACCCGCGCAAGAACGCCACCCCGGACCCGCTCGACCACACGGCGAAGTTCGGCTACGACCGCAACCACCGGGTGACCGCGGTGACCGACGCCGGCGGGTACACCACCGCCGCGGGCTACGACCGCGACGGGTTGCAGACCACCTCCACCGACCAGAACGGCACCGTCTCCACCACGGTGTACGACGCCCGCGGCAAGGTGGTCGAGACCCGGGTGCCGCACGAGGTGGTGGACGGGAACGCCAAGGAGACGATCCGCCGGTTCGAGTACGACCAGGTCGGCAACCAGACCAAGGCGATCAACCCGCGGGGCGTGGCGACCACCGACGACCCGGGCGACTTCCTGACCGAGATCCGCTACGACAAGCTGAACCGCGCGGTCGAGCAGATCTACCCGTTCGACAAGGACGACAACCAGGGCGCGCCGGACTACCCGTACCGCACGCCGCAGAGCGTCCAGTACACCTACGACGCGGCCTCGCGCCTGACGTCGGTGGCGTTACCGCCGCCCGACCCCGATCACACCCCCAACCCCGACCACCGGGGGCGGATCGTCAGCAACACCGAGTACTACGACAACGGCTGGATCAAGAAGTCGACCGATCCGTTCGGCATCGCGGTCAGCTACGACTACAACGACCTGGGCCAGCAGACCGAGCGGAAGGTCACCGCGGCCGACGGGAGCCTGCAGCGGGCCCTGGAGTGGGGCTACCACCCCGACGGCAAGCTCAAGCGCCACGCCGACCAGGGCGGATCGTCCGGACCGCCGTACCCGCAGACGGTCTCGTTCGACTACCTCTACGACCCGAACGGCAACCTCAAGAAGGTCACCGACAGCTCGCCGAACGCCACGATCGACCAGTGGGACCTCGAGTACGACGACCTCAACCAGGTGCAGAAGATCACCGAAAGCCTGGACGGCGCGCTCAAGAACACCACCTCCTACGGCTACAACGAGATCGGCAGCCTGATCCGCCGCGCTCATGACAAGACGATCGCCGACTACACCTACGACGCCCGCGACCTGCTCGACACGATGCGCAACGCCGGCAGCGCGACCGACCCCAGCCCCAGGCTGACCCGGTACACCTACACCCCGCGCGGCGAGCGGGCGACCGAGACCAAGTCCAACGGCAACGTCGCGACCTACGAGTACTTCCTCGACGGGCTGCCGCGGCACTCGGTGGAGAAGAAGCCCGACGGGGCCGTGCAGGCCGAGCACACCCTGACCTACCAGGCCGACCTGCGCGTCGCCAAGGACCACACCAAGGTGCGGTGCGTCGAGTTCCGGTGCCTGTACCCGGACGTGGAGAAGGACTACACCTACGACCCGCGCAACCGGGTCACCAAGGTGGAGTACCTCTCCCAGGCGCGCAGCGAGGAGTACCAGTACGACGCCAACTCCAACGTGGTCATCCAGAACGTCGCCGGGACCTCGACCAACTTCCAGTACGACTGGAACCGCCTGGTCAGGAGCGGCGACCTGGGCAGCTACTCGGAGTTCACGTACGACCCCTCGGGCCGGCTCTCCGCGGTGACCTCCGGCGAGGAGCAGACGCCGACGGCGTTCTACTTCTACAACGCCTTCGACCAGACCACCCGCACCGAGCAGGTCGGCGTCGACGGCGTGAACCGGGCCACGGAGTACACCTACGACCCGCTGGGCCGTACCTCCTCCACGACCGACCACGACGGCAGGAAGACCACCTACTCCTACCTGGGCCTGTCCGGCGAGGTGCTGGACGAGGAGGTGGCCGGCTCGATCACCCGCTCGTTCGAGTACTCGGCGTGGGACGAGCGGCTTTCCATGGCGAGGTTCGGCGCGGGCGGGAGCGCCGAGCGCAGCGTCTACGGCTACGACCCGCAGGGCAACGTGGAGATCCTCACCACCGACACCGGCGACACCCGGGCCACGTACGGCTACAGCGTCTTCGGTTCCCTGGTGCCGGGATCGGTCAGCGGGGTGGACACCCCCGACTCGGCCAACCCGTACAAGGAGCCCTACAACCCCTACTGGTTCGGCGCCCGGCGCTTCGACCAGCTGTCGTCCAGCTATCAGATGGGGTCGCGGAACTACCTGCCCACCAGCCACCAGTTCCTGACCCCCGACTCGCGGCAGGAGGCCGGAGCCGATCTCGGCCTGACCCTGAACCCGGCCACGAGCAACCGCTACGGCTTCGCCGCGGGCCTGTCCGTCGCCAACCTGCGCTACTCCCCGCCGATGGACTGGAAGCGGGAGCTCTCCTCCATCGGCGCCGGGCTGCTGGTCGGGCTGGGCGTGGGCGCGCTGGCGGCGCTGTGTCCCGAGACCGGTGGCATCAC
>NZ_JBQQCB010000236.1:0-8184 GCF_052246675.1 Nonomuraea sp. KM90 | reverse complement strand
CGTCAACACCCGCACGAAGAGGATCATGCGCCAGATGCACGGCCGCGCTGGGTTCGACCTTCTGCGCCACCGCATCCTGCTGCAGTGAAGATCACTCAACGCCACCACCGATTACGGGCCAGAGCCGTTAGTTTTACAGTCCCGCTCCAGGCGGCGCGGGCGTCGGGCCCCGTCGAGGTGGTGACCGGTCCTGGCCAGCACGTGCACGTCCGTGCGGACGGCTCCACCCGGATCAGCCTGCCCGCCGACGACAACACCGAGATCGCACCGGCGATCCGGGAGGGGCAGCCCGGCCGCGTCCCGGTGCCGTCCGCGCAGCCTGGCGGGGTGGCCAAGGCCACGGTGGCGGCGCACGAGCTGGGCCACCACCTGGAGGCGACCGTGTCCGGCCTGCGCGCCGCCGGGGAGGCGATGCTGTGGGACCGCACCAGCCACGGCCCGATCGGTGACCGCGTCAGGCCTGAGCCGATGTTCGGCGAGGACCGCGGTCGCCCGTTCGAGATCTACCCGGGCGACTTCCCCGACGCCCGCACCGGCCGCGTCAACGGCGACGGCACGCAGGAGGTGTTCGCCAACGTGCTGGAGTCGCTGGCCGGCGGCGGCGACTACGCCGACGCCGACCTGCGGCACTGGGGTCTCGGCGCGCTCGCCCTCCTGGCCACGGACGCGACCGGCCCGCAGGGCGGCACCCGCCGCGACGAGGGCGCCGAGCGGCGCGACCCGCTGGACGGCATCAACCTGCTGGCCCTGTCCGATGAGCAACTGCGGGCGCTGCTCGCCCGGATCGACACCCGCAGGCCGTCGCCAGGCTGCGCACGGTGCTCGACGAGCGCGCGCAGCGGCGGACCGGCCGCGACCAGATCGACCTGGCCGACCTGTCGGACGCCGAGCTCGAAAGCATGCTGCTGGCCGGCTGGGACGGCTGCGGCGACGACCCGGAGCGGACGGCGTCGCAGGACCGGGTGATCGCCGAGACAGAGGCGCGGGAGGCGGAGCGGCGACGCCTGGGCGACGAGCTCGGCGACCTGGCCGCGTCCGACCTGCTGTCCATGGACACCAACGACCTCGCCGCGCTGTACGGCCGCAACCTGGGCCGCTACGGCATGGACCCTGCGGTGACCGCGCTGCTCGACCAGATCAGCGCCGAACTGGAGGAGCGTGACCGGCGGCGCGACATCGGCGCCGACCCGTACGCCGGTATGGACCTGGCGGGGAGCAGCTCGCCGAGCTGATCGAACGGCACCAGCCGTCCTACCACTCCGACCCGTGGTCCGGCGCGCTGGTACGGCGGGTCATCGCCGAGCTCGACGACCGCGACCGCGACCGGCAACAGGGCGCCGAGGACGACCGCACCCCGGAAGAGATGCGGATCGACGACCTCATCACCCAGGGCTGGAACCCGCGCGACGCGTACGCCGAGGTGTACGGCCTGTCGGAGGAGGAGATGGACCGGCAGGAGCGGATCGCGATCATCGACGCCGAGCGCGGGGCTGGGGAGCGGCGCAAGCTGGTGGTGCGCCGCATGTACCGGCAGTGGGTGTACGAGCAGGCCCTCGAAGCCGAACGCGCGACGAACGGCTACATGCTGTCGCCGCTCGGCCGGAAGGCCGGCGTGGACCCGAAGCGGCTGTGGGGCGGCAACGCCGACCACGCGCACGCGTACGCGTCGGAGGAACTCAAGCGGTGGTGGGCAGAGCAGCCGAACGGCGGCAGGATGACCTACGAAGAGTGGCGCGCCCAGTGGCTCGGAGACTCCCGCGACCGCAGGCAGGCACAGGAGCGGCGGCAGACCGCGGGCAACGGAAGGGACTTCGGATGATGACGACCGGCCAGGGGCGGACGCCCACCACCGAGGAGCTGGCCACCGCGCGCCGCTCAGCCAGGCGCGCGGCGGGACTCGGCGCGCCGCCCGGGGTATGCCCGTACAACCCGCGCAACGCGGACGAGGAGACGCTGGCCACCGTGTGGGTCGCCACATACGTTGACGCCCTACCCGACGACACGGCCGGCGGCGCTGGCCAGGAAGAGGCATAGCCAGTGGGCCGCATCGTGGAGGGGTACATCGACGGCGTCTACTACGCCGTCACCGTGGGCGAATCCCAGCAGGGCAGGCCCGACAGCATCGGCGTCGTCTCCGGCGCGGCCGCAGCGCGCCGGCTGCTGGAGTTCCACAACGGGCAGCCGCTGCCACGCTCCGGCCATGTGCTCGACGTGGCCAACCCGGACCTGGTCGTGCAGGCGCTCCAAGACCTGACCGACGTCATCCATGTTCGCTTGGCCGGGTCGGAAGGCTCTTAGGCTTATCGGACCTGTGTCCGTGAATTGACGACGTGGCAGCCTTGAGAATCGCCGCTCACCAACGATTGCGGGCCTGGAGACTGAAGAGACGATTTGGTCACCCACGGGCCAACGACGTCTCTTGTGTAGGGGTAGTGGGCTGAGTTGCACTTTGCGATTACGCGGTAGGTGCCGAAACCGGACCGGCATTGTGTGTAGGCGAGGTTGACGGCAGTGTTCAGGCCTGCCACGCAGTCCCATACCTCGGCTCGCGCCGGCGTGGCGATCCCGGCGAGGACTACGGCACTAGCCGCCCCCGCCGCCAGGGTCCGTACGAGTATGCCCATTGCGTCTCCTGTAGTTCCTTTGGCATCACTTATGAGCTTCATGCTCCGCTTTCGCCCTCCCTGGCAACAGGGCACCAGGAGGACACCCTCCGGACATTTGCGTCGATGTGGGCAACCAGAATCGGAGCGAGACGCTAGGACCGGCCTCCCGGCATCTTGGGGGTGTGCGGGGGTTGGGGTGGCGGTTCGGGCTCGCGATAGGGATCACGCTGGGACTGGTTGTGGGGTCGGTCCTGCTGAAGTCCTGCGCGCCCGAGCCGCCACCTGCGGACATCTTTCTCGACGGCCCGCCGCTTCAGACCGCAAGCTTCAGGGGGACGCCGTGACGATGTACCGGGCCAACGGCACACAGATCAACAAGACGCAGGCGACAGCGCCGGCCACCGCCGTACCGGTGACCGACCCGATCGTGAAGATCACCGAGCACATCTATGAGGGTGTGCGGCCGGACGGCACCGACTATCCGCCGGCGCGGCGCAGGTTGAAGTTCCGCAAGGACCAGATCATCCGCACGTCGGAACTCAACGCCTGCTTTCCCGCCCCAACAATCAAAGCGATCAGCCCCGCCACCGGTGCCGCCGCAGGCCACACGTTCGTCACCATCAAGGTCACGAACGCCACTCCGGGCACCACGGTCACGTTCGGCGGTGCTCGTACACCACGCACGCGACCTCCTCGCCTCGGGCGTGCGGCTGGGCGACCAGGTCGGGCAGGGAGGCGGAGACGGGGACGATGAGCACGTCGTGGCTGATGTCCGCGATGCGGGTGGTGGCGGCCTTGCCGGCGGGTACGGCGGCCGCCTCGCGCAGGCTGACCAGCCCGATCACCTCGTCCATGGTGGAGCCGAGCACCGGGTAGTGGGTGTGGCCGTGGGAGGCGATGAGCTTGTCCAGATCGGCGGCGGTGGCCGTGCCGCTGATGGCGATGACCTCGACGCGGGGCACCATGACCTCTCCGGCGGTGTGGTCGGAGAAGGCCAGGGCGCGTTCCAGGACGTCGGCATGGCTGCCGGGCAGCTTGCCGTGGGCCTCGGATTCGCCGATGATGTGGCCGAGCTCTTCCAGGGTGGCGCCGTGGTGCAGTTCTTCGACCGGTTCGATTCCGACGGCGCGCAGGAGCTTGTTGGCTGCGGTGTCGAACAGCTTGATGACCGGGCCGGCGATGGTCATGTAGACGAGCGTGGAGCCGGCGAGGGCGCGGGCCAGCGGTTCAGGTCTGGCCAGGGCGAGGTTCTTGGGGGCGAGCTCGCCGAGCACCATCTGGATGACGGTGGCCAGCGCGAAGCCGATCGCCAGCGCGACGCCGCCGACCATGCCCTCGGGCATGCCGATCGCGGTCAGGCCGGGGGCTATCAGCTCGGCCAGGGCGGGGCGGGCGATGAAGCCGACCACAAGCGCGGTGACGGTGATGCCCAACTGTGCGCCGGACAACATGAACGACAGCCGTTCCATCACCTTGACGGCTTTGGCGGCCTTCTTGTCGCCGGCGGCGGCCTGCTGGGGCAGAGAGGGAGCCAGTCGGCAGTGACGTAGGCGAACTCCTGCGCGACGAAGTAGCCGGTGGCGAGCGTCAGAAGAAAGATGGCCAGCAGACCGGGAAACACACTCACCTGTTCCGCTCCTTTCCGTCGCAGTGGCCTCGACCTGGCGGCGTATGCGGGCAGGCCCGCCCGCATACGCTCGTACGGACGCTGACTGATCCGTCGATACCGCAGGTAAACCGGGACACGTCTTGGCGTGGCAGAGAGGCTGAGCCGTCGGGCGTGGTGGGATGTCCCTGTATGACACTGATGCCCCCACTACGATGATCAAGCAATGCTGGTCGTCACCCACGGCGGTCGAAGGTGTCAAGGCAAGAGCGCGTTCGTGACGTCCTGGAGAGCAGGCTCGTGCAACGAGCCGTCATCGCCGTGATCGTCATCAATGCGATCACCATCGGCATGGAGACCAGTTCATCCCTGATGGATCAGGTTGGCTGGCTGTCGCACGCGGTGGACCGACTCGCGCTGACGATATTCACCGTGGAGCTGGCGGTCCACCTGTAGGCCTACGGGCGGAGGTTCTTCACCCACCTGTGGAACTGGTTCGACGCCAGCATCGTGGCGATCGTGCTCGTCCCGCTTGCGGGCCCACGTCGGTGCTGCGGGCGCTGCGGCTGGTGTCCACCGTGCCCGGTATGCGGCGCGTGGCCGGCGTGCTGCTTGCCGTCTTGCCCGGCATGGCCTCCATTCGACGAGTTGCCGCGCTCGCTGTTCACGCTGTTCCAAATCATGTCCGGCGACGACTGGGGGAACGTTGCGCAGGAACCGAGCCCCCACCGGCCGAGACGCGGGCGCCGGCCGAGCTGGAGACGGTCAGACAGGAACTTGCCGCGGTGAACGCGAAGCTCGACCAACTGCTCATGCGGGAATCGGCATCTCCCGCTGCCCAGCCAGGCACCACCAGCCAGGCGCAGCTGTCGTGATCGTGGGCACGGATTGGGCGGTGGGCAGTCAGCGAAGGATGCCCTGGTCGTAAGCGAGGGCGACGGCGGCGGCCCGGTCCTTGGCGCCGAGCTTGCCGTAGATGTGGGTCAGATGGCTCTTGACGGTGGCCTCGCTGATGAACAGGGCCGCGGCGATCTCCCGGTTTGAGGAGCCTTTGGCGACAAGGCGCAGCACGTCGCGTTCGCGGCTGCTCAGGCTGTGGTTCCCGGGTGCCCGTACCCGGGAGACGAGCCGGGCGGCGATGTCCGGGGACAGCACGGTCCGGCCCTCGGCGGCGGCCCGCACCGCGCCGAACAGGTCATCGCGCGGGGCGTCCTTGAGCAGGTATCCGGTCGCGCCGGCCTCGATCGCCGGCAGGGTGTCGGAGTCGGTGTCGTAGGTGGTGAGCACGAGTACCCTGGCCCGCGCGCCGCGGCGGGACAACTCGGCGATCGCCTCCACGCCGCCGCAGCCGGGCATGCGCAGGTCCATCAGAACCACGTCGGGGTCGAGGCGGGTGACCTGCTCGATCGCCTCGGCGCCGTCGGCTGCCTCGCCCAGGACCGCGAAGCCGGACGACACCTCGAAGATGCTGCGAAGGCCGTGCCGTACGACGGGGTGGTCGTCGACGATGACCAGGCTGATGGGACCGCGGGGGGCGGTGAGTTCACTCATGGCTCACCAACGGTACGCGTACGGACAGGGCGGTGCCGAGCCCTGGCTCCGACTCGATGTCAATGGTCCCGGCGACCCGCTCGACGCGAGCCCGCATGCCGCCGAGGCCGAAGCCGCCGGTGGAATCGTGCGGCGGCAGGCTGTGCGGGTCGAAGCCGCGTCCGTCGTCGCGAATGTCCAGGCTCACCTCGTCGTCCATGTAGGAGAGGGTGACTCCGGTCCGTTGCGCGCCGGCGTGCCGGGCGACGTTGGTGAGGGCTTCCTGGGCGATGCGGAGCAGCGTGGCCTCGATCTCGTGGTGCAGCGGTTCGACGGTTCCGGTGACGGTGAGCTCGGCACGGACGGCGGTCTGCTCCGCCCAGGCTGCGGCGATCTTCTTCAGGGCTGTGGGCAGGGGGTCGTGTTCCAGTTGACCGGGGCTGAGGTTCTGGACCGAGCGGCGCGCCTCCTGGAGGCTGTGCCGGGCCAGGTCGGAGGCGCGTTCGATGTGGTCGTGGGTGGCCGCGGGGTCGATGGTGCCGGACGCGGCCCGGAGCTGGGCAACGATGCCGGTCAGGCCTTGGGCGAGGGTGTCGTGGATCTCCGCGGCCAGCCGCCGGCGTTCGTCGGCGACGCCGGCCTCTCTGGCCTGGAGGAGCAGCTGGGCGTGCAGGCCCGCGTTCTCCTGAAGCGCCCGGGCCAGGCGGTCGTTGGCGCTGCGCAGTGCGGCGGCGTGCTCGCTCTCCTTGACCGCGATGTGGTGGAAGCCGAGGGCGAGGCCGGAGTGCAGGGTCAGCAGCGCGATGAACGCCAGCCAGTGCATGCCCTCGGCCGGAGGCAGGCCGCCGGCGTTGGAGCCGGCCATGGTGATCGCCGTGGCGAGCAGGGCGGGGCGTACCAGGTGGCGGGGCAGCAGCAGGTCAGCATCGTAGTAGCCGGTCAGCGCGTAGATGGCGAAGATCGGGTTGCACCAGGAGAGCGCGAAGCCGAGTGCCCAGCGCAGGAGGTAGTAGAGCTGGGGCGCCGGACCGTGTACGGTCCGGCGCCTGCCGTCGGCGCTCCACCACACCTGCAGGGCCAGCGCGGCCACGGTCAGGACAGCGGCGATGTACTGTTCGCCGACGTTCATCACCGCCTGCGCGCTGACGGCGGCCAGCAGCGCGCCGAGCCCCAGCAGGGCGTACGGTCCGACGGTCGCGAACCGGTGCCGCCACGACGGAACGCCCTTCGCTTGGCCGGATAAGGTGGCCGGCTCGCCGCCGGCCTCGTCGGAAGGATCGTGATGGGCGGTGCCGACCACTGTGCCGTCCGTCATCCGGCCCCACCTCGTTCTGGTCATTCCCAGCGGAACCAGCGGATGGACGCGCCCGCCAGCACCGTGATCCACACCAGCATGATCGCAAAGTGTGGCAGGGCCGGCCAGTTTCCGGCGGAAGCCTGGTGAAGAGCCTGGGAGGCGGCGCCGAAGGGCGTGAGCTCCACCACGCTTTGGAGGGCCTGCGGCATGGACTGGACCGGAACGTACATGCCCGCGGTGAACGCGACCGGAAAGAAGATGATCGTGGCCGCGGAGGTGGCACCCTTGGCGGTGCGCGACACTGCGGCGATGAGCCCGCCGCAGACCAGTGCGCCGAGCATGGCCAGGATCAGGGTCAGCGCATAGGCGAGCAGGTTGGCGGGCAGGGCGACGCCGTACAGCACCCGGCCCGTGGCGATGACGACGATCCCACCGGCCAGCGCGGCGGCGCCGTGCACGAGCACCTGGGCGGCCAGGATCGCGGCCGGCCGTACCGGTGTGGTGGACATGCGGCGCAGGATGCCCTTCTCGCGATAACCGGTGAGGGTCGGCGGCAGGGAGTTCAGCCCGGAAAGGATCATGCCGAGCAGCACGGCCACCGGGAGGTACAGATCGATCGGCCGCGCTCCCCCGGAGGCGGATCCCGCCTCCCGAAACGACGGGACCAGGCCGAGGATCACCAGGAGCAGCAGAGGGAAGGCGAGGATCCAGAACACGCTGCCAGGTTCGCGGCGGAACAGCCGGCCTTCGGCCTTCAGCACGGCGATGGATGCGGACATGTCACAACTCCTTGTCGGTGAGGTCGAGGTAGGCGTCATCGAGGGAGGCGCTCTCCACGCGCAAGTTCCGCGCGGCGATGCCGTTGAGCGCGAGCATGGACATCAGTGCCTCGGCGGTCTCGTCGGTTCCGGTGACGACCAGCCGGACGCCGTCCGTACGCCGCACGGAGCGGATCGCGGGCAGCGCGGCCAACTCGCCGTCGTCCAGGTGCCGGGAGGGAACGAAAGAGATGACCGTGGCGCTCCCGCTGCTCTCGATCAGCCCCGCCGGCGTGTCCAGGGCCGCCAGCGCGCCGGAGCGGAGGAGGGCCACGCGGTCGCACAGGTGCTGTGCTTCCTCCATGAAGTGGGTGACCAGGACGATGG
>NZ_JBQQCB010000235.1:0-8225 GCF_052246675.1 Nonomuraea sp. KM90 | reverse complement strand
CCCTGGCGAAGTCATCCGTCGACGGTTACCAGCCGCTGCTCGACAAGACTGCCGACGGGTTCCGGGAGGTGGGCGGGTTCGGCCGTCCGGAGCAGTGGCGGCACCACTGGGAGTGGTTCTACACGCGGGACGCGTGGCTGGACCAGATGCCCACCACGGGCGCCTTCACCCGGCTCCCGCCGGACCAGCTGGCGGAGGTACTGGAGGGGGTCGGCGCCGCCCTCGACGAGATGGGTGGGGGCTTCACGATGCGCTACGCGACGGCGATGGTCGCCGTCACACGCACCCCTACCACCTGATCGCCCGCGCCGGGCCCCCGCGATTCGACCGGTGGTGGGCGGGATCCTGCATCGGTCCATCGGTTCCGTCATAGGAGGTGCAGGCAGGCATGGCGGAGATGCTCTCAACGGCATCACCGTCAGGCAATCGAGTATTTCGGCATTCTTGCTTCATAGGCAAGAAGGCATGTCGGAGGTGCAAGGCGCGCGTAGGGTCGGAGGCATGGCACACGACCACCAGCACGGCGGCCCAGCGCACCGTGACCACCAGCACGGCCGGCACGAGCACCACCAGCACCAGCACCAGCACCAGCACGGTGGTGGGGATGCGGCGGACGTCGCCGCGATGGCTGAGATGTTGGATCTCGACGCCGAGGTGCTGCACTCCTACCTGTCCGACCTCACCGCCTGGATCCGGGAGCTGACCGGTGAGCGGCCTCCCCGCCGCATCCTCGACCTGGGCAGCGGGACCGGCGCCGGCTCGTTCGCGCTGCTCGAACGCTTCGACGGAGCCGAGGTGATCGCGCTGGACGCGTCCGAGCCCATGCTGCGCCACCTGGAGGCCGCCGCCCGGGAACGCGGGCTGGCCGACCGGATCCGTACCGTGCAGGCGGACCTCGACGCGAGCCGGCCGGAGCTGGAGCCCGTGGACCTGGTATGGGCCTCGGCGTCGCTGCACCACATGGCCGACCCCGACCGCGTCCTGGCCGACGTCCTCACCATGCTCCGCCCCGGCGGGCTCATGATCGCGGTGGAGCTGGACGCCTTCCCCCGCTTCCTGCCCGACGACCTGGGCTTCGGCCGTCCCGGGCTCGAGGAGCGCTGCCACGCGGCGATGGCCGAGTGGCGGGCCGCTCAGATGCCGCATTTCGGCGCCGACTGGGGCCCGCTCCTGGCGAAGGCGGGCTTCAGCGTGGAAGCCGAGCGGGTCTTCACCATCGACCTGACACCGCCGTTGCCGGACTCCGCCGGGCGTTACGCCCAGGCGTCGTTGCGGCGGATGCGGACCGGACTGGACGGCGTGCTGGACAGCGACGACCTGGCCGCTCTCGACCGCCTGCTCGACGACGACGGCGGGCCCGGGAGCGTCCTGCGGCGCGATGACCTTCACGTACGCGCCCGCCGGATGGCCTGGGCCGCCCGGCGGCCGCAGACGACATAGCGGGCGCCTGGGCCGTGGTGGCCGGTGCGACTGCGACTGCGCGTGCGGTGCGGGTGCGGCTGTCCCAACCTTTGCCATGCACTGGTCTGGGCGGGAGCTCGAACGCCGGGCATACGGGAAGGTTCGTGGTCGGATCGGCTCAAACTCACCGCACCGGGAGATGATCGTGCCCATCATCAAAGGCAAGACCAAAGCGTTGAAGCATTCGGGCAGCCAGCCGTGGCTGCACGTGGACGGCACCGAGATCCAGGAATTCGGCACTGTCCGGACGTGGCCGCTGGCCGTGTCGGGCGAGGCCCGCAGCTACTCCTGCGAGCGGCTGAACCAGATCCTGTCCGACACGCAGATCCTCTACCACCTGTACAAGAAGCACCACTGGCTGATGCGCGGCCCGACCTTCTACCAGCTGCACCTGCTGCTGGACAAGCACGCGGGAGAGCAGCTCGAGCTCGTGGACATGATGGCGGAGCGGATCCAGACGCTGGGCGGCATCGCGGTCGGCGACCCGCGGCACGTCGCCGAGATCACCGTGGTCCCGCGGCCGCCCAACGGCGCCGAGGAGGTCCCGGCGATGCTCTCGCGCCTGATCGAGGCGCACGAGACCATCCTCGTCGCCGCCCACGACGCGGCTGCCCGCGCCGCCGAGATGGGCGACGACGGCACCAACGACCTGCTGGTCTCCAACGTCATCCGGACCGGCGAGCTGCAGACCTGGTTCCTGGTCGAGCACCTCGTGGACACCCCGCTCGTCGAGACGCCCGGCAACGGGCACGGGCGCGGGACGCGCCACTCCCGCCGCGGCGGGAGATAGCGCGAGGTCCACGTACGCCATGACGCGGGGTCCACGTACGCCGTGACGCGAGGTCCGTTGTGCGTGACTCCGGCGGGAGCCTGGCCGAGCCGGCCGGGCGCTGCTACCGTCAGTCCTGGTGCGCCGGGAAGTCTGGTCGGCAACGTCACATCGGACCGGCCTCATGGAGGCGCGCATGGCGAACAACCCTGCCATCCTGGTCAGTGCCCTGACCAAGAGTTACGGCAAGATCCGTGCCCTCGACGGGCTCGAACTCACCGTACGGACCGGGGAGGTCCACGGCTTCCTCGGCCCGAACGGCTCGGGCAAGACCACCACCCTGCGCATCCTGCTCGGCCTGCTCCGCGCCGACGGCGGCCATGCCGAGCTGCTCGGCGGCGACCCCTGGCGGGACGCGGTCGAGCTGCACCGGCGGCTGGCGTACGTGCCTGGCGACGTCGTCCTGTGGCCCACCCTGACCGGCGGCGAGGCCATCGACCTGCTCGGCCGGCTGCGCGGCGGGCTCGACCGGCGGCGCAAGGCCGCCCTGCTGGACCGCTTCGACCTCGACCCCACGAGGAAGGGCCGCACCTACTCCAAGGGCAACCGCCAGAAGGTGGCCCTCGTCGCCGCCCTGGCCTCCGACGTCGAGCTGCTCCTGCTGGACGAGCCCACCGCCGGGCTGGACCCGCTCATGGAGGCGGCCTTCCGCGACGCGATCGCCGAGGAGCGCGGCAACGGCCGTACGGTGCTGCTGTCGAGCCACATCCTGTCCGAGGTCGAGGCGCTGTGCGACCAGGTCACGATCGTCCGCGACGGCCGCGTCGTGGAGACCGGCACGCTGGCCCAGCTCCGCCATCTCACCAGCACGTCGATCACCGCCGAGCTCGACAGCGTCCCCGCCGGCCTGGCGAGCCTCGAAGGCGTCCACGACCTGGTCGTGGACGGCTCCCATGTCCGCTTCCAGATCGACTCCGAACGCCTGGACGAGGTGTTACGCCTGCTCACCGGCTCCGGCGTCCGCGGTCTGACCTGCCGGCCGCCCACCCTGGAAGAGCTGTTCCTGCGCCACTACCAGGTCGCGGCGTGACCGGCACGGTGGCGCTGGTGCGGCTGGCGCTGCGCCGCGACCGCGTGCTGCTGCTCGTCTGGATCGTCGTCGTCGTCGGCCTGATCGCCGCCAGCGCGTCGGCCATCGCCGAGCTGTACCCCCAGGCGGCTCAGCGGATCGCGCTGGGTGCCACCATCGGCACCGCGCCCGCCCTGCAGGCCCTGACCGGGCCGGTCTTCGACGCGACGTCGGTGGGCGGGCTCACCGCGTGGCGCGGCACCACCATGGCGTCGGTGCTGGCCGCCCTGATGAGCATCGCGGCGGTGGTCCGGCACACCCGCGCCGAGGAGGAGACCGGCCGTGCCGAGCTGGTCGGCGCCTGCGCGGTCGGCCGGGCCGCGATCCCGGCCGCGGCGGTGCTCGTCGCCGGGGCGGCCAACCTGCTCATCGCCCTATTGGTGACGCTGGGCCTGGCCGGGCAGGGGCTGCCCGTGGCGGGAGCGCTCGCGCTCGGCCTGGCGGTGGGCGGCACGGGCTGGGTGTTCACCGGCGTCGCGGTCCTGGCCGCGCAGCTCACGGCGCACGCGCGGACCGCCGTCGGCATCGCCGCCGCGGCGCTCGGCCTGGCGTTCCTCCTGCGCGCGCTGGGTGACGCCGCCGGGATCGAGACGCTCTCGTGGATGTCGCCGCTGGGCTGGGCGCAGCGCGTACGGGCGTTCGCGGGCGAGCGCTGGTGGGTGGTCGCCCTGCTGGCGGTGGCCGGGCTGGCCCTGGTGGCGGTGGCCGCGGTCCTGGCCCGGCGGCGGGATCTGGGCGCGGGGCTGATGGCGCCGCGCACCGGCCCGGGGGACGCGGCCCGGTACCTGGCGGGCCCGCTGGCACTGGCGTGGCGGCTGCAGCGCGGGGCCCTGCTCGGCTGGACGGTGGGGTTCGCGCTGGTGGGGGTGATGTTCGGGGCGCTGGCGGACAGCGTGGGCGACATCGTCCGCGACAACCCGCAGATCGCCGCCATCCTGGCGATGGTGGGCGGGGCGGGCGCGTTGATCGACTCGTTCCTGTCCGCCGAGACAGCGCTGCTGGGCCTGGTCGCGGGCGGGTACGCCGTCCAGGCGACGCTGCGGCTGCAGGGTGAGGAGGCGGCGGTCCGGGCCGAGCCGGTGCTCGCGGGGGCCGTGCCGCGCTGGCGCTGGACGGCCGGTCACCTGGTGCTGGCGCTGGGCGGGAGCACGCTGATCCTGGCGGCGGGCGGGCTGGCGGCCGGGCTCGCGCACGGCGTGCGGATCGGTGACCCGGCCGGGCAGGCGGCGCGTCTGCTGGGCGCGGCGCTGGTCCAGGCGCCCGCCACGTGGACGCTGGCGGGGATCGCGATGCTGCTGTTCGGGCTGGCGCCCCGGCTGACCTCGCTCGCCTGGGCGGCGCTGGTGGCCTTCGCCCTGCTCGCCCAGCTCGGCGAGCTGCTCCAGATCGACGAATGGATCAGGGATCTGTCGCCGTTCGCGCACGTGCCGCAGGCGCTGGGCCGGGCGGTGGACGCGGGCCCGCTGCTGTGGCTGGCCGCCGTCACCGCCGCGCTGCTGCTGGCCGGGGTCACTGCCTTCCGGCTGCGTGACCTGCGCGGGAACTGATCGGGATCCGGAAGGGGCGGGTCCGCCCCCTCCGGATCAGGTCAAGCTCAGAACGGCTGGTTGACCAGCGAGTTCACCTTGATCGAAGTGATCTTCACCTGCAGCATCCGCACCTGCGGCGTGCCCGCGGGCTTGGTGCAGGCGAAGCTGACCTGTCCCGAGGTGGTGAAGTTGTGCACGACGTTCAGGAAGACACCCGCCTTGCTGTGGGGTGGCAGGGTGACCTCCGCGAGGTCGGTGTCGGCGCCGCCGGCCGCGCTGATCACGCACGAGTAGTTGATCGCCGTGGCGCCCGTGTTGCTCGCCGTGAGCTTGGCGGTGATCGTGTACGGGCCCGCGGACAGGAACTGACTGAAGCCGGGGCTCAGCGCGTTGCTGTGCACCAGCTCGTTGTTCCAGCGGCTGATCACCTCCGGCGGCACCGCCTCGGCCGACGTGGCGTTCCCCGCCAGCAGCGCGCCCGCGGCCACCGCGGTGGTCGCCACGGCGGCCAGCGCTGACAGGCGCAGCCGCCTGCCTCTGCGGGCGGGAACGATCGATGGCATGGTCATACGGATCTCCGAATCCTGGATGCGATGTCCCCGTGCGGGATCGCGCGGGGCGGCACGCCTGTCGCCGGGCGAGGCGGTGTCACCGGCTCGCGTGCACCCCGGGAACGTATCCGCCGGACGTCCTCGGGGACCGCGCACAAATACCCGTCCCTGGTGTGCCGCGCGTCATCGCGCCCGGTTCACCGGGTCAGGGCGGCGATGAGGGACGCGTCCGCGGCCGGGAGCCCGAGCGCCGCCAGCGCCTCCTCCGTGACGGCCGCGGCCTCGGGGAACGTGTGCGTGAGCCCTTCCGGCAACCCCGGCACGTACGTCCCCAGCCCCCTCACCAGCCGCGCCGCCGCCCCCGTTGCCCGCACCCCGTCCTCGAACGGGCTCCACGTCCCCGGGGCGGGGCCGCCCTCCGTGCCGAGCAGCCGCCCGACCCTCCCCACCAGGTGGATCAGCCCCTCCCAGTACGGCAGGTGCGCCACCAGCACCAGGTGCCCGTCCCCGCCGGGCGAGACCTCCAGCACCCCGGGGGCCCCGCCCACGGTGATCGTGCGCCGGTACGTGCCCCCGTCCACGACCTCCACGCCGGGGATCGCCCGTTCCGCCAGGCGGGCGCGTGCCGCGTCCCAGTCGTAGCCGGGCGCGTACGGCAGCCGCAGCGCCAGCCCGCCGTCGGCGGCCAGCCGGTCGGCGCGGTGCCTGCGCTCCCGCAGGGCGGTCGGCGCGGCCCGGAACACCTCCCGCATCGTCCGGTTGAACTGCCGCAGGCTCCCGAACCCCGACGCGAAAGCCACGTCGACCACCGGCAGGTCGGTGTCGTCGAGCAGCCGGCGGGCGAAGTGGGCCCGGCGGGAGCGGGCGAGCTGGTCGGGGGTCGCGCCGAGGTGCCGCAGGAACAGCCGGCGCAGGTGCCGCGGCGACACGCCGACCCGCTCCGCGAGGCCCGTCTCCGTGCCGCCGTCGAGGACCCCCTCGATGATCAGCCGCCACGCCCGGCACACCAGCTCGGGCGAGCCGGCGGCGAGCGGGGCCGCCACCCGGTACGGCCGGCAGCGCAGGCACGCGCGGAAGCCGGCGACCTCGGCGGCCGCCGGGTGCTCGTACGTGCGGATGTTCCTGGCCAGCGGCCGGGCGCCGCAGCCCGGGCGGCAGTAGATGCCGGTGGTGACGACGGCGGAGTAGGTGGTCACGGCGCCGGCCCTCAGGGATGCGCGGGCCGGTCCTTGCCGAAGCCGTCGAGGGATTCGCGCTCGTCCTGCGTACGCAGCTCCTGGAAGACCGTGATGTGCAGCCCGGCGGGCGCGTCGAGCCGGGCGTTGAGCGACTCCCAGGGCGTGACCGTGGGCGGCGCGACCTCGGCCGCGCCCGCCGACACCAGCCGCTCGGTGGTGCCCCTGGCGTCGTCCACCTCGAAGGCGACCCGGATCTTGGGCGCGACCTGGCGGCCCACCTCGACCTTGTCGATCATCTCCTTCTGCGCCGGGTTGGCGATCTCCAGGGTGGCCCGGCCGGCGTCGAGGATCGTCACCCGCGCGCCGCCCCCGCCGGAGAAGGCCGCCTGCTCGGGCAGGCCGAGGACGTCGCGGTAGAAGGCCAGCGCGGCCTCGTAGTCCTCCGCCTCGACCACCAGCCGGAGCTGGCGGACGGCGGGGGGCTGGGGGTCTGCGTGCGTGCTCATGGCCGGCTCTCCTCGTGTACGGCGGGGGGCGGTCGCCCTTTCCTCGTGCCAACCCGTCCGCCGCGCCACTTCATCCCCGGGAACGAGGCCGAACGATCTCAGCCGCGGCCGTATCGGTCCTCGGCCCGCCAGAAGTACCAGAACCCGGCCGTGAGCGCGAAGAACGCCCACAGCAGGCACGACAGCCACACCATCTGCGGCGGGGTGTGGCCGCCGATGAGGATGTCGCGCATCCACTCGATGTAGGAGGCGGCCGGGTTCAGGTACATCGCGGTGGCCACCCACTCCGGCAGGCCCGCGCTGTTGACCACCTTGTCGTGGATGGCGAAGAACACGCCCGAGGCGTACAGCCAGGTGCGCATGATGAACGGCAGCAGCTGGTTGAGGTCGCGCATGGAGGAGCCCAGCCTGGCCAGGATCAGCCCGGCCCCGACGTTGAACATCGTCTGCAGCACCAGCACGACCGGGATCATCAGCCAGAACCAGGTCGGCAGCTCGCCGGTGATCACCACGATGACCAGCAGCACGCCCATGGAGATGGTGAGCTGCTGCAGCTCCTGGATCGTGTACGCGAGCGGCAGCGAGGCGCGCGGGAAGTGCAGGGCGCGGATCAGCGACAGGTTCCCGGAGATCGACTTGGCCCCCGCGGTGACGGTGCGCTGCGTGTACGTGAAGACGAACATCCCCGTCAGCAGGAACGCCGGGTAGTTCGGGATGTTCTTGCTGCCGCCCAGGATCAGGCCGAACATCACGTAGTAGATCGCGGCGTTCAGCAGCGGGGTGATGACCTGCCAGAGCTGGCCCAGGGCCGAGCCGGAGTATTTCGAGACGTTGCGCGAGGTCGCGTACGTCAGCACGAAGTGCCGCCGGTCCCAGAGCTGGCGAAGGTAGACGGAGAACCTGGGCCGCGCGATGGCGGGGCGGAGCCCGTGCCGGCGGGCCAGCTCCGCCAGCGTCTGCGGCGCGGGGTCTTCCACTTGGCTCATGAGCACCTCGAAGCGTCGCGGTCACCGTGCGGCCGCCAGGTGACCGAAGGGCCGTCCGACTGACGATCATCCCCTGTCAGAGGGGGTGTCGGTCCAGTTTTGGCCCGGAGCGTCGT
>NZ_JBQQCB010000234.1:0-8282 GCF_052246675.1 Nonomuraea sp. KM90 | reverse complement strand
CCAGTCGTCGATCCTGACGTACAGTGCGGTGAGAAGGGTGTTGAGGTCTGTTGTCACAAACCGATCGTCAACACCCTTCGTCATGTTCACACTCCGCCTGGCAGCGACTTAGGACTTACTCGTCTAGCTCCATAAACTGCGTGCCTCCAACACGCCACGCTGCCGGAACCGTCCACGGATCCGCACCCGCATGATCCGATTCCTACCGCGACCGCACCAAGCCGAGCAACGCCATCGATATGACAGCCCAGCAACCTCCCCCTTCCGTCGTTCGAAACAGCCTGCTACCGCCAGCCCGGCAGCCGGACGGCATTGACCGCTCCTCGAAAGGGCACCACCTTGCCCGACCCCTCACCCCGACCACCCCGGCAAGACCGCATCTCCGTCAAGCAGTTGCCCAACACCCTGGTGCCAGGCGCAACCCCACCACCGCACTCCACACACCCGCGCGAGCGACGGACCAACCCGATCATTCGCGCCCTCCTATCCCACTACGGCATCTGCGGCACCGCGGTGACCCACCACCCCCGCTTCCACCAGGCGCCGGTCGTGAAGAGGCGCTTTCACAAGGGAGCGTTGTGGCTGATGAGAAATCTTCAGCAGTGGGACAGGCAAGGAGTCGCCTGGGGGTCGATGCCCGAACGCGCCATCGCATTGTTCGCCCGCTCCTCACCCCCGGCCGCCCCAGAGGGCTTATCCGAGCAGTGACCTACGCACGTGCTCCGCGAGCCTGCGCATAGGCCCCCCAAGGCACCCCACAGCCCCGTTGCAGCACCGCGTCCGGACAGCGCATCACCATGACGTACACACCCGTATGGCCCGGCTGGGTCGAGGCGACCCGCACCACCATCTCCCAGCTCAAAGACGAGCTCACCGACGAATCCGCCCGTGCCATCAACGATCGGGCGAACCACCTCGGCGCCCGGCTCAGAGCAGAATTCGCTGACCTGCCCCCCGCCATCATCGCGTGGATCACCATCCGGGTGGGAGCTCACCTCACCGACTTGGTCGCTGCAGACCCGGAGGCGGACCCGCAGCACCTGGCCATCATCACGCTGCTGGCCGGCGATTTCGTCGACCAGGGCCGCACCTGACGGTGCAACCGGCGGGCCACCTCCGGCACCCCACACCCACACCATTGCCGAGCGACAGGCCGGGGACTGTAAAATTAAGGTTGACACTCCCTGTCGCGGCCATGGCGCGCTCGCTCGCGCCGAAACTGCTGGAACACCCGGCACGACGGACGAGATCACGCTCCGCCGCAACGGTGCCCGGCGCGCCCCCGCTCACCGCACCGACGACCGTCCTGGCCACCCCGCCACTGAGCGGAACCTCCCTACCATCCGACGCACCAGACGGCGGAACGTCCATCAACCGCACGTACGGCAAGCGGAATCGCCCTCCCGCGTGGGCGGCAGATGCGCTGCAACAGCGTCGCCAGCCAGCCCCTGAATCCGCTGCCCGTCTATGCCGCGCCCGATGAAGAGGATTCGTACGACATCCGCGTGCCCAACTCCGTGGGCAGCGACGCCTCAGAAGCCCCGGCACGCGCCGAGCGTCCCACGCCGACCCGGGCAAGAACACCACCTCCGGCGGGTGAGCTGCGCGCCGCCGCGCTTCGGATGCGGCACATCCCACCTCCTCGCACCGCAGCCGCGCCTACGCCCACGATGAACGCTGCGCAACCGACGGCCACTGCGTCAACAGCGACAACACCTCTGCCTGAACACAAGCCCGTTCCACCGAGTTGCAGGCCGTCGCGCACTGCCGGCGGATCTCGCGCGGCGAGAGGTCGTGGGCGCCGCGGAACGCCTGGCTGAAATGGGCGGGACTGGTGAACCTCCCACGAGCGGCTGATCGCCAAGGGTGGGGCCCGGCTGGAGCTGGACCACTACCTGGAGGCCCTGGCGCACAAGCCCGGCGCGCTGCCCGGCGCCACCGCGCTGGAACAGGCCCGGGCCGCGGGCACCTTCACCGCCGTCCATGAGGCCTGGTGGGCCGCGGCCCGCCGCAAGCACGGGGACGCGGACGGGACCCGGGCGCTGATCGAGGTGCTGCTGCTGCACCGGCACATGGAGCATCGGCACGTGGTGGCGGGGATGGAGGCCGCGTTGAAGGTAAGCGCGCTGACCGCCGATGCCGTGGCGCTGGAGGCCCGCAAGATCGCTCAGGCCGACGACAGTCCGGAGCCGGGTCCGCCGCCCCGGCCGGAACGGCTGGCCTGGCTGGATGAGCCGGCGGTGGTGTCGCTGACCACCCGGCGGCTGGCCCAGCTGCCGCCCGACACCCGGCCGCTGCCGTCGGTGGCCGTCTACGACCAACTACTGCGCCGCCGCCCGGGCGGCCGGCCCGCATCCGAGGGAGAGCTGCCATGACCACCTTTCACCGCCGCGCCCTGACCGAGGAAGCGGCCGAAGCCTCGATCTGCCAGGCTTGCCAGCGGTTGCGGCTGCCGACCATCCGCTCCCAGTTCGTCGAGCTGGCCGCTGCCGCCCCGCGCGATCAGATGAGCTATCTGGGTTTCCTGGCCGAGTTGCTGATTACCTGTCCGAGCAGGACCGGCGAACCCTCGTCGAGCTGATCAACGAGTTCGCGCAGGAGGAAACCGACCCCGAACGGCATCTGACGGCCTGGGAAACGCCCGAAACCCTGGGCCTCCTGGCCTGAGGGCTTGACCGCGCATCACGACCCCGCCCGGCGCGTCCGGGCGGGGTCGTGGTGCGCGGCTGATGGGCCTTTTCGACGGTTCGCTGGCGCGCGGCGTCCGGGGTTGGCCTTACAACCCGGTACATCGCAGTCTCCGGATGTTTTCAGCCACGTAGTCGAAGCTGTCCTGCGACCGTTTGACGACGTCGAACTCGACCTCGTCACCTGCCTCCAGGACCCGATACCCGCTCGCCACGACGTCGCTGAAGTGCGCGAAGGCATCGCGATCGGCCGGGAGCTCCGGAGAAGAGATTGCTCCCCAACCCTTCTCGACCTTCCAGAACTTCACAGTGCCACGTGTCATGATCATATTATCGCCGATTACTTGAAGATCACTCTCTGGCCCTGGGCTGCACCCTCCGGGAACCGCACGAGCTTGCGCCCAGAGCTCATGCGCCCGGCGTGCTGGCTCCCTCTCCAAGCCAGCACGCCGGGCGTCTCTATCAGCAATCACCTGAACACGATAGGTGAGTGGTCGAGTCTCCGGGTGCTGCTACTTCTCACCGACATTCCGGGCACGATCAGCCCCCGAGTGCTGTCCAAACTGACCGACAAACGCTGCTGCTACTCACCAGCAAAATCACCAGCCATTATGGCCCGTCAACTCCACGCCATAGCCGACACCGTGGCACACAACACGAACATCAGTGTGCATGTCATCCCCTTTGCCGCCGACGCTCACACCGGGATGGCCTACGGCGCCTTCACCCTGCTGGACTTCGCCGAGGACCTGCCCCCGATCCTCTACCCGGACCTCGGCGTCGGGCAGGAAACGCTCGTCGACGACCACGCGCGGCTTTGCGCCATCAAGGCCGACGTTGCTGTCATGCTGGACCACGCTTTGAGCTCCGACACGACGGCGGCAGTCATCAAGCAGGTCGCCAACGAAATGACCTTGACACCTGCCCCGCCCGAAGACGAACGAGGCCAACCGGCTCCATGATGACCGCTACACCGCGCTCGTCCTTGAAGGGCGGTCGCGACCACACCAGCACCCGACCAGGGGGCACCTGCCCCGGCCGGCACTCCCACGAAATACACAGACGTGCAGCGCGCCAGGAACTGAGCCCTGACCGGCTGCGTGCAGAACCTTGCAGAACGCCTCCGGTCACATCAACCAACGGCCCCGCTGGCATGAAAGCACCGCACCTGCAGACGTGATACGCCGGGCGTGGTATCCGCGTCTCGGCCCAAGCACCTTCGCAGGCGTCCCAGCGGTGCGCAAGCCGACGGCTCACCCGCACGAGCAAGATCTTCTCCGCGGGCGGAGAACATCTTGCTCGTGCGGGCCATCAGCTTGCACACCTTCGTCCCGCCTGCGCAGCAGCCCGTACCGACACACGGAGCGATACCTCGCCGGGTGACTTGGCAGAAGCAGCCGCCAGGTGACATGACCTGAATCGGGGCCGCTCCGTCATCCCACAGGTAGAGGAGCACACAGGACATGGCAGGAGACACCGTCATCACCATCGTCGGCAACCTGGTCGACGACCCCGAGCTGCGCTTCACCCCGACCGGGCAAGCGGTGACTCGATTCCGCATCGCATCCACTCCGCGGTTCATGGATCGACAGACCAACGAGTGGAAGGATGGCGAGAGCCTCTTCCTGACCTGCAACGCGTGGCGGAACATGGCGGAGAACGCCGCCGAGAGCCTCCAGCGCGGCATGCGGGTCATCGTGCAGGGGCGGCTCAAGCAGCGCTCCTACGAGACCAAGGAAGGCGAGAAGCGCACGATCTACGAGATCGAGGTCGACGAGGTCGGCCCGTCTCTGCGCAACGCCACCGCCAAGGTCAACCGCACCTCCCGCCAAGGCGGCGGCGGGGGCGGCGGCTTCGGCGGCGGTCCGGCCGACGACGCGTGGGCCTCCGCCACGACGGAGCGTCCGGGCCCTCAGCCCGCAGACGACAGCGCGGCGGACTTCATCCCCTCACCCGCCACCATCGCGGGCGAACCTGACTTCTGACCCGGTGATCAAGCCGCCGACGCGGTGACAGCTCGCCCCCGCCACAGGGGCCATGAACGCGCACGCCCCGTGCCCTCCTGCTTGCCCTCCACCGGGAAGCAGGAGGTGCCGACGATGGCCTCCCTCCACGACCCCCTGAGCCAACCCACGCGGCGGTGACACGCAAGAAGAGGGGCGTGTGTGATCCCATGCTAGGCGGCGCTCGACCGGCGGGGTGAGACGTCACGGTCGTCCTCGCATCCCGGCAACTCACCGGCAGGCGCGTCCTGGTATTCCGGACAGGTCAGCGCAGCCGCCCATGCCGGAAGACCAGCAGACGCGCCGCCCTCCATCGTGCGCCGCCGAGCACGACCCTTCGAACCTCCCGAGAGCTCCTCCTGCTGATAGCGGCTTCCCGCGACTTTCAGTTTCGACTCCCCTCCACAAGGGAAAGCGCCGTGCCATCAGAGCATCGCCAAATCATTTTCGTCTCCTTCAAAGTCGTTCAGGTCATCGCCACCGTCTTCGTCGGCATCATGCTGATTGTGCTCCTGTGGGCGTTGCAGAGCAGCGTCACCAGCACAGACACCCCTGACCAGCACCGCGTGAGGTCGCCAAGCGCCCCAGCGACCCGGTCCGACCAGGAACAGCGCATCTGGTCGCGCTAGTACCACCCTTCTGACCCGGGGCGGTCTTCACCCTGAGCGGTAGCGCCGCCGAGCGCTGGCTGCCAACGACGGCCGCTCGCGCGTCGTCGACCCGACGAGCACGAGCCTCACAGCGGCACGCGCGAATGGTTCCCGGCGAAGCCAGACAAAGCTCCAAGCCGCCGCCGTTCTGACAAGGCGCTACTGGCCCAGTCCGTAAATCGGCCTCAGCCGTTGCGACGGCACACCTGCGCATCGGCAGGCGGCCACCACGAATCTCCCATAGGTCCAACGAAAAGAATGGAGAGACCCATCATGCTTCCCGAGATAGAGGCGTACTTCGCCGGCCTTGACGAGGCACAGAAGACCTACGACCTCGACCGTCACCGTGCCCGCGCGGAAAACCCGGTTCCCGAGTGGCGCGCCGGCATGTCGCCAGAGGAGGACAAAGCCTTCATCGAAGCCGAGGACAGGCGCACCAGAGCCCTCAGCGCCGTCCGAAAGGCATACCAGGACAAGCGCGACCAAGCCTTCCAGAACCTGGCCACCTCCGATAACCCGCAGGTGCGCTTCATCGCCGCTGACCCGGAAATCAGCCGGGGCAGCTACCGCCAGGAAGCGGAGGCTGTTCTGCGGGCGTTGCCGCTGTCCCGCGAGGACCTGGAAGCCTTCGGCGTCAACCAGGGCTGGTGCGATACCTATGAGCGCTTCTTCGAGCGTGCAGACGAGGCGGGTGTGTTGCCTGATCCGGTCCCAGATCTCGCGGACATCGAACCGCTGGTGCGCGAGCTCCACGAGTGGGGCGGCAGTATCGTCCGCGTCCGCGCCATGGTCCGTAAGCACCTGCCGGACCTGATCGCCAGCGCCCTGGAGCGGCAAGCGCATAAGGCGTTGCAGCCGAGCGCGTGACACCTCACCACTACGACATGCGACCAAGGTAGGCGGCCCACCAGCTCCTGCAGGCCGCCTACGG
Source organism: Nonomuraea sp. KM90 (assembly GCF_052246675.1). Classification (NCBI taxonomy): domain Bacteria; kingdom Bacillati; phylum Actinomycetota; class Actinomycetes; order Streptosporangiales; family Streptosporangiaceae; genus Nonomuraea; species Nonomuraea sp. KM90. The sequence goes on along the minus strand of NZ_JBQQCB010000234.1, from coordinate 2,011 downwards.
GAAGCAGGGCCAGGACGACCGGAGGTTGGACAACGATGACCACTGATGACGGCTACCGAGAGGCGGCGCAGCAGGACCACGAGAGCGCCGTCGAGGAGTACGAGCTGCAACAGGCGTACGAGCACTACGATAGCCCGCTCGGCTGGTACGAGTGGGCCGCGCAGCAGCAGGCCAAGTGGTGACAGGCCAGGAAATGCAGACGGGGGCCATGCGCGCCGCGCCGACACGTTATAGGGCAGGTGCCGAGAAGTTGGACGGTGACGTCGGTGCCCTCCGCCTCCACCCTCACGCCTCTCGCGCAGAGATGGATCCGACAGCGGCATCGGCGCCGTCGCCAACAAATCGTCTGCGGGCCGCCCGAGCTCGGCCGCGTGACACGGTTTGCCCTCCTCAGGAGGCGCACATTGACATCCTCCGCCCGCCTGAAGGCGGGGGATTCCAGCACGACTACCTCACCAGGAGGGGGTCGTGTTGAGGTTCGCGGTTCACTGGCCCGCCCAGCGGTGGGCCTTCCCGCGCAGCGGCGGCATGCCCTGCCGCGTGTTTGATGTTACGTGCCGCGTTCACGTCGGCGTTGCCGGCGTATCCGCAGGACCGGCACCGGAAACGCGCTTGGCTCTCGCGCGCCTGCCGGTCCACGATCCCGCACGCCGAGCACCGCTGACTCGTGTACGCAGGATTGATCTTCACGACCCGGCCCGGGGCCTTGTCCTCCAGCCGGGCCACCAGCCGGCCCCACCCCGCGGCGAGAATACCCCGGTTCAGGCCAGCCTTGGCGGCAACGTTGCTGCCGGGCTCGGCGATACTCCCCTTGGCCGACCGGGTCATGTTGCGGATCTTCAGGTCTTCGACGGCGATCACGTCGAACCGGCGTGCCAAGCCGGTGGAAGTCTTCTCCACCCAGTCCTGACGCCGGTCGGCCTCGCGCGCCTTCAGCTGCGCGATGGCGGCCTTCACCCTGTCGCGCCGCCTCGACCCCCTCCTGGCCCGGGCCAGTTTGCGCAACAGCCGCAGCAGTCGCGCCTTCTCGCTCTCGCGCAGGCCGGGAACGTACAGCATCTGTCCAGTGGACAGGGCGGCGCTGACCGCGACACCCCGGTCCACGCCCACCACCTCGCCGGTGCCCGGTGCGGGGGTCGGCTCGGGGATCGCGGCGAACGCCACATGCCAGCGCCCGGCACGGTCGCGGGTGATGCGGAAGGACTTCACGCCCGCGGGCACGGCGCGGGACCAGCGGAATCGCACCCAGCCGACCTTCGGCACCTTCACTTCGCCGACGTTGCCAGACAGGCGACGGACGTCGCCGGCCTTGACGGCGACGATCCGGAACCCTTCCCCCTGCCCGCGCTTGCGCCAGGTCGGACGCTGGTGGGTGGTGCCGAAGAAGTTCGCCATCGCCTGGGCGAAGTCCTTCAGGGCCTGCTGCTGCACGATAATCGATCCGGCGCGCAGCCAGGCGAACGCGGCTCGTGCCTGGGTGAGCTGCCGGCACTGCTCGGCAAACCCCGGCGCGCTCTTACGGCCCGGCTTCCAGTGCGCGTGCTGTTCAACGGCCAGATTCCCCACGAACCGGGCGTGCCCGCGATGCTCCACAAGCGCCTGCTCTTGGGCCGGCGTGGGCTGAAGCCGGTAGCGGGACATGCCGGCCAAGCTACCGACCACCACCGACAAAACCAGGACCCCACAGTGGCCCGCCGTTCCGCGTTTCCTCCCCGCCCTGAAGGACGGGGCATCCACGCTGCAAGTACCCGGTGAGTGATATCTGGTGGTGGCTCATCGGCATCGGCTGCGTCATGATGAGCGCCGGATTCACGCTCGGCTGGCGGTTCGCCAACCGCGTCCAGCGATGGCACGAAGCTGTCCGCAAAGCTCAGGTCGACGACATCAGAGGGCGGTTCGCGAGTTGATGTCCCTTTGATCGCTTGCTCTGCACGAGAAGGGCTGGTCACGGGCTCGTTGCCGGGTTACGGATGCGGCTGAGTGAACAATCCCGGCTCGGTCTCCACGAGAA
>NZ_JBQQCB010000233.1:0-8324 GCF_052246675.1 Nonomuraea sp. KM90 | reverse complement strand
CATCTACCGGAGGCTCCACGTCTGTCTCCGGCCTTCGACGACTTCTCCCGATAGGCCCGAAACGTCACCTTTGGCGTCCCGTCCATCCCCAAATCGCCCGAATTATTTCTCTGAGATCACCTCACTGACCGCCTACGACCACTGAGCCCACATCAACCCCGGAAAATCACACCTCTACACGGTCGGCTCGCCGGCGGCGACAACCAGTGGGCCCGCCCCGGCGCGGGTGCACAGCAGTTCGAACTCCTCCTCGTCGTCGCTAGCGCTTGCCGATGGCCCGGGGGCGGCGCGTCGGGTGGCGCAGCGTCGGGTGGCGCCCTCGTGGCCGAAGGCGATCACGGGGTACGCCGGCGCAGGTGAGCTCAACGTCGCCGAACGGCGCGGCGGATGACGATGACCTCGATCCCGGAGTCGGCGCTCTAAGATTACTGGCGTTGACCCCGAACTCCCGCCACCGATGCGTCCGTCCGATCTCTTCCGGCGCCATACTGATGGCTTCTTCCTCGTACTCCCGACAAGGACTGAGAACTGCCTACGACACCTCGTCACGTATCTACATCTTCCAGACCTCTGTCAGCTTATGTAGCCGATTGCCCGAAATCTGCTGGGCATCTCATCCGGCAATGGTTGCAGTTACGGCCCGGAAATGCCATCAAGGGTTCTCGACTGCTGGGCCGCCGCCACCGGCCGTCATCAGGCCGAGACGGCGCGCTCTCGTTACTCTTCTGACGGTGGCGCGAAGTGATCGATGTACCAGGCGGCAATCTGGGTGCGTGAGTTAAAGCCCAGCTTGGTCAGGATGTGCTCCACGTGTCCCTCGGCGGTGCGCAATGATATGACAAGCCGGGTGGCGATCTCTTTGTTCCGCTTTCCTTGCGCGATGAGTTTGGCCACCTCGATCTCGCGCTGCGTCAATTCCATCGTCTCTGTGGGCTGCTCGGGCGCGGCAGCGGTCTTGACGGGGTGGGCCGGAATTTCCAGTGCATACGCAACCGCCTCGTCGAAGTCAAGGCCCGCACCCTGCTCGAGGGACGCCTCGAACGCCGCATCGCCCAGCCTGGTGCGCAGCGCCGATTCACAATCATTGTGGGCCTCTGCATAGGCATGGAATTTCGGTAGCGGAAGGCCCAGGATTTGCCGAACCGATTCGGCGGCGCCGAGCAGGCGCGCAGCCCGCTCATCCCGTCCTTGGGCAGCCGTTGCCCACGCCAGTGACTCGATTGCCCAGGCGGGGCCGTATCGATAACCGATCGAGCACCCAATGCGCATACTGGTCTGAAACAGCTCGATGGCCTGAGCCGTCTCCCCGGCCAGCCAGCACTCCATGCCCGTTACCCACACCCCCATGGAGATCTCGCCTTGCGCGCCTGCATCCTCGGCTATCTTCCAGCATCGGGCCGCGAACGCATCGGCGCGCGGATCCCGCCCGAACACGGCGGCGAGGGCCAGGTAGAAGGCGGGCAGAAAGGGGCCCTGCAGGACATCATCGTCAGAAAGGATGTCGGCGTTCTCCTCGTACCAGCCGACGCTGTCGCCGAGCAAATCGACGGCGCTCTGGTAATCTCCGTGCAGTAGTGCTTGTCTGCCGGACAGGCACTTCACCATCGCCTGCGCACCGTCGTCCTTCCAGTTGTCTGCGAGTACGGAGCATTCGTCGACGAGGGGTATCGCCGCGTCTATGTCCCCTTGCATGAGAGCGAAAAGCGCCGCCGTCGCCAACGCCCTGAATCGCACGGGATTCGCACCATGCACCAATTGGAGCGCCCGGTCAAGCCAGTAGCGCGCCTCGCTGAAGCCCCCGAAATAGACCCAGTATCCATACAGCCTGGTGACGATCTTCAAGCCCGCCTCTGCACGGTCTGGATCGCTGAAGGAGTAATCCAGAGCCACCCGCAGGTTCGGCATCTCATGGACCACGCTGGCGTAATAGCTCACCTGCAGGGGGCTGAACCAGCCAGCCTGCGTGCGTTCGGCCATGCGCCGGTAGTAGTCAAGATGACGACGCCGCAAATCCGCTTGCGAACCACCTTCGGCCAGCCGTTCTTCACCGTACTGACGAAGGAGCTCTAGCATTCCGTACCGCGCTTGAGCGCCTTTGCGGTCGCAGGTCAAGACAGATTTGTCGATGAGAGCCGCTAGCAGAGGCAGGGTGTCCTCGCGCGGCAGCCCGTCGCCCGAGCACACCTCTTCGGCCGCACTCAGGTCGAAGCCGCCGGAGAAGACGGACAGGCGCTGCCAGAGAGTCTGCTCCTGGGGCGAACATAGGTCGAAGCTCCAGCCGACCGTGGCGAGCAGCGTCTGATGCCGGGGTATGGCAGTCCGATATCCCTGTGTGAGGAAATGCAGGCGATCACCGAGCCTGCTGATGATCTGATCGAGGGAAAGAACACGTAGCCGAACCGCGGCCAGCTCGATAGCCAGGGGTATGCCGTCGACAAGCTGACACAGTTTCGCGGTACTACCGGAGTTGGCGGCCAGATCGAAAAATGGGTCGATGGCCTTGGCGCGCTCAAGGAACAGGGCGACCGCCTCGTACCGGTGCATATCACCGGCCGCCAACGGCCGGTCGGTCGGCGGCAGCGACAGCGGCGGAACGACATAGAGGGCCTCAGCCTGGACGCCCAAGGATTCCCGGCTGGTTGCCAGGATCCGTACCTCCGGAGCCGCCCTGATCAACGCGTCGGCGAAGGCAGCGCACGCGTCGATCAAGTGCTCACAGTTGTCCAGCACCAGCAGTATCTGCTTGGTACGCAAGTAGTCGATCAACGTTTCGAGGGAGGATCGGGATGCCCTGTCATGTACGCCCAGCGCTTGCGCCACCGCGCGCCCCAGCAACTCCTCGCCCTGGAGGGAGGCCAGCTGCACCAGCCATACGCCGTCCGAAAAAGACCGTCGCACAGAGGCGGCCACGTAAACGGCCAAGCGCGTCTTGCCCACCCCTCCGGGACCGGTCAGCGTTAGCAAGCGAGTTGACGACAGCAACCGCTTGATATCGGACGCCTCGCTCCGGCGCCCGACGATCTCTTTACATTCGGCTGGAAGGTTGTCAGTCGCCTGCTTCGACACCGGAGTTGGAGCCACATCTCAATGCTATCAACGCAGCTCAAAGGCCGGTCTAACCTGATCGGACTGTACGGCTCAGCTCTGGCCCCTCTTTCGGCTCCGTACCAGATTCAATGGTGTCGAAACCACTCCACCTCACGGCGAGTCACGCCTGCTCGAAAGGGCGGTGTTTCGTGGGTTGTCTCTCTTGTCGTAGACGACGTGGCAGGCGAGAGCGATCGAATCCTGGCACGAGCGCGCACCACGGACAGTCGATCGGTATCCGTGGAGAGAACTGAGACGGGTGGTGCTGTGACCGGAAACTATCACCGGGTTGGCGTGTAGGGTGTCGTGGCCGGTTGGATGGGTGCTGATCACGTTCGATTGCGCCCGGAAGGCCAGGCGACGCAACCGGGGATGCAGCACGACAAGGCACGAGACGGGCTGGCGGCAGCGGCCACGGGGGCGATCGGTGTCTCGATCCTGCTGACGATCACCATGGGAATCCTCGGCCCACCGCCCAAGGTCCCCGCGCTGGGCGGCCGCGCCTGGTACCCGCCATACTTTCTCGACGCCCACCCCAGAGGCCCACCGCCGGGCGGGCCGGTGAACCGCGAACCTCAACGCGACCCCGGCATGCCGGATTGCTCCAGCCGTACTGCCGATGGTCTGGGGGCGGGCGTGCGCCCCCTTCCAGAATGCAGGTGGTGAGACGTGACCTGGCTGAGGTGAGGCTCACACCGCCGTGTCCACGAGGGTGGCGAGTGGTAGGAGCGGCAGGCGGAGTTCGAGTCGTGCGCCTCCCAGGTCGGAAGCGTGTGCGGTGAGTGTGCCGCTGTGAGCGTCGGCGATGGACAGCGCGATGGTCAGGCCGAGTCCCGTTCTGCCGTGGTCCCGGCTGCGTGCGCTGTCGGTCCGGGTGAAGAGCTCGAAGACGCGCTCGCGCTCGTCGGGGGGAATGCCAGGTCCGTCGTCGTCAACGGCCAGCACGACCTGGTCGTCCTGGCCGGTCGCCGTCACCCGGACCTTCGTCCGCCCATGTCGTTCGGCGTTGTCCAGCAGGTTGCCCAGCAGGCGGGCCAGCGTGCCGGTCACGCCGCCCACGAACAGGCCCCGCTCCAGGTGCAGGTCTATGGGCAGGGCGTCGGCTCGCTCGCTGACCGTGCCCTCAACGAGGTCGGCCACATCGATGGGCACGGGCGCGCTGCAGGAGTCGCTGTCCAGCCTGGCGAGCAGCAGCAGATCGCTGATGATGTTCTGCAGCCGCTCCACCTCCCTCATCGTGTGCCCGATGAGCTCACCGAGATCGGTCTGATCGGGATGCAGCCGCGCCTCCTCCAGCCAGAGCCGAAGTCCGGCCAGGGGGGTACGAAGCTCATGAGAGGCGTCAGTGACGAACTGCCGCTGCTGCACACGCATGTGCTCGATCAGGTGCTCCAGTCGCTCGACCAGGCCGACCGTACCGGGCAGTCTACGAATCTTCCCCTCGATGCGGCGCAACCGCCTCGCGTAGTCCTGCTTGCCATCGGCATGTTCGGACATCGTGTCCCCCATCTGGCTTGGCGCCGACATCAAAATTATACCCCCCTACGGTAGCGGAAATACCCCCCTACCGTACCGTTGCAGGGTAAAGGTCCGGGCAAACTGGTCCAGCAGGCGGCACCCCCGAAGCAGACGCGAATCACCAGGTAGAGAGGGTTCGCCAGGCCCCACGAGACCCACAACCACGCACGCCGGAAGAGACCACCTTGGCCCGTGACCCGCCTGCACAGTCGCCGACCGGGCCACCACGACGACAGGGGTCTTGCTGTCGACGTTGCCAGCTCGGCCCTCAACTCCGGCCGGCTTGGGGCAGCCCCCCGGATCGTGGCCAGACGCACCGTCACGTTGTCGACCCCCAGATCGCCTTCGGCGCAGTGGTGGCAGATCGCAGGTCACGGCGCGGGGACCGAAGCGTCTCCGGTCCGCTCAGCTGCAGCGGTCCGCGCCGCCACCTCGTTGCCCGACTCGACATGCTTCAACGTGACGAACGTGAGGACGGCGAGGCAAGCGATGATGGCGGCGCCGACGGCGGAGGCGATGTTCAGACCAGCTGTAAACGCCTCCCGTGCAGACTCGATCAGGGACGTGCCCACGGGCGCAGGAAGATCTTGGGCGACAGCTACGGCGTTGGCCGCGCTCTCGCGCGCCGTATTGGCCGCACCTGCAGGTAGGCCGTCAGGTGTGGTGACGTGGCTGCGGTAGGTTGCGGTGGCAATGCTGCCGAGAATGGCGACACCCATTGCGATACCGAGGTTGTCAGCTGTCTCCTTTATCGCACCAGCCGAGCCCGCCTTCTCCGGCCGGGCTGCTCCGACGATCAGGTCAGTGCCCAGGGCCGTGATCGCGCCTGCGCCGAGGAGCAGCACAATATTGCCGATCACCAGCAGGAGAAGACTGTCAACCGTCTCGACCCGGCTTAGCAGCGCGCACCCGACAGCCGTGAGCGCCAACCCGACAGCGATGACGTAGGCGGGTCGGACCCGCCGCGCGATCACCGGTGCCAGCAGAGACGTGACCACGATGGCCGCCGACGCAGGCGCCAGCAATAGGCCCGCGCGTAGCGGGGACAGTCCCTCCACCGTCTGCAGGTACTGGTTGACCAACAGCGAGATGCCACTGAGGGTCACGGCGTTGAGCATCAGGGCGGTCAGCGCGACGGTGAACGAGCGACTGGCGAACAAGCTCAGGTCCAGCATCGGGTTCTCGGCGTTGCGTTGCCGCTGCACGAACATCACTCCCGCGGTCAACCCGATCACGAGGGCCGCCACGGGTACGGCGTGCCACCCGTCCTTGGCCGACTCCTTGATGGCGTAGACCACCGGCAGGATAGCCGCCAGCGACAGGGCGACACTGATCATGTCCAACCGCCCCGCGGCGGGACTGCGATACTCGGGCAACAGCAGCGGAGCAGCGATCAGCAGCACCGCCATTACTGGCACGGCGAGCAGAAACACCGAACCCCACCAGAAGAATTCCAGCATCGCGCCGCCGATGACCGGTCCGATGGTGGTGCCGCCCATGAAGCAGCTCACCCACACACCGAATGCCAGCGCCCGCTGCCGCGGGTCGGCGAACATGTTGCTGATCAACGCCAGGGTTGAGGGCATCAACGTGGCGCCGGCGATGCCCAGCAGGCCGCGAGCCACGATGAGCATCTCCGGCCCACTGGCGTAGGCGGCCAGCACGGAGGCAACACCGAACGCCGCCGCACCGATGATCAGCAACTTGCGCCGGCCGATCCGGTCGCCGAGCGTGCCCATGGTGACCAGGAATCCCGCGAGCATGAATCCATAGGTGTCGGCAATCCACAGCAACTCGTTGGCGCCCGCCGCCAGGTCTGCGCCGACGTTCGGCAGTGCCAGGTAGAGCACACTGAAATCCAGGGCCAGCAGCAGCGTGGGCAGGGCGAGCACGGCCAACCCGATCCACTCCCGCCGTCCGGCCCTTGGGCGAGAGCCGGTCGTGGTGTGCGAATCCATCGAGATCCTCCTCCTTCGCAACGAATGCGTCGCCGCCCGCAGCGGCGGCTCAGAGAGACGTCGAAGCTGGCGACCGGATCTCGACATCCCGACCGGGAAACTTGCATGCGTTCGTCCAGGACCGGAAGGGTGGACCCATGAAGTACATGCTGCTGATCTACAGCAATCCGGCGATTTGGGAGGCGCTGTCCGATGACGACCGCGTGGCCATCGGGCGCGAGCACGCCTCCCTGATCGAGGAGCTACGAGAGTCCGGCGAGTGGGTCGGCGGATCGCCGCTAGCCGACCCATCCAACAGCCGGGCCGTTCTGCTCCGGGACGGCGTGCTCACCACGATCGACGGTCCCTTCGTAGAGGCTAAGGAGCACCTCGCTGGGTATGACATTGTCGACTGCGAGAGCGCCGACCGCGCGGTGGAGATCGCCGGGCGTATCCCGGACGCCAGGCTCGTTGCCGTTGAGGTGCGACCACTGATGCACGATGCTGGGTTGGAGATGTGAAGCTCGATGCTGGCGTCGAGGACCTGTTGCGCGCGTTGACGCCACAGGTCCTTGGCGCGCTGGTTCGGTGGCACGGGCACTTCGACGCGTGCGAGGATGCGGTGCAAGAGGCGCTACTGGCCGCAGCCGTTCAGTGGCCCGACCAGGGCGTGCCGAAGAATCCACGTGGATGGCTGATCCGCGCCGCGGCGCGTCGGCTGACCGACGAATTGCGCGGCAACACCGCCCGGCTGCGGCGTGAGGCCGCCGCCGCGGCGATGGTGCCACCTGACGAGTTGATCGTCGCCGAGCCCGATCAACACCTGACCGACCAGGACGACACGCTCACCCTGTTGTTCCTGTGCTGCCACCCAGCGCTGTCGTCGGTGTCGCAGGTCGCCCTGACGCTGCGGGCAGTTGGTGGCCTGACCACGGCCCAGATCGCGCGCGCGTTCTTGGTCCCCGAGACCACGATGGCCCAGCGCATCAGCCGGGCGAAACAGCGGATCAAAGTCGCCGGCAGCTCGTTTCGCATGCCGCCTGAGCACCAGCGTGCTGAGCGGTTGCGGGTCGTGCAGCATGTGCTCTACCTGATCTTCAACGAGGGCTACACCGCCACCTCTGGCCCTCACCTGCAACGCAGCGAGCTGACCAGCGAGGCCATCCGTCTGACCCGTGAGCTGCGCCGATTGCTGCCTGACGACGGCGAGTCAGCCGGGCTCCTGGCGCTGATGCTGCTCACTGACGCGCGGCGCCCCGCCCGCACCGGCCCCGATGGCACACTGATCCCGATCGCCGAACAAGATCGAAGCCGGTGGAACCGAGCCGCCATCGACGAGGGCATCAGACTCATCACCGAAACGCTGACCACGGCACAGATTGGGCCCTACCAGGTGCAGGCGGCAATCGCCGCGGTCCACGCCGAAGCGGCGCGGGCCCAGGACACCGACTGGCCGCAGATCCTGGCCCTGTACGAATTGCTGATCAGGCTGGCGCCCAACCCCATGGTCACCCTCAATCACGCCGTTGCGGCTGCGATGGTGAAAGGGCCGCGGGCGGGATTGGAGCTGTTGGTAGCGCTGGACTCCGACGAGCGGATGGCTGGTCATCACCGGCTCCACGCGGTCCGCGCACACCTGCTCGAGATGGCGGGCGACCGCATGGCGGCCTGCGCGGGCTATCGTGCGGCGGCCCGAGCCACCACTAGCCTTCCAGAGCGGCGTTACCTGGAGGGCCGAGCCGCTCGCCTTTGCCGGGGGACATGCCGGTAGGCAGCATCTGG
>NZ_JBQQCB010000232.1:0-8524 GCF_052246675.1 Nonomuraea sp. KM90 | reverse complement strand
TCCCACGCCGGCCAGGAAGCGGGCGGCGAGCATGATCTCGGACGACGTGGCAAGGCCGGCCGCCGCATTCGCCGTGCCGAAGACGACCAGGCCGGCGAGCAGCACCGGCCTGCGGCCCCACCGGTCGCCCAGCGCGCCGAGCGGCAGCAGCAACGCGGCCAGCGTGATGGTGTAGCTGTTGATGAACCACAGGACCTCGGTCTGCGAGGCGTCGAAGGCGGCGGTGAGCTCGGGTTGGGCGACGTTCAGCCCGGACACCGAAGCGATGACCGCCATGAGCGCGACGCAGACCGCGACCAGGATCGTCCGCCGTAGTCGTGGGTCCTGGACGGTCGGGTCGGGGGCTGCCGCGTCTGCGGACCGGCTCGTGCTCATGGGATTCCTTTCGAGAGGGCAGGGGGACCGGCGCCGGAGCCGTGGCCCCGGCGCTGCCGGACGGTGTGACTACGGGCGGCGGGTGGCGCGCACGACGACGTCGTGGAGGGGAGCCGCTCGGCCCCCGTGGCCGGTGAGCGTGCGCACGTGCTCTTCGGCGGTGACGATCTCCCACTCCGTGCCGTCGAGACGCGCGGTGATGGACGCGGCGGTGGCCGACGCCTCGGCGGGAGGGTGGTGCCCGTGGCCGGTGGAGCCGTGGGCGTGCAGGTGCCCCACGACGAGCAGCGTGCCGCCGGGAGCCACCCATCCGGCGATGCGGTCGTAGAACTCCAGCTGGGGCATCGCCGGGTGGGCGTAGTGGGTCATGACCAGGTCGAACCGGGCGCCTGGGGTCCAGACGCTCAGATCCGCCTCGACCCACCGCAAGCGCTCGCCGGCTCCGCTCGCCGCCGCGCGCTCGGCGGCGCGGGCAAGGGCCTCGGACGAGATGTCGGCCGCGGTGACCTGCCAGCCGCGGGAGGCGAGCCAGATCGCCTCCGCGCCGCCGCCGCAGCCCGCGTCCAGTGCCGTGCCCGGTGCCAGGCCGCCGGTCTCACGAGCGAGGTACGGGTTCGGCGGGTTGCCGCCCATGGACCCGGTGTCCCCGGCTCGTCCCTGTTGCCAGTGCCGTTCCCAGAAGTCCTTGTCGAATCCGTACGTCATGGGTTGTCCGTCCTCCTCGTTCGCGCGTTTCGTTCGCCATGGTGCTGATGGAGAAGGCGGAGGTGCAAACCTTGTTGCCGAATGGCAAAATGGCGGGATGGACGAAGCCACGGATCGCACCCTTGACGCCGTCGGGCCGCGATTGAAACGCCTTCGGCTGCACCGGGACGTCACGCTCGCCGACCTCGCGGCGGAGACCGGCATCTCCACCAGCACCCTGTCCCGGCTGGAGGCGGGCCTGCGGCGTCCCACGCTCGAGCAGTTGCTCCCGCTCGCCCGCGTATACGGGGTCACGCTCGACGAGCTCGTCGATGCGCCGCCGACCGGCGACCCCCGCGTCAACCTGCGGCCCATCCCGTGCGGCGACGGGTCGGTCATCCTGCCGCTGACCCGGAGGCCCGGCGGGATCCAGGCCTACAAGTTCGTCCTCCCGGCCGGAACCGACGACGCCGAACCCGACCTGCGCACCCATGAGGGTTACGACTGGGTCTACGTCCTCAACGGAACGCTCCGCCTCGTCCTCGGCGAGCACGACCTCATCCTCAGGCCCGGGGAGGCCGCGGAGTTCGACACGCGCACTCCCCACTGGTTCGGGGCCACCGGCGCCGGTCCCGTCGAGTTCCTGAGCCTCATCGGCAAGCAAGGCGAACGGACGCACGTCCGGGCGGCGCCGAGGCAGGGCCCGCCCGAGTAGCACCCACCGTCGGGCCGGGCGAGGCGCGATCGCCTCATCCGGCTCGCGGCGCGTCACTCCGGCCGCAGCCCACCACGGTCCTCCTCGACGGTCTGCGAGGCCTCGGCCGGCTGCTACCTGGTCCGCGGGTTCAGAGGTGCACCACCGCGGTGTGGGCGTGCCCGCGGCTGCCCCCGACCTCCACCTTGACCGCTTCCTTGGCCTTGCGCACGCTGCGGTCGCTCTCCTTGACCGATTTCACCGGCCAGGGCAGCGTGATCTTCACCTCGTCGGCGGTCCTGGACGGGTCGGAGACCGCGAGCCGTACCTGCCGGCAGTCGCGGCGGACCAGCAGCGTGCACGGGCCGTCGGCGGCGAGCGGGCCGTCCGCGGTCTCGACCGTCGCCGCGCGCCAGAAGACGGCGGCGAGCACGCTGTCGCGCGAGATGGCCTGCACCGCCCCGGAGTTGGCGAGGATCTCCACCCGCCCGCGGTAGGCCGCGGTCTGGGTGACGGAGGCGTCGGGCAGCACGGCATAGGCGTAGCGCGCCTTGCGCGGATCGACGCCGTGGTCGACCAGGATCGTCGTGTAGTGCCTGGTGACGGGGGTCCCGTCGCCTCCGGTGGTGGCACCCTTGTCGATGTCCCGCCAGCGGCCGGTGCGCTTCTTGCGGATCACCTTCGCGTCCGCGCCGTCGAGCAGCGCGTATCCGGCCACCCCGGACAGGTGGACCCAGCCGTCGCCCTGGGTCAGCGGCGGATGCCGGTCGTGGGTGTTGCGGTTCTCCACGATGGTCTCGACGCGGCGGCCGTCGGAGGCGGCGATGCCGGTGCCGAGGGCGATCACCGCGTCGTCGAGCAGGAACCACGCCTTCTTGGCCCGCAGCGAGGAGCCGTCGGCGATCAGCTTCATGGCGGCCACGCCGTACTCGCCGTCGAGGGCCACGCCGCCCGCCCACGGCGTGGGGGGCAGGCGGCGCTTGCCGTGCTTGAGCTCGGCGCGCCTGCGGGTGTCGACCGTCGTGCCCGGCAGCCGGTACGGGTCGATCGTGGGCCACAGGTCGTCGTTCCAGTGGGTGAGGTCGCCGGTGTAGAGGTAGGTCATGCCGTCGCCGGTGTACCAGCCGTGCAGGTTCTCCCGGTTCATGGCCTCGGCCGCGCCGATGCGCTCCGAGCTCATCGCGATCGCGTACGCCCAGGTGGGACGGCGGTGCACGACGCGGTCCATGTCGGCGAAGACGTACGTGCCCGTCGTGCGCGGGCCGACCGGCACCGACGGGTCCGCCAGCAGGGCCCTGGCCCCCGCGATGCTCCCCAGCGGTGCGAGCGTGTCGTACGGGATCACCTGGTTCCGGGTGAGCCAGCCCTTCACCAGCGGCCGCCAGCGCCGGGCATAGGGCTCGGGCGCCGCCTGCAGCAGGGTGAGGATGGCCTCGACGGCCTTCTGCCCCGAGTGGTAGTCGCGGTGGCCCTGCACCGAGATCTGCCGGCCGCGTACGCAGTCCATCATCAGCCCGTCGAAGATGAACGGCGTGAACGAGCGATCCACGAGGTCGTAGACGTTCCCGATCCCCGTGATCTCCCACGGCGACCCCGCGAGCATGGCGATCAGCTCGGCCACGCTCTCCAGGTAGTCCACGCCGTAGCTGCCGTTGTAGGGGTACACGTCGTGCTGGATGAACGACCCGTCGCGGTAGAAGCCGTCGCCCGGGCCCCTGGTCGGCCGCAGCAGGTCGGAGACCGCGTTCTTGGCCCGCTTGATGAGGCGGGCGTCGTGGGTGAGCAGTCCGCGCATCGCCACCGCCATGGCCTTGCTCGCCCGGTTGGCGCCCGTCTCGACGACGCCGGGGTGGCTGACGCGGCGCTCCGGGTTGGGGCACCAGCGGCGCAACGGGCGCAGCCAGCGGTCGAGGCGGTCCTTGGGCAGGCCGTCGTAGAGCAGGGCGCAGGTGTCGGTCAGCGCGCGGGGGACGCCGATCTCCCACCAGTACCAGTTGCTGCCCCGCCGGTCGAGCCCCTCGTGGTAGGCGTGCTCGTACAGGAAGTCCAGCGCCCTGACCGCGGTCTCGGCGACCCGCCCGTCGCGGTGCATGGCGGTGCCCGGCGTGGCCCAGCCCAGCGCCAGGGTGCGCATGCGGTTGTAGGCGCGGTTGAAATTGCCCGTCCTGGGGTCCTCGAGCGGCAGGTCGGGCCACAGGCTCGGGCGGCCGGCGGTGGGCTTCAGCTTGCGCAGCACCGCGTTGGCCGAGCCCTCGACCGCCTCCGTCTTGGCGGCGTACGCGGCGTCGTACGACCCACCGGCCAGCAGGCTCACCCATCGCTCACGCGCGGCGTCGAACGCGGCGGCGCCGGCCGCCTCGGCCGGCTTGTCCCACAGGGCGAGACCGGCCACGGTCGCGGCACCCAGCAGGGCGGACCGCCGACTGAGCTGGTGGGTCATGGAGGCCTTTCCGACAGTCGGGCAAATATCAATCGAAAAGATCATATGTCGGTAGGTGAGTGGACTATTTCGCCTCCACGACGGTAGGCCGGTCCCCCGGGAGCCTCGCGGCACCCGTCTCCGTCGGCGACAGCCCGGCCTGATCAGCCGGCGGCGGCGCGCGGGGCAGGGCGGCGGGCCCACGTGGCCCAGCGCCAGAGCCACTCGAAGGGGCCTTGGCGGTAGCGGCGCAGCCAGAGGGTGGAGAACAGCCACTGGGCTGCGAGGATGGCTCCCGCGGTCAGGTACGCCGCCGTCAGGGACCGGCCGATCGGCAGGCCGAGGAGGTGACCGGCGGCCAGGACGAGGACGGTGGCGGTCAGGTAGCCGGTCAGCGCCATCCGGCCCAGCGGCGCGAAGACCACCCGCAGCACCGGTCGCAGCGGCGTTCTGAGCAGCACCAGCAGGGCGCACACGTACGCGCCGGCGAGCAGCAGGTCGGCCAAGCCGGAGGTGAAGGACGGCTGCGCCGCGTCCGCCCCGGCCTGCGCGCCGACCTGGACCCACCGGGCACAGGCCGTCCCCGCCGCGAAGGCCAGGCCCAGCAGGAGCGGCCCTCGGGTGGACCGCTCGATCCGCTCCACCACCCCGTAGCGGACCAGCGCCGAGCCCAGCAGGAACAACCCGGCGATGAGCAGCGGCCCGCCCCCGCCGAAGAGCAGCGCCGCCGGGACGAGCACGGCGGCGAGACCGGCCACGGCCCACCGCGGCAGCCAGGTCGAGGGCAGCAGCACCAGCATGCCGACGACGGCGTACTTGGTCAGGATCTCGCCCGGCCACAGCAGCATGTGCACGAGTCCGATCGCGAGCAGCGCCGCGAGCCGGCGCAGCAGGACCAGCCGCGGGCGCGGGACGCGGCTCGCGGCGGAGTCCAGCAGCAGCGAGAACCCGATGCCGAACAGCAGGGAGAAGGTCGGGAGCCCGAGCCAGGGGTCCCAGGCCCCCATGGGCTGCGTCGCGACGGCGGTGCCGCCGTTGGCGATCAGCTGGATGTTGGCGAGCAGGATCTCGCACAGCGTGAACCCGCGCAGGACGTCGAGCGCGGCGATCCGCGGCCGGCCGGGGCCTGCCGGGCCGTCGCCGCGGCGCGGGGCGGAGGGGGTACGGGGATCGCCGGCGTCCAGTCCCGGGGCGTGATCTTCGTAGGGCATGGGCCTCATCCTGTGGCCGCGGCCCGGTGCCGTTATCGGCCACAAGTCGGGTCCCGCGCTAGGCGACCGTACTTTCGGCCGGTTCGGCGCGGACGCTGTGGGGCCGGGATCGGCAACACGGCGCTGCTCGACCACACGGCCGCCATCGCCGACGGCATGCACGTGGTCAGGGTCGGGTCCGAGGCCGAGATCCCCTTCGCTGCCCTTCGCCGCCGCATACCGAGCCACCCCGGACCGAACCCCGTAGGGCTCGGCGCCGCAGGTCGAGTGGGGGCGTCAGGCCTGGGAGTGCTTCTGACGCAGGCGGATGACCGGCAGTTGCCGGTCGGTCTTCTCCTGGTACTGCGCGAACCTGGGCGACGCCTTGGTGATCCGCTGCCAGGCCTCCGTGCGCTCCGCCCCGTGGAGCTGCTCGGCGACCACCTCCACCGTGCGGCCGTCGACCTCGATGCGGACCTGGTCGGGGTGGGCGGCGAGGTTGTAGTACCAGGACGGGTTGCCTGCCGCCCCGGCCGCCGAGGCCACGATCAGCCAGCTGCCGCCGTCACCGGGGAACCAGCCCACAGGCGTGATGCGCTCCAGCCCGCTCTTGGCGCCGACGGTGGTGAGGACCAGGGCGTCGAGGCCCATCATCTGGCCGCCCTTGCGGCGGATCCGCCGCGCGGCCAGCTTGTTGAACCATCGGAACAGCCGTCCGGCCGGCAGCCGGGCGCCGCGGGTTCCGACGGGGGTGTCGAAGCTCATGAGGCCTCCAAGGGCGAAAAGTTAACTAAGCGTACTGTACGCATAATTAACTATATTCGCCATATACAGTATGGGGGTGAACAACACGGGGCGGGAGACCACGCTGGAGGGATGGGGCGCCGGCCCGGACGGCGCACCGATGGACGCGGCCACCGGGCTGGTCCGGCTCAGCGGCCTGGTCCAGGCGGTCTACCAGCGCGTGTCCGAGCGCCACGAGCTGACCCCCGTCCAGGCGAGGCTCCTGTGCGTGCTGCTCGACGGCCCCAGGGGCATGGCGGAGCTGGCCGGCTGCTTCGGGGTGGAGAAAGCCGCGCTCACCGGGCTGATGAACCGGGCCGAACGGCGCGGCCTGGCCCTGCGGTCGTCCGTGCCCGGGGACCGCCGGGCCGTCCAGGTGACGCTGACCGACGAGGGCCGCCGAGCGGCCGTCGCGTTCTACACCGAGATGCGGGCGGAGATGGAGCGTCTCCTCACGCCACTGGCGGAGGAGGATCGTACGCGCTTCCGCCGCGCGATGGCCGAGATCGTCGCCGGGTGCGGCCCCGGCCACTGCTGAACCTGCGCGGCCGGCGACGCGTCGGTCAGCTCGATGCCAGCTGGCGGGCCACAGGCGCGCCACCAGGCGGGTGGCGTGCACCTGGGCCTCGGGGCTGCCGACGCCCCCGACGAGCTGCATGACGCGGTCGGCGACCTGGGAGCTCGGTTCGCCCGGTTCGCCCGGTTCGACCGGGGCACGCCCGGCCGGTGGTGTCATGGTGATGTGTTCCATGCGACGAAGAACGCCCAGGCGGCGCGCCTATGCCGCCGGGGCCGGTGTCTGGGTGGTTCCCGTGCGGGAGGCCCGCTCGATCGTGTCGATGAGCCGGTGTCGCCGCAGGGCATGGTCGAAGCCGGGCACGGTGTGCGTTCCCTCACGCAGGTCCCGCCCGAAGTGCGCGTACACCTGGGCTACGCCCTGCGCCGTTGCGGGCAGGTCGCGCGGGGCCGGATGGAAGCGGCTGTCGGGGAGGGCGATGTCGGTGAGCGTCTGGGCATCGCCTCGGCCGCCCTGCAGTCGCAGGTCCAGAGCCTGGAGGTTGCCGTTGATGCCGGGGGCGGTCAGGACCAGGTCGCCGTCGGTGCCGTTGATCTCCCAGTGGAAGTTGTCGCCGCGGGAGAAGCCGCCCCGGTAGAACAGGGAGAGGGCGGCACCGCTGCGGAAGGTGCCCGTGACGGATACCTGGTCGGCCACCGTCACCTGGATGGTGGAGCCCTCGTCGATCACCTGTGCCTGTGTGAGGCTGTGTACCAGGTTGGCCGAGATGCCGGTGAGCTCGCCGAGCACGACGTTGACCGCCTCCAGGGCGTGCAGGGCCGACGCCGTCAGGAGCGTCGCGCCGGCGGTGGCGTCGTAGAGGTAGGCGTGCGCGCGGTCGGTCACGGGGCTCCAGGACAGTCCCGATCCGACCAGCGTCGTGCCGAGCACCTTCCCGACGTAGCCGTCCGCGACCAGGTCACGGGTGTGGCGGATCGCCGGGAGGAAGCCGCCCTGCAGCCCGATCACCGTACGGACCCCTGCGGCCTCGGCTCGGGCGGCCAGGTCGGCCGCCTCGTCGGTGCCGACGCCGAGGGGCCACTCGCTGTAGACCATCTTCCCCGCCGCCAGCGCCGCGGAGATCAGCGCGTGGTGGTGGGGCACCTTGACCGACACCACCACCAGATCCACGCCGGGGTGGGCGACCAGGTCGGCGGGGTCGTCGAAGGCCGCCGGGACGTCGAACTCCTTGGCGGCCCGTTCGGCGGACTCGCGGCGTGAGGTGCTGATGGCGCGCAACTCGTAGTCCGGGAGGGCCTTGAGCGCGGGGACATGGCTGATGGCCGCCCAGCCGCCGATGCTCGCCCCGATGATGCCGACGCCGATCTTCATGATGCTCCTTTGGTGATGGCCGGTCGCCGGTGGCGAACGGGTGTGCCGGGAGGTGATGCGGTTGGTGGGGTGGGTCAGAACTGCAGGACCAGCCGCCCCCGGACGCCTCCGGCCTCGAAGCGGCGGTGAGCCTCGGCAGCCTGCTCGGGCGGGAACGTGCCCGCCACGCGCATGGCCAGCGCACCGGTCTCCGCCAGGCGGCGCAACGCGTCGAGCTTGTCGGGTCTGCCGCCGTAGTCGGGGACGTAGACCTGGTGGTAGCCGAGCCCGCGTTCGGGCGGGCCGAAGGCGGCCGTGCCGCGGAAGGCGGCGATGCCGCCGCCGTCGCGGACCGCGGCCGCGAGCGGGGCACCGATGAGCGCGGCGTCGGCCAGAGCGTGCACTCCGGCGGGCACGACCGCGCGGAACCGCGTGGCCACGTCGCCGCCCCTGGCGACCAACAAATCCGCGCCCCAAGAACGAACCAAGTCGCGGTCGGCAGGGGCGGCGTA
>NZ_JBQQCB010000231.1:0-8600 GCF_052246675.1 Nonomuraea sp. KM90 | reverse complement strand
CCGGGGCGGCGGCCTCCGCGACCACCTACGGCGTGAACGTCGCCATGGACCCCAACCGGAGCTTCGACGCCGGTGAGTTCGCCCTGGAGACGCTCGCCGGCGCCACGGTGGGCGCGGCCACCTTCGGGCTCGGCCGGGTCCTGGGCCGGGGCATGCGGAACGTCGGGTGTGGAGCGCCCAACAGCTTCGTGCCCGGCACCGAGGTCCAGATGGCCGACGGGAGCACCGAGGACATCGAGCGGATCGAGGTCGGGGACGAGGTGCTGGCCACCGACCCGGAGACCGGCGAGACCGCGGCCAAGCCCGTCACCGCCCTGATCACGGGTGAGGGCGACAAGGAACTGGTCGACATCACCGTCGACACCGACGGCGGGAAGGGAGAGGAGACCGGCGAGGTCACCGCGACCGGCGAGCACCCGTTCTGGGTCCGCGACCTGGGCACGTGGGTCTACGCCAAGGACCTCGAGCCCGGCATGTGGCTGCGCACCTCCGCGGGCACGTACGTGCGGATCGAGGCGGTCGGGAAGCGGACGGCCCGCCAGCGGGTCCACAACCTGACCGTCGCCGACCTGCACACGTACTACGTGCTGACGGGCAGCACGCCGGTGCTGGTGCACAACACCAATCCGAAGTGCGGGATCACCATCAGAACGGAGCTGGCGGAGAACCTGCCCGCCGGGATCCGGGCCCGCTACGCGGAATCGGTCGCCGCCGTCGAAACGGCCGCGCTCCGGCTCGCGCAACGGCCTCAGGACATTCTCCGGGGCTTCCAGCGGAACGAACTGAGGGAATATCGCAAGCTGATCCGCGCGGGCGACTTCCGTGGCGCGCGCCGGTTCTTCGGGTCGGCATTCCATCGGGCGCTCTACCGGGAACTGAACGCGATAGACCCGGGGCGGTGGGTATACAAACCCAGCTGGGGTGTCGACTTCTACGACCGGCGCCTGATGAACTGGGTCGAATTCACCACCGTCAAGGATTACGCGAACCATCTCGGGCGGGCGACCACCGGAGGGTACAGCCGGGTTCCGTACGTGCTGTACAGCATCGGCCGGCTGCCGTCCTGACCATCGATTGACACCGAGCCGCCCCCGGCCTCGTCCGGGGGCGGCTCGCCCTCGTCCCCGGTAAAATGTGCGACTCCTGATCGAGGCGACGGAGAGGTCGGCTGGTGAAAGCGAGCGACGAGCTACGGCTGAATGGCGCCCGATTGACGGGCGCGGACTATTCCGGGCGGCGTTTCGGGTATTTTCTCGTCGCGAACGGCAGCCGGCTCACCCGGTGCGATTTCCGCGGCGTCCGTGCCACGGACGGCTGTCTGGGCGGCGGCCTGCAGCCGAGCGTCTACACCGAATGCGTCTTCGACGGCAGCACCCTGCAAGGCGACGGCCTCGATCCCGGCCGGGCCACCTTCGTCTCCTGCTCCTTCCTGGACGTGACCCTGTCCGGCCTCACCTTCATCGACGCCGAATTCGTGGACTGCGTCTTCTCCGGCAGCCTGGAATCGGTCACCTTCTCCGCGGACCCCTGGGCGAGGGACGCCGAGCTGGGGCGGACGACGAACAGGTACGAAGGCAACGACTTCTCCGCCGCGCGCATGACGGACGTGGACTTCCGCGGCGGGATCGACCTGGACCGGCAACGGCTCCCCGAGGGCGCCGGCCACCTCGTCCTGCGGGACGCGGCGGGCGTTCTGGACCTGGCGCTGCGGGACATCGAGCGCTGGGCCGACGCCAAGGACCGCGACGAGGCCCTGGCCACGATCGACACGCTGGAGTTCGACGTCCAGGGGGGCCAGCGCGACCTGTTCACGGACAAGGCGTTCCTCACCAAGGGGTTGTCCCCCGAGGCGGCCGAAAGGCTGCTGGCCATCTTCCTGGAGCACTCCGCGCGCTGACCGCCCCGCCGATCGGTGCGCCGGTCGTTGCGCCGGTCGTCGCGCCATCCGGGCAGGATGCCCGACGGATGGCGGATGATGCCGGGGGGTGCCGGCCGGGAGGATGACCGGCATGGATCCTGAACTCGAAGCATTCGTCCCGTTGTTCCCTCCGGCTGACCTGAGCGACCCGTTCACGGCGCGCAAGTCCTTCGCCGAGCTGGCCGCCAGGATGCCGGCGCCGGACACCTCGGGCATGGAGATCGAGGACCGCACGGTGGCCGCCGATCCGGACGTGCCGGTGCGGATCTATCGCCCGCACCTTGCCCACGGCGCCATCGTCTGGTTGCACGGCGGCGGGTTCGTCATGGGTGACGTGGACACCGAGCATCCGTGGGCCGCCCGGCTCGCGGACGGCTCCGGGGCGGTGGTGATCTCGGTGGGCTTCCGGCTGGCGCCCGAGCACCGGTTCCCGGCCGCCCTCGACGACGCCTACGCCGTACTGGAGTGGACGGCCGAGCACGCCGCCGAGCTCGGCGTCGATCCGGAGCGGATCGCGGTCGGCGGGCACAGCGCCGGCGGGGGGCTCGCGGCCGCGGTCGCGCTGCGGGCGCGCGAGGAGCAGGGGCCGCCGATCCGCTTCCAGCTGCTCAACCAGCCCGGGCTCGACGACCGGCTGGAGACCTGGTCGGCGCGGAACTTCACCGACACGCCCTGGCTGAATCGCGGCAAGCTCGCCGCGGCGTGGCGGCACTACCTGGGTGACACGCCCGCCTCACAGCCCAATTCACCGGCCAATTCACCGGCCACTTCATCGGCCACCTCGCCGTACGCCGCACCGGCGCGCGCCACCGACCTGTCCGGTCTGCCGCCCGCCTACGTCGCCACCGCGGAGCTGTGCCCGAACCGCGACGAGGACATCGCCTACGCGCTGCGCCTGCTGCAGGCGGGCGTATCGGTCGAGCTGCACCAGTGGCCGGGCACCTTCCACGGGTCGCAGGCGATCATGTCCGCCGAGGTGTCGCAGCGGCAGATCGCCGAACTCGGCGACACCCTGCGCCGGGCGCTGGCCGGGTGAGCGCGGTGACCGCCACCGGCCTCACCGCCGAGGCGAGGGAGCTGGCCGCGCCGCCCGAGAGCCTGGGAGATCTGCTGCGCCCCTACGGGTGGAGCTTCGCCACCGTCGTCATCCTGCACGTGATCGGCTCCGTCGCCGGTCTGGCGCCGCTGCTGGCGGTCGTCGAGCTGGGGCGTACGCTCCTGTCGCCCGGCCCGGCAGATCCCGGCCGGGTCTGGACCGTCGTGCTCGCGGGTGCGGCCGGCCTGTTCGTCCGGCTGCTGTTCACGGTCGCGTCGTCCGGGATCGGGCACCTGCTCGACGCCCGGGTGGAGCTGTCGTTGCGCCGGCACCTGGCCGCGCGGCTGGGGCGGGTGCCGATCGGCTGGTTCTCCCGGCGGCGGACCGGCGAGCTGGCCAAGGTCGTGGGGCAGGACGTGAGTGCCGTGCACCCGCTCATCGCCCACTTCCCCGGCGAGTTCGTCTCCGCGTTCGTGGTGCCGCTGGTGTCGCTGATCTACCTGTTCACCGTCGACCGGCGGCTCACGCTGATCACGATGATCCCGGTGGTGCTCGCCGTGGCGCTGGTCCCGCTGATGATGACCCCGAGCCGCCGGCGCGAGCAGGAGGCGCTCGACGAGGGGATGGGACGGATCTCGAACGCGGCCGTGGAGTTCGTGCAGGGCATCTCGGTGGTCAAGGCGTTCGGCGGGGGCGAGCGCGCCCACCGCAGCTTCCGCACGGCCACGGATGACTTCGCCGACACCATGCTCCGGTGGGTGCGCGGCCTGTCCGGCGTCGCCGCCGGGATGCAGCTGGCGCTGTCGCCGCCGTTCGTGCTGCTGGTCGTGCTGGCCGGCGGGACGGTTCTGGTCACGGACGGTTCCCTGGCCGCGGCGGACCTGCTGCCCTTCCTGCTCCTGGGGCTGGGACTGACCGCCCCGGTGGCGGCGCTCGGCCACGGCTTCGACGACCTGCAGGCCGCCCGGCGCGCGGTCGGCCGGATCCGGGACGTGCTCGGGGTGCGGTCGCTGCCGGAGCCCCGCCGCCCGGCCGCACCGCAGGGGCACCGGGTGGAGCTGCGTGGGGTGCGCTTCGGTTACGAACCCGGGCACGAGGTGCTGCGCGGGATCGACCTGGTGCTCGAGCCGGGGACGGTCACCGCGATCGTGGGGCCGTCGGGAAGCGGGAAGTCCACGCTGGTCCAGCTGTTGCCGCGGTTCTTCGACCCGGACCACGGCTCGGTCCTCCTGGGCGGCGTCGATCTGCGCGAGATCGGCGGCCAGGAGCTCTACCGGACGGTCTCCTTCGTCTTCCAGGACGTACGCCTGCTGCGCGCGCCGGTCACGGACAACATCGCGCTGGCCGTGCCGCGGGCCGGCCGCGAGGAGGTGATGCGCGTCGCCCGGCTGGTGAACCTGCACGATCGGATTCTCGAGCTGCCGCGCGGATACGAGACGGTGATCGGCGAGGACGTCAAGCTGTCGGGCGGTGAGGCCCAGCGGATCTCGATCGCCCGCGCGCTGCTCGCCGCCACCCCCGTGCTGGTGCTGGACGAGGCGACCGCCTTCGCCGACCCGCAGACCGAGCAGGCGGTACGCGCCGCCCTGGCGACGCTCGCCGGCGACCGGACGGTGCTGGTCATCGCCCACCGCCTGGAGACGATCGCCGACGCCGACACCGTCGTGGTGCTGGAGGACGGGGCGATCGTCGAGCAGGGCGATCCCGCCGAGCTGCTGGCACAGGACGGCAGGTTCGCCGCGTTCTGGCGATCCCACCGCTCCGCGATCACCGATGACACCCGTGGTGGCCTGCCGCAAGGAGATGAGCTGCGATGATCCGAATGTTGCTGCGCGTGCTGGGGCACGAGTACGCCCCGCCGATGCGTCGCACCGTGGCCCTGATGACGGCGACCGCGGTGGCCGAGGGGCTGTCGTACGCGCTGCTGGTCCCGGTGCTGCGGGCGCTGTTCGGGGGCGGGCCGGCGGACGCCTGGCCCTGGCTGGCCGGGTTCGGGGCCGCGGTCGCGGTCTACGCGGTGCTGCGCTATCTCAGCGACCTGTCCGGTTTCCGCGTCGGGACCACGTTGTTGCGGGGCGTCTACCACCGCTTCGGCGATCATCTGGCCCGGTTGCCGCTCGGCTGGTTCACCACCCGCCGCGTCGGGGAGGTCTCGGTCCTGGCCAGTGAGGGCGTCCTGCAGGCGATGGGGGTGGCGGCGCATCTGCTGGCACCGTTCATCTCCGCGTGCGTGACCCCGCTGACGATCGTCGTGGTGATGCTCGCCTTCAACTGGCAGATGGGGCTGGCCGCGCTGGTCGCCGTACCGGTGGTGGCGGCGATCCAGATCTGGACGGGACGCTCGACGGCCGCCACCGACGCGGAGCGCGGCGAGCGCGGCGACGAGGCCACCGGGCGGGTCATCGAGTACCTCCAGGCCCAGCCGGTGCTGCGGGCCGGCGGCCGGAGCGGCGAGCACTTCCGGCTGCTCGACGACGCGCTGTCCGGGCTCCAGCGCGCGGCCCGCCGTTCCCTGCTGTCGGCGCTGCCCGGCGCGGTGGGCCTGACGCTCACGGTGCAGGCGATGTTCACCGCGCTGCTGGCCCTGGGCGCCTACCTCGCGCTGGGCGGGAACATCGGCGCGGCGGAGGTCCTGGCGATCCTGGTGCTCGCCCCCCGCTGCGCCGACCCGCTGCTGTCGCTGTCGGACATCGGGGGCAAGGTACGCAGCGCCCGTTTCGACCTGGCCAGGCTCGACGCGGTGGTCCGCACCGAGCCGCTGCCCCAGGCGCGCGAACCGATCCAGCCGGTACGCCATGACCTGGAGTTCGAGTCCGTCACCTTCCGCCAGAACGGCCACACGGTGATCGGCGACCTGTCGTTGTCCGTGCCGGAGGGGCGGCGGCTCGCCGTGGTCGGGCCGTCGGGCGCGGGCAAGAGCACGCTGCTGCAGCTGCTCGCGCGCTTCCACGACGTGGACGCGGGCGTGGTGCGCGTGGGCGGGGTGGACGTGCGCGCGATCGACACCGAGGTGCTGATGGCGCGGATCGCCATCGTCTTCCAGGACGTCTACCTCTTCGACGGCACGATCGAGGAGAACGTACGTCTCGGCCGTCCCGGCGCCGGCGAGGCCGAGGTACGGGCGGCGGCGACCGCGGCGCGGCTCGACGAGGTGATCGAGCGGCTGCCCGGCGGATGGGCGGCGAAGGTGGGCGAGGGCGGCGCGCTGCTGTCGGGTGGTGAGCGCCAGCGGGTCTCGATCGCGCGGGCGCTGCTGAAGGACGCGCCCATCGTGCTGCTGGACGAGGTGACCTCCGCGCTGGACCCGCTGAACGAGGCGGCCGTCCACGAGGGCATCGATCGCCTGATGGCGGGCCGGACGGTGGTGATGGTGGCGCACCGGCTGCGGACCGTCCAGCGCGCCGACCACATCGTCTTCCTCGACGGGGGCCGGATCGCGGAGGAGGGCAGCCACGACGAGCTGCTGCGCCGCGGCGGCCGCTACGCCGATTTCTGGAATCTCTCCCTGGCGCCGGCGGCGGCGCGCCGGCCCGGGAGGACCGACCAGGAGTGATCACCATGACGGAGCCGCCTCGCGGCGGGCGGTCAGGCCAGGTCGACGGTTCGCACCCCCAGCGGGGCGGCGACGACCTGGCCGCGCGGCGCTCCCGATCTCGCGGATGCCAGGGAAGAACCGTGGCGAGTGCCGCTGCTGCGGCCGAAGGCCGGTGTTCAGGGTGGAATGTGCGGGAGTATGGTGGGGACTTGTGAGTACGTTCCGGATCAGCGAGGCCGCGGCGCTGCTCGGGGTCAGCTCCGACACCGTCCGCCGGTGGGTGGACGCGGGCCGGCTGGAAGCCGAGCGCGACGAGCACGGCCACCGGCGGATCAACGGCGCCGACCTGGCCGCGTTCGCCCGCTCGCAGGTCGAGGAGAGCGACGACGGTGGCCGGTCCTCGGCCCGTAACCGCTTTCGCGGAATCGTGACCGAGGTGATCCGCGACGCCGTGATGGCGCAGGTGGAGATCGCCGCGGGGCCGTTCCGGGTGGTGTCGCTGATGAGCCGCCAGGCCGCCGACGAGCTGGGCCTGGAGGCGGGAGTGGTGGCGGTCGCGGTGATCAAGTCCACCAACGTCGTCGTGGAGATTCCCGGTCACGAGCGCGTGACCAGTCACGTGTGAGGAGCCCCTCTTTGGCGTTCAGGCGTCTTACCCGATGGGCGATCGCCCTGCCCGTCGCGCTCGCGCTCGCGGGCCTGTCCGGTTGCGGCTCCGGCGGGCCGGCCGCGACCTCCGCCTCTGACCCGGCTCCGGCCGCCTCCGGCGGCGCCGAGGAGCTCACCGTGTTCGCGGCGGCCTCGCTGACCGGGACGTTCACCGAGCTCGGCAGGACCTTCGAAGCCGCGCACCCGGGTACGACGGTGAGGTTCAACTTCGGCTCCAGCTCGACGCTGGCGCAGCAGATCACCCAGGGGGCACCGGCGGATGTGTTCGCCGCGGCCAGCCCGGCCACGATGAAGACCGTCACCGACGCGTCGATGGCCGGTTCGCCGGTCACGTTCGTGCGCAACAAGCTGCAGATCGTCGTGCCGAAGGACAACCCGGCCCGGGTGGACGAGCTGAAGGACCTGGCCGACCGCAAGGTGAAGGTGGCGTTGTGCGCCGAGCAGGTGCCGTGCGGCGCCGCGGCGGTCAAGGCGCTGGACGCGGCCGGGCTCAAGGTCACCCCGGTCACCCTGGAGCAGGACGTCAAGGCCACGCTGACCAAGGTCGAGCTGGGCGAGGTGGACGCGGCGCTGGTCTACCGGACCGACGTGATCGCCGCGGCCGGCAAGGTGACCGGGATCGCCTTCCCGCAGGCCGACCAGGCGGTCAACGACTATCCGATCGTCGCCCTCACCGACGCTCCGGCCGGTGAGCTGGCCCGGCGGTTCGTCGATCTGGTGCTGTCGCCGCAGGGCAGGGACGTGCTGACCAGAGCCGGCTTCGAGGCGCCCTGATCACTGATGAGCTCTTCCATGCAGGAACAGGTCGATCTGCCCGAACCGCCGCGCGGGCGCGGCCGGCCGGCCGCGGGCCGCGAGGTCTCCGGGCGGCTGCCGTGGATGCTGGTGCTGCCCGCCGTGGTGGGGCTGGTCTTCCTCGTGCTGCCGCTGGCCGGGCTGCTGATCCGCGCCCCCTGGGCCACGCTGCTGCGGCGGCTGGCCGAGCCGCAGGTGCTGGAGGCGTTGCGGCTGTCGCTGGTGTGCGCCACCGTCGCCACCGCCGTGTGCCTGCTGCTCGGGGTGCCGCTGGCCTGGCTGCTGGCCAGGGTGTCGTTTCCCGGGCGGCGGCTGGTCCGGGCCCTGGTCACGGTTCCGCTGGTGCTGCCACCGGTGGTCGGCGGGGTCGCGCTGCTGCTGGTGCTGGGGCGGCGCGGGCTTGCCGGGCAGTGGCTGGAGGCCACGTTCGGCATCACGTTGCCGTTCACCACGGCGGGTGTGATCGTCGCCGAGGCGTTCGTCGCGATGCCGTTCCTGGTGATCAGCGTGGAGGGCGCGCTGCGCGCCGCCGACCAGCGGTTCGAGGAGGCCGCGGCCACGCTGGGCGCCTCGCGGTGGACCGTGTTCCGGCGGGTGACGCTGCCGCTCGTCATGCCGGGCGTGGTGGCGGGGGCGGTACTGTGCTG
>NZ_JBQQCB010000230.1:0-8616 GCF_052246675.1 Nonomuraea sp. KM90 | reverse complement strand
CCGCGCCTTCTGCCAGCGCTTTTACGCCTGGTACAACCACGACCACTACCACTCGGGGATCGGCTACCACCATCCGGTGGACGTGCACTACGGCCGCGCCGCCACCATCCGCGACCGGCGCGCCGCTGTCTTGACGGCCGCTCAGAGCGCCCATCCCGAGCGGTTCGCCAGCGGCGGCACTCCCGTCCCGCCTGACCTACCCGGCCCAGCGTGGATCAACAAGCCCAAGAACGCCGTCCAAGAGGTCACCACAGAGAACTCGACACAGAATTAGTCCAGCTCACCTGCCTTGATCAAATTGACAGGTTCCGCCTGGCCGCGGTAGGCGGGCCGGAAGCGGTGAGCGATCTGGACGCGGCCAAAGTCACCGCGTTCATGGTGGACTACTCCCGGGACCGCAACACCTGGTCGGCGAAGGCGATGGTGACCTCGCTGCGGGCGTTCTTGCGGTTCGCGCACGTGACCGGGCGGACTGCCGTTCCGCTTGCCGGGGCGGTCCCGGCGGTCGCGTCATGGCGGCTGTCCGCGCTGCCTCGGGGGCCGCCGGCGGCCGAGATCGAGCTGTTACTGGCGGGCTGCGACCGGAACACGGCGACTGGCCTGCGCGATTACGCGGTCCTGTCGCTGCTGGCCCGGCTCGGGCTGCGCGGTGCCGAGGCCGCCGCCCTGCAACTCGGCGACATCGACTGGCGGGCCGGCGAGATCGCGGTCACGGGAAAGGGCAGCCGCATTGAGCGGCTTCCCCTGCCGGTCCCGGCCGGGAAGGCGCTGGCCGCCTGGCTGTCCGGCGGCCGTCCCGCCTGCGAGTCGCGGGCGGTGTTCGTGACAGTACGGCGGCCTTACCGGCAGCTGACGCCGGAGGCGGTCCGCGCTGTCATGGGCCGGGCCTGCGACCGGGCCGGGCTCGAACGCCGTGGCGCGCACCGGCTCCGTCACGCGCTTGCGACCGAGATGCTGCGCGCCGGCGCATCACTGCCCGAGGTCGGGCAAGTGCTGCGGCACCGCAGCCAGCTGTCCACCTCGCTCTATGCCAAGGTCGACCAGGACGCGCTGCGCCCGCTGGCGCGACCGTGGCCCGGGGCCGGCCGGTGAGCGCGCTGCGGGCCAGGGCCGAGGAGTACCTGGCGATGCGCCGCGCGCTCGGCTTCAAGCTCACCACGCAGGGCCGGCACCTGATGAGCTTCGTCCGGTTCTGCGAGGAGCGCTCCGCCGATCACGTGACAGCCGACCTGACGATCGAGTGGGCGACCCAGACCACGCGGGGCAGCGGCGACGAGGTCTACCAGGCCCGGCGGCTCGACGTCGTGCGGATCTTCGCCCGGCACCTGCAGGCGCTGGACCCAGCCACCGACGTCCCACCCACCGACGTGCTGTCACGCCGTTACCGGCGGATCCCGCCCTATCTCTACTCCCCAAAGGAGGTCGCCGCGCTCATGAGCGCGGCCGGCGCTCTCCCGCCGGCGCTGCGGGCGGCGACCTGGAAGACACTGATCGGGCTGCTGGCCGTGACCGGCATGCGCCAAGGCGAGGCGTGCCGCCTCGAACGGGACGACGTGGACCTGCAGGCCGGGACGCTCGTGATCGCCGACTCCAAGTTCGGCAAATCCCGGCTGGCGTTCCTGCACCCGACCGCAGTCGCCGCGCTGCGCGCCTATGAGCAGGCCCGCGACCGGCTGTTCCCGGAGCCGAAGGGGGACACATTCCTCCTCAACAGCCGCGGCGGGCCGCTGGACGGGCACAACATCCAGCACACCTTCGCCGTGCTGATCGCCGCGGCGGGCATCCAGGCGCCGCCCGGCCGGCGTGCTCCCCAGCTGCACGACCTGAGGCATACGTTCACCGTCGCGACGATGCTGGACTGGTATCGCGACGGCGGGAACGTGCAGGCCCGGCTCCCGCTGCTGTCCACCTGGCTCGGCCATGTCGACCCGAAGTCGACCTACTGGTATCTCCAGGCCGTCCCCGAGATCCTCGCCCTGGCCGCAGGCAGGCTCGAGCAGGCGGACGGGCAGGTGGCCCGATGAGCGACCTTGCCCCCATCCTGCAGGGCTTCTTCACCGACCGGCTGGCCCGGCAGAAGAAGGCCAGCCCGAACACGGTCGCGGCCTACCGCGACACGTGCCGGCTCCTGCTGTCCTTCGCGCAGGCCAAGACCGGGAAGGCACCCAGCAAGCTCAGCCTTGCCGATCTTGACACCACACTGATCGGCGCGTTCCTGCAGCACCTGGAGGATGACCGGGGGAACGGCACTGCCACCCGCAACGCCCGGCTGGCCGCGATCCACTCGCTGTTCAGCTATGCGGCCCCGCGGGCACCCGAGCACGCCGCCGTGATCAGCCAGGTCCTGGCCATCCCGCCCCGCCGGCGCGAGCGCGCCATCGTCAGCTACCTCACCCCCGGGGAAACCGACGCCCTGCTCGCTGCCCCCGACCGCAAGACCTGGCACGGCCGCCGCGACCAAGCCCTGCTCCTGCTCGCCGTCCAGACCGGCCTGCGGGTATCGGAGCTCACCACACTCACCTGCCAGGACACGCACCTGGGCGCCGGCCCGCACGTCCGCTGCCACGGCAAGGGACGCAAAGACAGGGCAACCCCGCTGACCAGCCAGGTTGTCAGGGTGCTGAAAACCTGGCTCGCCGAACTCGGACCCGGACCCGGCATGCCGCTCTTTCCAACCCGGGCAGGCGGACGGCTCTCCCGTGACGCCGTCGAGCGGCTCGTCACCAAGCACGCAACCGCAGCTGCGGACACACCGCTCACCTCTGCACGTTTACCGGCTCTGTCGCTGATCTTGGGACGTGGAACGACCTGGTAGTTGATCGTTTGCGGAGTGCGTTCCGGGATGTGTTGAAGAGTTACTCCCTGCATTGGGGACTGTACGGTTTTCGGCTCTGGCCCACTTTCGGTGGTGACGGAAAGTGGTTTAGCCGAGCAGGATGCGATGACGGAGGAGTGCGAAGCCGGCGCGCCCGTACATCTGCCTTTTGATCATTTTCGTTTTGGTGTTGACGCCTTCGGTGCCGCCGTTGTGGAACGGGAGAGTGAGGGCGGCGTTGACGGCGGCCCGGTCGTAGTCCAGCCCGCGGGTGAAGGCATGCAGGTGGGGCTGGGGCAGGTCCACCTGACGCGCTTGTTCGATCCAGTCGGTCAGTCGCTGGTCGTTGCCCTGCTTGGGGTCGAGGAGAGCGGCGAAGTCACGGACGAGTCCGGCGAGCATGGTCATCTCGTGGCAGGCGGTGATGGCGGCGTCCAACCGCTCGGCGTGGTGGCCGGTGAGCTTGCTCGGTTCGGTAAGAAGAAGGCTGGCCAGACGCTTGGGTGAGATCGCGGGCCGGTCGCATTCGACGCGGCCTTGGTTGATGTATCGGTAGAGCAGGTTCTGACTGCCGGTGTAGCCGAGTTTCTTGATCTCGACGAGGAGTTGCTGGACCGGGACGGCGGGATCCTCGGCCCGGCGTTGGCGCAGATGGTCGCGGAACGGGTCGACGAGCGTGGGCCGGTACTTCGGCACGCGTACCAGCCGTTCGGGTTCGTTGACCCGGGCGTAGCGCTTGACGGTGTTGAGCGCCAAGCCCAGGCGGCGGGCGCATTCCAGCAGTCCGACACCCTGGCTGAGCATGGCATGCACCTGCCGCCAGCGCTCGCGTGTGGTGGCTGCTCGCACCCCTTCTTTCGGCGGCGGGCCGGTCTTGCCCCAGCAGATCGAGTGCGCGGCAACCTCCTTGACCACGGCTTCGGCCAGGTTGTGCCAGATATGCCAGCGATCACCGACCTGCACCGTATCCGGCAGAGCGCGACGGATCGCCTCGGCATAGGCGCCGCTGCTGTCCCGGCACACCATCCGCACCCCGGGGTGGGCACGCAGCCACGCCTCCAAGGTGTCGGCCTGACGATCGGCGAGCACATCGATCCGCTCCCGCGTCACCGCGTCGATGATCACGGTGGCGTAGCGGTGTCGTTTGCGCAGTGCGAAGTCGTCCACCCCGATCACCTCCGGCACCGGACGGACCGGCAGGGGCAGGCGCAGCAACGACCGGACGGCGCTCTGCCGCGACATCCTGACTCCCAGCACGTCCAGCAGCCGAGATCCCGCCCGCCCGGCCAGCTCCCGCACCACCGCCCCACCTGCGTGGTCAAGGCGATCGTGCGGCGCTGATACGGCTCGGCCAGCCCAGGCAGCGGCTCCCGGAACGTCTGCCGCGCGCACCCGACCGTCGGGCACCTCAGCCGCCGAAACCGTAGCCGCACCAGCACTCGCTGCCCGCCAACAGGAAGGTCGGCCAGCTGTCGATCCACGTAGCCGTGCACCCGTCCGACTGCCCCCGCAGTCAGGCCACGCTATCGGCGTTCCCCGGGACGCGACATGCACCACGATTGCCCCGGCCCCAGCTCCGACCTCGGCTTGAACGCTGCCGATGACCAGGTCGGCCATCTGTGGGAACAGCAGCCCTGGAAGATCCTTTAAGTCACACCGGCGTCACGCTGACACAACACGCCGAGATAACCATCGACCGACACGAGCTATCACGTTCCGTGACCACCGAAAGTGGGCCAGAGCCGAAAACCTGGACACACCCCTGACCAGGTCAAACTCGTACACCACTTCCGCGGACGCAACCCGGGATCGCTATTTGTCGTGGTCGGCGTGGCCTCGTAGAAGTCGGCGAGGCTGTTGCGTGAGAGCACCCTTCGGGGTGATGGGCATCAGGGCCTCACCGTGCCCTGTTGCTCATCTCATCGTTCTGTCCGGGTCAGGGAGCGGAGTCCGTCCAGCCGTGGAACACGTGGACCACGTTCGACTCGGCGCTGACGATCGTTGCGGACCTGGTACGGCTACCTGCCGTAGGCATGGGGGCCCGTGTCAGTGTCGGGATCGGTCGCGGATGGCAGCTTCAATCCGGAGCAGCGCACCGACTACGGCGATTCCCATGAAGATCAGCACCTGGGTTTGATCGTTCAAGCCGTCATTTACCTGTATTAGAGCAAGTAACACGCCGCCGCCAACAGCGACGGTTCCCACATGCCGGAGTCCTGTGCGGGGTTTGGACAGTTCAACCAGGTCGAACCAACTCAACTTGTCTAGCGGCTCCGGCTTGTTCGGCTGCGGCTCTCTGTTGGCTGCGGTCATGGCATAAAGCATCCCACGCCATATCAAGATCCATAGTGCCTCCTTAGCGCCATCCACCTCCACTCCACCCAGCGAAGTCCCATGGCCAGCCTCGGCGACTTCCGTCCATGTTCCCGGGCCTGTCTGCGCCGGAGGGCCTTAAACGGACCCCGAGGGTGCGGGCGTCCGCGTGCCCCCGGGCTACAAGCATGGCCGAGGCCAACCAGATCCTCAGCGACTTGTCCGACCGCGGGGTCCTGTTCGGCCTGGGCGCTAACGTCTACGACTGGACCGACCCGTTCGGCCGACTGTTCCTGCAAACCCTCGCCATGGTCGCCGAGTTCGAGGCCAACCTCGGGCACATGCGCACCCGCGAAGGCATGGCCCTGGCCAAGAAGAACGGCAAGCTCAAAGGCAAGCAACCCAAACTCCCCGAACCCGCCCGACGCTCCATCCGCCGACGCTACGCCGAGGGCGAGGTGTCCCTGGCCGATTTGGCCACCGAGTACAGCGTCGGACGCTCCACCATCCACCGCATCATCCACGGTCCAGAAGGCTTCAGGTAGAGCGATCACAGGCCGAAGCCGGACGTCACATTCCACTCAAGATCATTCTCAGCGCCAACCGCTGCTCCTGGGTTCCTCAACCCCGGGTTGAGTGCGGGCGTACCGGGCCCGGGTTCTGCACCGCGGGCCGTCTGAGGGTGCGGCTTAGGCGGCCGTGGTAGGCCCTCACGAGGCGGAGAAAGCCGCCGTGATCCGTTGTTCGGTCTGCCCGGGTTGTCCGGCCGGCGCGCCAGCCGCTTGGGCTACGACGACGCACACCATGGCCGAGCATCCCCTTGGCCGGCTTCGTCTTTCACGGGTTTGTCGACCGGTTGTGCCTGCTCGGCTCGGTGTCCGCACCTCGTGGACCGGCCACGCCGCGCTCAATGAGCTCGGCGTGGCCCATTTCGCGCTCTACCTGGTGCACGACCGCAGGGGTCTACTTCAAGGTGTACGCGGGTCCAAGGTGCTCGGCCCCGTCTACTGAGCCGGCTTGGCCTCGTTGGCTGACCCGGCCTGCCCGTCGCAGAAAACCTGCTTGAGCAGGTTGTCCCGCGCCTCCGGGAACGCCTGGTCCAGGTCGGGTGCGGCGTCGCCGAAGGTGATCGAGGCGGTCAGGGTCTTCTTGCCGTCAGGCGTGCCGTACAGCACCGACACGTAGCCCCCCGCGGTGGCGCCGCTGTGATGGAGGACGGTGCCGCAGTTCGGGCCCATGTCCTGCACGTATATTCCGAGGCCGTAGTTGCCGAAGGGGGTGGCACTCTTGGGGTGCGGCTTGCGCATCTCGGCCAGCAGGTTGGCCGGCACGAGCTTGCCGCCGTTCAGCGCGGAGAAGAACGTCTGGAGATCCTTGGTGGTCGAGATCATGTCACCGGCGGCGGCCGTCATGGAGGGGTTCTGGCGGGTGACGTCGATCACCTTCCACTGGCCGGCGGCGTCCTGGTAGCGGAAGTAGCCGTGGGGGTGCGGCTGGGGGAGCTCCGGCGAGGCGCCCGGCAGCACAGTGCCTCGCAGCTTGAGCGGGCCCAGGATCCGCCGCTTCATCTCCTCGGCGATCGAGTGGCCGGTGACCTTCTCGATCAGCAGCTGGGCCAGCGTGTAGTTGGTGTTGGAGTAGCTCCAGCTCGTCCCCGGCTCGAACCGCGCCGGCCTGGACAACCCGAACCGCACCAGCTCCTCCGGCTGATAGGTCTTGAACCGGGCGTCCGCCCACTCCTTGCCTCCCGCGGGGATCCCCGGCTCGACCGACCCGTCAGGGCGAAACTCGCCGGTGTAGGCGTACAACCCGCTGGTGTGCTGCAGCAGCATCCGCACGTTGATCCGCCGGTCCAGCTTGAACGCGGGCAGGTAGTCGGCCACCGGGGCGTCCAGCCCGATCTTGCCGTCGGCCACCAGTTGCAGCACCAGGGTCGCGACGAAGGGCTTGGTGCTGCTGCCGATCCGGAACCGCCCGTTCGCCGGCGGCTTCGCGTTCGCACCCAGCTTGCGCTGCCCGGCGCTGCCGACCCACTCGCCCCGCTCATCGTTCACGCGCGCCTGCACGCCGAGGAAACCGGCATCGGCGATCGCCTGGATGGCCTTCTGCAACTCCGGGCGGTCCTGTCCGGCAGCGGCCTTCGGCGTAGCCTTGCCGTCCGCGGTGGCCAAAGCGGGTGCGGCCGCCCCGGCCAGCAGCGCGGCCGCCAGCGCCGTGACCGCCACTCGCCGGAACGCCCTCGGCGTCCGGGCCCTGGTGTTCTTGGCGGTGGGAAGGGATTCACTCATGGCCGATCCTCGTTTCGCGATAGTATGTGTTTTGTGCAACTCGAAAGCTATGTTGCATTCAGAATCACGTCAATCGCAGAAATGCGTCTCCCCAGGTGAACAGCCACAAATCGGAGCAATGACGCTGAGCTCGAATGCAAGACTGTGTTGCAATGGCTGACGGCGAAGACAACACTGGTGGCATGCCAGGAGCACGACTGACCCAGCAGGACCGCGAGCGCATCGCGGCCGGACTCGCCGACAAGCTCTCCTACGGTGAGATCGCCAGGCGACTCGACCGGCCCACCTCGACGATCACTCGGGAGATCACACGCAACGGCGGCCCCACCGACTACCGACCCCAGCAGGCACACCAGGCGACCATCCAGCGGGCCCGGCGCGGCACACCGGTACCCCCTCGCGCGGACACGCCACCGGGCAGCGCGATGGAGGAGGAGTTCCTCGAAAGGGCGCTCAGGGCGGGGATGCCAAGGATCGCCGCGCAGGTGCACCTCGACCTGACGCTGTCCGAGGACGGCAGGCGCACCGCCGCCGAGCTGACCCGTAGGCTGAACGTCAGCCCGGCCTCCATCTCCGTAGCCGTGAACTTCCTGGCCCAGCAGGGGTTCGTCCGGCGCGAGCGCGATCCGCGGCGGCGTCGCGACATCTACGTGGTCGACGACGACGCCTGGTACAACGCGATCATGACCAGCGAGCGGCAGACACTCGAGTCGGCGCGGGCCACGATGGCGGCGGCCGAGACCTACGGGCTCGACAGCCCCGTAGGGCAACGGCTGGCCAAGACGGCGGCGTACCTGGAACGCGTCAGCCTGGACGTCATGGAATCGGCCGAGCGCTGGCGCACCCTCCTGAGATGACGGGACTCAACGAACCACCTAGTGGGGTGGCCACGAACGTTCACCGGAGTGGTGGTTGATCATGCGGCTTGGGCGGCTGGTCGTCCCCAGCGGCGCTGTTTTTCGCTGCGGATGCGTGCGCGTTCGCGGCGTTGGGAGGCCAGGACGTCGGGGTGGCGGGCGTTGGCGTTGCGCCAGCGCAGGTAGGCCTGGAGCTTTCGGGTCTGCACCGTGTGATTGGGATGGTCGGAGTTGCTCATCACGAAGGTGCGCAGCGGTCCGAACTGCGCTTCGATCGGGTTGGCCCAGGAGGCGCTGGTCGGGGTGAAGCACAGCTCGACCTTGTGCGCGGCGGCCCAGGCGC
>NZ_JBQQCB010000229.1:0-8793 GCF_052246675.1 Nonomuraea sp. KM90 | reverse complement strand
GGTGGGGTGGGCTTTAGCATTCGATCATGCGTCTGGTCGGCATCTGGATTTATCCGCTCAAATCAGGTGCCGGGTCGCCCGTCCCCGAGGCG
Source organism: Nonomuraea sp. KM90 (assembly GCF_052246675.1). Lineage (NCBI taxonomy): Bacteria > Bacillati > Actinomycetota > Actinomycetes > Streptosporangiales > Streptosporangiaceae > Nonomuraea > Nonomuraea sp. KM90. Next base: position 8,701 of record NZ_JBQQCB010000229.1, on the reverse strand, counting down.
GCCGTCGAGCGTTGGGGGCTGGCCGGGGATCGGCGGTGGGCGGTGGTCGACGAGGCGGGTGACAATCTCTGGCTCGGCGAGTATCCGCGGATGGCCTCCGTACGGGCGCGGAACGCGGATGACGGCGGTCTGCTGCTGTCCGCCTCCGGCATGCCCGGCCTCCATGTCCCCCCGGCGGCCGGGGAGGCGGTGCCCGTGGGGTTCACCGGGCTGGACCGGGCGATCGACGCCGGCGGCGACGCGCACGACTGGTTCACCCGGCTCCTGGGGCGGCCCGCCCGGCTCGTCTGGCTGGACGATCCGGGCCGCCGTACGATCGATCCCTCCCACGGCGGGCTGCCGGGTGAGGTGGTCAGCTTCGCGTGGGACGCGCCGCTGCTGCTGACCTCGGCCGCGTCGCTCCGTGTTCTGGATGGGCAGATCGGCGGGGACGGCCCGCTCGACATGGCACGGTTCCGGCCCAACGTGGTGATCGACGACGTCGAGCCGTACGCCGAGGACTCCTGGACCGAGGTCCGGATCGGCGAGATCGACTTCCGGGTCTCCGAGCTGTGCGACCGGTGCGCGGTCACCACCATCGACCCGGTGACCCTGGTCAAGGGCAAGGAGCCGATCCGTACGCTGGCGAAGCACCGCCGCTGGGACGGCAAGACCTGGTTCGGCATCCGCCTGGTGCCCAAGAACGCGGGCCGGCTCCGCCTCGGCGACCCGGTGATCGCCTGATCCATCCGGGCGGACGGAGGCGAAATCGGGTCGCGGGTGCGGTGGCCGGCGTCGCGAGGAGGCCGAGGTCAGACCCCGGTGCCGGGAAGCAGGTCGAGCGCCTCCCCCCACGCGCACCAGCGGGAGGGGAGGCGCGCCGGTGACCGATCACACACTCGACCGGGGGCATTGTGTGGGGCATCACACCACACCGGCTAGGCGGGAAATCGTCACATTTGACCGCCCTATTTAGTCATGAGTGGTAAGCGGGCGAAGTGCCCGTACCGCACAGGGGGTGTTTCTGATGGCCTTCTCCTACACCGACCCCGATGCATGGCGGATCGCCATGAACGTCACCGAGGCGACGCTGACCATGGACACGCCGCGAAAGCTGCGGCTCCTGGACAAGGTTCCCGAAGTCATCGGCTCGTTCTTCCTGCGTCCGAGCGGCGGGCTGGCGGGGTTCTCGCTGCGCCTGCCGCTGTCGTCGCGCCGTGCCGTCCCGCCGGTGCTGGTGTGGGAGTCGGCGAACCTCGAGCTCGGCGAGCCGGCGACGCTGCGGCTCGGAGAGCAGGAGGTGTCCAGCGCCGTGTCCGTCGTGTGCGCCGAGATCCCGGGCGAGCATCCGTACGTGAAGATCGTCCTGGAGACGGAGTTCCCCTCCAAGGCCCTGCTCCTGCCGTCCACGTGGTGGCGCCGGCCGGGAACGGTGCGGCTCAGGCTGTTCAGCGAGCTCCATTCGGCCGAGAAGGCGACGGGCACGCCGGGTTCGTGACCGGCGGCACCGATCAGGGGGACGAACGACGGGAACCGGGCGTCGCGTCGATGGCGGACCGACCGGCGCCCGCGCTCACCCGAAGGCGCTGAACGTCACCTCGGGGCGGTCGCGCTTGGTGTACAGCTCCCAGGCGGTGTCGGCGATCACGTCAGGGTCCAGGGTCCTGCCGCCCACGTCGCCGAACCGATCCGGCTGCGACGTCACCAGCTGGTGGATGTCGCCCCGTTCGACCAGTCCGCCGATGATGAGGCTCCCGGCGTAGACGCCCTGCTCGGCCAGCGCGGCGTTGAGCGTCAGGGCGTAGTTGCGCAGGGCCGCCGAGGAGACGGCGAGGCTGCCGAGGGCCGGCATCGGCATGACGGCGCTGAGCCCGCCCGCGAACACCAGCCCGCCCTCACCCCTGCCGACCATGCCGGGCAGCACCTTGCCGACCAGGTCGACGGCCGGATAGACGATCTCCATCGCCTCCCGGACGTCCTCGGAGGCGGACTCGGTGATGGGCTTCGGCGGGGAGCCCAGGTCGGCGGCACCCGGGCCGTAATAGAGGACGTCGATCGTCCCGAACCGTTCGGCGATCGCGTCCAGGGCGGACGCCGCGCGGTCGCGGTCGCGTACGTCGGCGACGAAGGACGCGGCGTCGATCCCCGCCCCGGCCAGGGACGCCACGTAGGCGGCGTGCCGGGCGTCCGTACGGGAGACCAGGGCCACGGCGTACCCCTCGCGGCCGAACCGGTGGGCGACGGACATGCCGAGCCCCGGCCCGGCACCGATGACGACGGCGGTCTTGCGCGCTGTTCCGGACATGGCTGTGCCTTTCGCGTCAGAAATCGAGGACACCCTCAACTTATGACGCAGACCGTACCACGAACTTGAGGGCATCCTCGATTTCGTATGATGGGCACATGGCAGCCGGACCCAAGCCGCTGCGGTCTGATGCCGCGCGCAACCGCGACAAACTGCTGGTCGCGGCCACTCAGGTGTTCGCCGAACGCGGCCTCGACGCCCCCCTCGACCACATCGCCCGCCGGGCCGGGGTCAGCATCGGCACCCTCTACAACCACTTCCCGACGCGCGAGGCGCTCCTCGCCGCGATCCTCCCCCAGCGGCTGGCCGCCCTCGACGAGATCAGCGCGGCGGCCCTGGCAGACCCCGATCCCTGGAACGGGTTCGCCGGCTTCCTCGAAGGGCTCTTCGCCCTGCAGGCCGAGGACCACAGCCTCAACGACGCCCTCGTTCAGAGCTTCTCCCTGTCCACCGACGTGAGCCAGGCCTGCCACGGGGGCTTCCAGCAGGCCGAACGCATCATCGAGCGAGCTCAGGCCAGCGGCCGGCTGCGCGCCGACTTCGGGTCCCAGGACCTGGTCACGCTGGTGTGGGCGATGTCCCAGGTCATCAGGGAGTCGATGGAGACGGCTCCGGAGACGTGGCGGCGCTGCCTGGCCTTCTTCGTGGACGGCCTGCGCGCCGAAGCCGCCCACACCGCCCTCCACTGACGATCATCTCGTACGCCGAGCGCGCCCCCGTACCCCGCCGCCCCGCCGGGACCCGAGCTCCAGGCCCCGTCGCACCCGCGCGTCTCAGCCGGCGGCCGGAACGTAGGTCAGGCTGAGCACGCCGGTCTCGAAGGTGTCCGACTTGACCAGCTTCAGCGGGTGGGTCGGGGTGTCCTCGAACAGCCGCTGGCCGTGGCCGACGACGATCGGGTGGACGAGCAGGTTCAGCTCGTCCAGCAGGCCGTTGGCCAGCAGCCAGCGTACGGTCGTGGCGGAGCCGGACATCTGCAGGTCGCCGTCGAGCTGCTTCTTCAGCTCGGTCAGCTCGGCCGCGACGTCACCGCGGATCAGGGTGGTGTTGCTCCACTCGGCCTTCTCCAGGGAGTTCGACACCACGTACTTGCGGGCGCTGTTGAAAGTCGCGGCGATTTCCGGGTCGGCGTCGGTGGTCGTCCAGTACGAGGACCACTCCTCGTACAGCTTGCGGCCCATCAGGAACCCCGCCGCGCTCTGCATGCCGGCCTGGACCACGGCACCCATCTCGTCGTTCCAGTACGGGAAGTGCCACTGGTCCGGGGACTCGACCACGCCGTCCACGGAGATGAAGAAACTCGAAATGATCTTGGCCATCGTGTTCGCTCCTTAGTCATCGGGCTTGTCCGCGACATTAGTCCGGCCCGTATGCCCGAGTCTTGTACAGAAACGACAACCGCCGGCTGCCGATCCTGGACGACCAACCTCCTTCACGGAGCCGACGGAGGCCGGACAATCGCCCGTCACACGCGCAGAACGGTGACCTGGCGGCCGGACGGTGTGGTCGCCTGCTCGAAACCACCTCGTTCCTTCCAGGGTGGAGCCTCGGGACGCCGGTCGAAGATCACCAGCACGCCGGTGGAAAGGGTGAGCCGGTCCAGATACCGGTCAAGCTGTGCGAGACCGTCGGGCATCGGGTCGTTCTCGCTCGCTCGCCAGACCTTCAGCTCCATCGCCTCACGCTGTATCAGCCGCTCCCCTTCGGGGCCGGTATAGGACCAGCGGACCAGCACGTCCAGGCGCTTGGTGCCCGCGGCGTACTCCCGGTCGAGCTGGCCGCCGCCGTTGACCAGCCGGTGCAGGAAGGCCATGAGAATGATCTGGCAGGCGGCCTCGTGGTAGCCATCCTGCCGGATGAGCACCTCGCCGTGCTCGCGCCAGAACACGACGAACTCCCGCAGCAGGCGCGGCAGGTCGAAACGGCCGTCCGGCAGCACGAAGCTGTGCGGATCAGCCATCACATGCTGTTCCGACGGGGCGCCCAGCACCCGCAGGATGACCTCCCGGTAGATGGGGTTCGCCACCTCCAGCGGAGGCTCCTGCTTGATGAGGCCGAGATCGTGAACGTAGGACAGGTCGTCGGAGAAGGTGAGGTCGATGTCAGGGAAAGTCCCGGCCACCACGGGCTCCATCACCCGCTTGACCCGGGGCTCGTGCAGCCGGGCCACCAGGGAGTCCAGATGAGTGGCTCGTGCCCGGATCAACCGCTCCTTGGCCCCCTCCACCTGCCCGGCCGTGATGGCGTCAGCCATCCGCATCCGGAAGGTGATCTCATAGGCGAGGGCGTTGACCAGCCACGGCTGTCCCTGTGTCAGCTCGAAGACCCGGTCCACCGCGTCCTTGGTGAACTCCTGGCCGGTCGCCTGGGTGTGCAGGCCGTAAAGCTCGGCGATCTCGTCAGCGGTGAAATCACCCAGGCGCAGCGACTCGGCGATGATGTTGAACGGGCTGGCGGGGTTCACCCGGTCGGCGTCGCCGCCGGAGGCGACCTTGTAGTCACGCAGGTTGCGCAGCCCGCACAGCACCACGGACGCGGGGAACGGACGGCCCTGATGCCGCGCGTTGTGACCGTCGCGGAGCTGGCTGAGGATGCTGACCATGCTGTTGCCCTGCAGGGCGTCGATCTCGTCGAGAAGAAGCACCACCCGGCGCGGGCAGCGGCGGCACCACTCGCTCAGCGCCGAGCCGAACCTGCTGCCCGGCGTGACCTGCGGCCAGGGCTCCGGCGGCAGCAACTCCTCCGGCCAGCCCGATCGTGCGGCGGCTTCGCGGAGGGAGTCCAGCAGGAGCGACTCCGCGGCGGCGTAGTCGTCGCCGGCCGCCTTGGCGCGCTCACAGGAGAACGTCAGGGCGGCGATGTCGCCTCCGGCGGTCAGTTCGGAGGCCAGGGTGTGCAGCGCGGTCGTCTTCCCGGTCTGCCGGGGCGCGTGCAGCACGAAGTAGCGGTCCATCTCGATGAGCACGCGCGCCTGCGGGAGCCGCTGCGTGGGGGGCAGCATGTAGTGATGCTGAGGGCTGCACGGGCCCGTGGTGTTGAAGTATTTCGCTCGAGGTAGCCGCATGGTCACAGTCTGCCATTGCCCTGATCGGGGCGTTTGGGATACAACAACCGGCCCATGCTCTTCCTCGGCGCGGACGAGGCGCGTACGGCGGGGCGCTGGTGGATGAGCCGTCGATCACTTTCATCTGGAGGATTGCGATATGCGGGCAATCCGGACCGTCACTGGCCGGCCCCGGCCATTCAGCCGGCACTTCGGCCGGAAGATCGATGGCTCAACAAGGTGCCCTGAACTCAAGGCCCCTTGGGGATATCGGAAAGCGAACCGCTACGTTAAGTCCACTCCGGTCCAGCGGCTCAGCCTACGTTCGGACGGTTTTATCTTTATCCGAGCATATGACCCTCAACGAGCCCGAGCTGCTTCTCCATGCCGAGAGCAACGACAGCGTGCCATCGAACTGCTGATGGCCAGGCTGCTGTGGTCGGTCATCATCCGCAGTCTTTCCTGCACATGTACACCAGCGGTCCCACCGCGACAATTCGGTGGCACCGCCGCATCGACGTCAACCGAGCACACCCTGAGAAGCCCGTGGTGAGTGACCCGGTCAGAGCGCTCGCTGAGCCGCCCGAGGGCGCCTCAGCCGAACCCGGCCCGAGAAAGACCGTGCTGTTGGTGATCCACTCAGCGATCGGATAGAAATCCTGTCCGAATCGCCTCTTGAACCCACGACCAGATCGACCATGCCGCTGCCGGCAAGCTCGGGCTCGAAGAGGATGTCCGCGTTCCGGAACTCCCCGACCGCAACCGGTGGCCGGACGCGCAGACCGCCGAGATTCGCCGGCACGGATGGCGCCAGCGCACGCAGGACGAATCCCTCGGCCCCGAGCACATTGTGCCATCTCCGCGCATCCACGGATCGTTCTTCGTGCCAGCCTGCCGACGAGGTTGAAAGACATCAGCCGTGACGTCCTATGGTCAAAGTGACATGTATTCAGCCACGACCCGAGGCGTCGAGGCCTGCTCGGTCCTCTCAACGAGCTCGTCGGCGTCCGTCCAGCGCGCGCTCGACGCCCTTGCTGGTGATCGTCTGGAGCGCCGGGTTGCTCCTCGCCAGGCAGGGCCCGCAACCCCGCCTGGCGAGGAGCCTGGAGTGCCATCAAGCTGTCAAGCTGTCATCGACGTGCCCGGGCAGCTCATGACAGCTCCTCATCCTGATGTGAGCGGCTCCTACGAATACGTTCCGCTTCCGCTCGGGCGGCACGTGCCTCGTCGCCGCCCGGGTCATCGCTTGGCCGCGATCTTGCGAGCCTTGCCTGGCGCGTACGCCACGCCCTCCCGGCGCCGCACCAGCACCCGATGCGACCCGCCGTACGCGGCGAGGCAGGCATACACCGGCGCCACGTCCTTGCCCACCTCCAGGCACCGTCATACGTGCTCCACCCCCACGGGCGGTACCTCACGGGCCTTGGCGAAACGGCCCAGTGAATTAAGTTTTGCCCCGGTTTCCTTGGGGTGGGAAAACAAAAAAGGCCCCCAGGTGACTCTTGAGGGGCCTTTTTTGCGTTATTTGGTGCTATGGCGCAGTGGCACAGGCCACGTAGAGTGTTCCATTCTGATCCTCGCGAGTGACATTATCGACACGGAAGGTGACTGAGTTGGGCGTGACTGAAGGCGCGCCCGCCGCGTCCGAAGGGTATGCCTCGGCGAGTTCCACGAGCGTGCTCGGACCTGCGGGATTCTGAGGGAAGTCATAGCCGTGAAGGACTGGCACCTTATCTGAAGGACACTCGACGGTGAAGGTCGCGACACCGGCTCCCCCCGCACCCGGGCCTACAGTGAAGGGAAAGGCAACTATCTCGTAGCCCGTGAGACCCCCGTCTGACGGCGGCGGAGGTGTCGGCGTGGTTTGCTGCGCGCTCTGTGTACAGTTGTTGGTTTGACTGGTGGTTACCTGGTTGTGGTCGCCCTTGATGGAATTGTCGTTACGCGCCCCGGGAAGGCACAACACTGAAGGCGCTATGTTCGGGTTCGGGATGAGATTCGGGAGGACGTTCGCGTTCGGGACGACGTCGTCGATAATATCGATGATCGGGTGAGGGTCTGCGAGTGCTGGCGATCCGCTGCTGGCGATAACTGCGCTACTTGCTGAGATGGCCAGAACTGCGGCGAATTTCCCTATTTTGTTCATGCAATCCTCCTGGCTGCGTGTGATCCTCTGATCTGCGTGAAAGGTAGCGGTCATTGATCACCGTTCGCGGGGTTGACACCCGCTCGCCAAATGAGTTCATGAACGTTTTAACGATAGGAAGGACGTCTCTTCGCAGTTATTGGACAGGCGCCTAGCGTGCCAGACGGTAGGGCGGCCCACCATTGGACATTCCAGCGGATGTCTCGGAGCCGGCGACGCGGCCGGGGGCGCGCAGCGAGTCGCATAGTGGTGCGCGCGGAGGAGTTTGGGGTGGCGCCTCGTGGTGGTGAGAGCCGCTGGCGTCTTCGTCCCATACCCCCAGTCTGGCTCTCGGGAGGCCGTGATCGCGCAGACAAGGTGGAGTGCACTGATCACCGACAAGTGGGTCATTCAAGCGCATGGCATGACCGGACTAGTCTCGACTGGGCGAACATCGTGGAGTGAAATGCCGGTGATCCCAGTCGGGAAGTTGTTACAACTGAGAACTTCTCGCCATTCTGATCGGCCGCGAACAAAGTTCGCGGGTATTTTGTCTGTGGCCGATCTGCGCTCAATTGCCCATTAAGCGTACCGGTCCACCACTTTCTGTCGATAGGGTTGAGGACAAGAATGTCAATGAGGGCGCCTTTGAGTGATAGATCACTATCAGGTGTGCGCCTCACCTGGTAGGTGGTCTGACTGCATGCCTTTAGCACGAAGGGTGCGGCCGTTGTTAACCACGGCCCAACGGAAATATATATGATCACTGTCGCACTGGTGGCATTGGCATTCCGTATGAGAACGCGGGGTTCGCGTGCACTCTCCTTGGATACCCGTTGGTAGGTGATCCGCTGGGCGAATGCTCGCTGCTTTTCTCTCTGATCTTCATCACGCTGCTGTACCGCGTCGGCCTGTTGCTGCTTGCTGATCGCAAGGACACTCAAGGAGATGATGACGGCGATCACGGATGCGATGCTGGTGATGATACTGAAGGTGGCCGCCCACCATTGGGCAGTCCAGCGGCCTTGGCGTAGTGGCGGGTCTTGTTGTGGGTCGGGGGCGACCATGCTCTCATTGACGTGATCTCAGCGAATTGCCGGTAGGTAGTTGTGCTCGAAATGTGTGAGGACAAGAGCGGCGCGTGCGATGTCGCCGATTGCGCTGGGGCTGGCGGTGATGTGCTGGAGGATCCGCCAGCGGCCTTTGAGCAGGGCGAACCCGCGTTCGCCGAGACAGCGCAGGGCGCGTA
>NZ_JBQQCB010000228.1:0-8995 GCF_052246675.1 Nonomuraea sp. KM90 | reverse complement strand
GAGGCGGCCGGCCAGGCCGGGGCATCGGGTGCGGCCGGGCGCGCGTTCCGGGCCTCCAGCTCGACCGCGACCTGCCGGACGAAGGTGCCCTCCTCCTGGGAGTTCAGGAAGACGTGCCGCAGGTCCAGATTCTGCCGGTCGGCGGCGGCGAGGAGGTCGGGGGGCAGGGTGGCGAACGCCTCGGCGAAGCCGCCGTCCGGGGACTCGCTGCGCACCGTACCGTCGGGGGCGGCCCGGTAGCGGCGCAGGCCGCCCGGCTCGTGCACGGCCACCAGCGCCACCGCCCCGCGCTCGCGTGCCGCGATCCGCGCGTCCCCGAGGACCTGGATCAGCCCCTTCCGGCCGCTCTCGGGAACGAACCGGAACGTCCCCAGCCCCGCGGGCTCGGCCCCGAGCCGGACACCCGACTCCATCCGGGAGCGCAGCTCCTCGATCTCGTCCCCGAAGAGGGTGACGTCCACCTCGCCGGCGGCGGCGCCGGGCATGTGCACCGGGTCGCCGACGGGCCGGACGTTGCCGTCGCGCGTGCGGGTCACGTACCGGAAGGTGAGGTCGTAGTCCACGCGGAGCCGGACGGTGTACGCCTTGCTCTTCTCGAACTTGCTGCGCTCGCGACGCCCGCCGTGATGGTCGTTCACGCTCTCCGACGCCTGCTCGCCGGCCCGCGCGCCGATGTCGATGCCCAGGTCGCCGATCTTCGTGCCGCCGCTCAGCCCGACGGGCAGGACGCGGCTGCGGGAGACGGAGACGTTCTGGGCGTCGGCCTTCCTGTCCACCTCGCCCTTCTCCGCGTCGAACGGCCCGGCCACGATCGTGAAGTCCGACAGGCGGGCGCCGATCGTGACGTCGGCCCCCTGGTTCCGGAACTTCTGCCTGGCCACCGACACGACGAGGTCCCCGTCGGGCCCGGTCATCCGCTCGAAGCCGGTGATCAGGGCGGACGGCGACAGCCGGGCGACCAGTTCGGCCCGGCGCTCGGTGATGGTGTCCGCGCCGAGCATCTTCGCCAGCCGGGCGGTGACGATCTCCAGCAGCGTGGGCCGGCCCGGGTCCTCCCGCAGGGTCTCGGGGAAGTGGCCGGGGTGGAGCTCGACCCGACGGGGGTCGGTCGCGGTGGTGACCGGCCCGGGGTCCTCACTGGCGGGCCTGCTCATGCCGGTCGGGAGGCGGCGTACGAGGGCGGCGTCGTACCTCCGGGGGGCCGGGCGGGGCCGGCGGAGGACGCGCTCGGCGGCGGCCCGGAGGTACGACGCCACGGTGCGGGGCATGCGGGACGCGCCCGGCAGCGTACGCGTGCGGGCCGACCGGCGCTCGACCTCGATGACGAGCGTCATGTCCTGCCGCACCCGGTTGAGCCCGTTGAACAGGCCGATCCGCTGCAGCCTCGTTCCCTGCTCGTTGGTGGAGCTGGAGTAGGAGCGGCCCCGGTCCGTGGACAGTCCGCCGCCGCCCCCGTCACCGTCGTCCACGGCGGACCCGTCGACGCCGGCCGAGTAGGACCCGTTGTACGCCTCCGTGTGTGACCGGTCGGTGTAGCGGTAGCGCTGGATGATGATGCCGGAGTCGGACGTGTGGCCGACCAGCGTCGCGCGGCGGGGGTCGGCGCCTTCGGCGGGCTCCAGGCGCACCCGTACGGTGACCACCTCCGCCTGGTCGGCCTGCGCGCCGGTGTGCACGTGGTAGCTCTTCTCGAAGCCGCCCGGCGACCACATGTCGGGGATGTGGATCTGCCCCCGGTCACCGGCGAAGTCGACGCTCAGCTCCCTTCGCAGCGTCGGCGTGCCCTCCTCGGCGCCCGGCACGGCGGCGTTCACGGCGTCCAGCACCGCGTTCAGCAGGTGGACCTGCTCGCCCTGGCCGTCGGTCAGATCGAACGACTCCACCACGCTCAGGCCCATGGCGTTCTCGTACTGGGGGGCCAGCACGACGTCCTCGGCGCGCGCGATCTGGTCCAGCGCCGAGCCGAGTGCCTGGTCGAGCCGCTGCTCGGCCTCCCCCTGCCGGACATTGGTGGCGGCCGGGCCGAGCCCCGCGACGTCCTTGAGCGCCTTGAGCAGGCTCTTGGGGTCGTGCCGCGCGCCGATCCCCACGTCCTCGCCGCGGGCCCGCGCCTCGGTCAGGGCCTTGACGTACGCCTGGACCAGCGGCACGGCGAGGGTCCTGTCCAGGGTCAGGCTGCCGTTGCGGAACCGCTCGACCGCTTCGGCGACCAGGGCGAGCGGGAGCCGGAGCTCGCCGTCGGCGTACATGCACAGCGCGTCGTACTCGGGGATGGAGAACAGCGCGCCGCCCGCTGCCGGGGCCGACCCGCGGGAGGTGAGCGGGATCCGGTCCCCCTCCGTCGGCATGGCGTTCGCGGTGCTCTCGGAGCCGGTGAGGGTGAGGTTCACGTCGGCGCGCAGGAGGTACTGCCGGCCGAACTCGATCGTCAGCTCCTCGGTGCCCCAGATGTCCAGGACGGAGGTCGAGGTCGAGGTGCCGCCGGACCGCGAGGGCAGCGAGAGCGTGCCGCCGTCGCTGGACGTGCCGCCGCCGTCCAGGTCGCCGCCGCCGACCGAGGCGCCGATCGAGAGGCCGGACGACCCGCCCCACGACACGCCGGCGGTGCCCAGCCCGAACATGATGCGCCCCATCACGTGGTCGATGACGCCCACGTACTGCGCGTCGCCCATCTCGCCCGCCACCGACAGCGACGAGCGCGTGGGCCCGACGCCCTCCGGGCGGATGCCGACGTCGGTGCTGATCGGCGTCTCGAACAGCTCGGGGTGGGAGATCAGGTTCCGCACGCTGAGGAACGCCGCGAAGTGGTGGAACGCGGGGGCCTTGATGTAGTTGCGGCCTTCCTCGGTGAGACGGAAGGTCTTGCGCCCCTCGTTCTCCTCCGCGACCACCAGGCCCTCGTCGATGAGCTGCTGCAGCGCCGGGTAGACGGCGCCCGGGCTGGGCGTCCAGCCGCCCTCGCTGCGCTCGGCGATCTCCTGGATGACCTGGTAGCCGTTGCGCGGCTCCTCGGCGAGCAGGGCCAGGATCGCGGCGCGTACGTCGCCCCGCTTGGCCTTGGGAAGCGAGTCGTCCCGCATCGCCCTCGGCACCACCTGCCGCGCGGCGTCCATCAAGCCGCGCACGTCCAGGTGCAGGAGCGTCGCCCGGCTGAGCAGCTTCGGGGTCGGCCTGCCCACCGAGGCCGCCGCCGGGGCCGCCGCCGGGGCCGCCGCCGACGGGTTGTCCGGGGGCAGGAGGTCGGCGGCGAGGGCCAGCCGGGCGCTGCCCGGACGGGAGTCCAGCGACGTGGTCTTGCCGTCGTGCAGCAGGTCCACGAAGAGCTGATGGTCGACGTCGAAGATCGCGACAGGGCCGGTGCTCTCCGACAGCGTCACGATGTTGACGGTGCTGCCGGTGCTGGAACCCGCCGTACGGGTGCGGTTGCCGCCGCCGTTCACGCCCACCTCGTGCGACAGGCCGTCCTGGCCCTCGTCGGGGCCGTCGCTCTCGCTCAGGGATGGATTGCCCCCGTACGTCCTGGACCGGCTGATGGCGCGCGCCGAGGTGTCCGTGCCGATGTCGAGGTTGACCACCGACTCCGTGTCGGTCACCCCCACGTACGTCCCCCGGTTGCTGAAGTCCTGCTGGAGCGACACGCGTACCGTGTAGTGCTCCGGGGCGCGGTTGCGGCCGTGCAGCACCAGGTCGACGAGAATGCCGTCCTGCGCGATCTGGTCGTAGGCGGTCCGCAGCCGGTGCTCGGACAGCTGCGTGACGATCTCCTGCTGGTTGAGGATCTGGCTGGCCCGCACGAGGGCGTTGCCGTCGTACTGGGGAACGCCGCCGACGACCTTGGGCACAACGCCGTGCCCGGCGAGCTGGTCCAGCACCGACCGGGTGAGCCCGTCCAGCCCCTTGATCTCCTGTACGAGGGCAGGTCCGGAGCCGCGCATCTGGCCCGGGCCGTCGCCGAGCCACTCGGGCAGCTCGCTCCTGCGCCCCTTGATCGGCACCGGCCGGGGATCGCCGCGCAGCACCTCGTTGCCGTCGGGGCCGGTCAGCGTCCTGCCGTCCTGGCGGATCAGCGCCGCGGCGTCGACGGGCAGGCCGAAGCGGTAGGCGGCCGACTCCTGCATGCGTACGAGCGCGGTGCTGCGCATCGGGGGGAGCTTGACGGGGCGGTCGCCGACCTTCTCCACGGTGAACGTGTGCCGCAGCTCCAGCCGGTAGCCCTGCGTGTTCCGGGTCTTCCGGTGCACGCTCGGGTGGATCGCCTGCCCGTTGGCCGTGGCCGAGTACGACTGCGACGCCGCCCTGCTGCCCTTGAGTTTGGGCCCCAGCTTCGGGAGGTATTGGGCCATGTCGCCGAGGACGTCCACTTCGGCCAGCCCAGGGTGGTTGAACCCGGCGGAGAGGTTGCCCTCCAGCGAACCCCCGAACGACGACCCGCCCGGCGCCGCGGCGAAGTCGACGAGCACCTCCTCCTCCCACTCGGCGTCGCTCGGCGCGCCCACCGGCTGGGAGGCCACCAGCACGACGTCGGTCTTGACGTGGATCCGGGCGAGCGGCTCGCCGTCCACGGCGAGGACGCGGTCGAACCCGCCGTTGACCGCCTCCCGCAACCGGCTGGGCAGCTCCTCGGTGACGAACGTGCGCAGGTGGCCGTTGGCGTTCGAGCCGATCTGGGCGAAGTCGCCGCCGAGCCGGCCCATGAGGGTGTCGAGGGCGTCCTCCAGGCCGGTCATGCCGGTGACGACGTGGTTGGGCATGACGGGGGTCCGCCTGGCGTCGTCGATCCAGGCCCGCTTGCGGGGCGCCTGGTCGGTGTAGGAGTGCGAGACCCACAACCGCTGGGCGGCCGTGTCGCCGGGGACGCCTGAGCTGACCGTGGTGGTGTTCCGCCACTCGCCGTCCCGCCCCGTACGGAGCGAGACCGTCCACGTGGCCGCCGCGTCGAACAGCAGCGACTCGCTCCGGTTGTCGGAGACCGAACCGCCCTGCGCGAACGTACCCGCCCCGCCCGACGCCGACCAGTTGCGCCCGGCGCTCACCCCGACGCCGACGCCCAGCAGCTCGACCGCCGTCCGCGGCCACTCGCCCTCGGGCAGCAGCTGCGCCAGCACCGCGGTGTTGAAGCCGAGGGGCACGCTGGCGCTGCCCGACTCGGTGGCGCTGACCGTGCGGCCGGCCTGGAAGAAGATGCCCACCATCATCTCGGACGCCTTCACGGCCGGGTCGATCACCTCGACCAGGTCGGCGAGGGCCAGCTTGATCCGCAGCTCGGCCGCCGCCTTGCCCTGGCCGACGCGCAGCACCACGCCGTCGGCGGAGACGACCTTGTGGAAGTCGGCGCGTAAGGCCCGTTCCAGCTCGTCGGGGGTGAACCGCTTGGCGATGCCGTCGCGTTCCAGGAGTTCGTTGACGGTGCCGGTGAGCGCGCCGAGATGGGCCATCCTGCCCGTGGGCATCGCCGCGGACAGGGCGACCTCCTGCGGCAGCGCGGCGGCCAGCGCGTCCAGATACCGCCGATGCCGCCGCTCGGCCTCCGCCGCCAGGGAGGGGGCGATGTCGGCCATGCCCACCCCACCAGGCCAGACGGGCGCCGCGGCCTGGTTCGGCGGCGCCGGCCGGCTGGCCGCCGCGACCTGGTTGACGGCCGCGAGCAGGCGCTCGTACGCCTCCCGCGTCCGGGTGGCCTCCTCCAGGGCGGCGGCGTACGCCTGGGCGATCCTGGTGTGCCGCGCCTGCGTGGCCCGGTGGCCGCGGGTCTCCCGCCTGGCCTTGCGGGCGCGCTCGTGCCGGCCGCTGTCGTGGTGGTTCAGCGTCCTGCGGCCCGCGCGGCCGGACGCCTTCGCCTGCTCCCCCGCGCTCTTCGCGCTCTCCTCCTTCGTGGTGACCTGCTGCTGGAGTGCCTGCTCCGCCGCCTGCAGGGCCGCGATGAGGGCGCGCAGGTCGCCGGCTGCCGGAAGCTCGCCCTGCGCCGGGGCCGGCACCGGCGGCGCGTGCGCCGGGCGCCCGTCCTGGGCCGGTGCCCAGGGCGGTGGTGGCGGGGTGTCGCCGTGCTCGCGCAGCTCGCGGAGCACGCCGTCGATGTCCACCGCGAGCCGGCGCCTCTCGGGCATCGTGCTCGCCCGGTGCCACTGCTCGGTGAGGTACGCCAGCTCGTTGCGCCTGGCGGGCACGCAGTCGTCCCGCGTGGGGCGGGCCGGCTTGAGCGCCCTGCGCAGGATGCCCTGCTGCGGCCTCCCCCTGTCCGCCGCCAGCCGTTGCAGCGTGTCGGTGATCTCGTGCAGCCAGACCCTCGGGAGCTGGTCGGAGGCCATGCGGGGGGCGAGGTGCACGATGTGCGGGTCCTCGGCCGTGCCCGACCTCAGCTCGGTCTGGCCCATGAGGGCGGGGTCCAGGCCGCCGACGACGGGGCGGAAGTGCTGGGTGCCGCCCGTCTCCGTGCTGACCACCAGGGTCTCGCCGCCCGGCGACCAGGTCAGGCCGGTCACGTCCTCGTTGTCGTTGAGGAAGTGGTCCGGGGTCAGGTCGGCGGTGCCGTCACGCGCCTCGTCGACGGTCAGGTCGGGGCCCTGGCGGGCGTCGGGCACGTACCCGGTGCCGGGGACGGGCCTGGAGGTGACCGTGCCGGGCCTGGAGGTGAGCGCCGGCTCCCGTGAGGGGCCGGGCGTGTCCGGGGCTGTGTCGGGGGCGGCATCCGGGGCCGGGGCCGGGGCTGTGCTCGGGGCCGGGGCCGGGGCCGACAGCGTGTCGTCGGCTTGGGCGACCAGCAGCAGGGCGGCCGCCTCCACTTGCAGGTCCGTCTGGTTCCTCACCTCGGTGGCGCGCATGTCCAGCGCCGTGCGGACGCGGGCCATGGTGGCGGCGGGGATGATGCGGTGACCGTCGCCGTTCGGGACGATCAGGTCGCCGGTGGGACCGACCACCGCGCCGGGGAAGTTCGCGCTCAGAGCGTCCAGCAGCGCCGCCCTGGCCCTGACCCCCGCCGGCATGGCCGTCAGCGTGGAAGCGGGCGAGGTGGCCTCGGCCCGCGTCCCCGTCTGTGCCTGGGGTGCGGGGTCGGCCTGCCGGTCGGCCGCCGAAGGCTGCGGGTCCGCGGAGGCCGGGGGCGCGGGCTGGTCGGCCGCCGGTGAAGCGGGGTTCCCCTCCTCGGTCGCGGCGCCCTCCGGCTGGGCGGGACCGGCCGCGACCTCCGGGTCGCCGCCGTCCGCCGTCGCACTCGCGTGGGGAGCGGTCTCGCCGTCGCCGGGCGTCGCCGCACCGGCGCCGTGCGCCTCCGAGCCGGCGTCAGGCGCCGTCGGGGGCTCCTCGGCCACCGCGCCATCCGTCCCCGGGCTGCCGGTCGGGCCGGCCGTCGCCGCATCCGGCCTCCCCTCGGCGGTCGCCGGGGCCGGGTCGGGAGCAGGAGCGGTGGGGTCGTCGGGCTGGGTGGGGTCGTCGGGCTGGGTGGGGTCCTCGGGCTGGGTGGGGTCCTCGGCAGCGCGGTCCGGGGTGCTGGAGGAGCGTCTCTGGGAGGACGGGTCGTGGTCGGCGGACGCGGGGTTGGGTCTGTCCGCCTGGCTCCCGGGGACCGGGGCCGCCATGCCGGCCGTGCGCTGGGCGGGGACGGTGGCCGGTTCCGGGACGCGGACGGCGCCGGGGGTGCTGGGCCCGCCGTCCGGGGTGGGGGCCGTGGCCGGGGAGGACGGGCCTGTCGGGCCCGCGGGGCCGGTTCCCGCGCGGGAGGCGTCGGTGCGGGCGGCGGCGTCGTACGCGGCGGCGAGCGTGCTCGTCGGGTTGGCCAGCGCCGCGACGACGTCCGGGTTGAACGGGCTGATGCTCCCCGTACGCCCCACGCCGCCCAGGAAGCCGCCCGTCATCGAGTCCATCGTGAACGGGTTCTGCCACTGCCCGTACACCGCGCCGTTGGCGATGAAGCTGCCGACCGGCGAGGCGATCGTGTTGGTCAGGCCGGTCGTCAGCGCCCGCCCGGTGAAGCCGGGCACCTCGCGGGTGACGCGGGAGACGGGCCCGGCCAGCCGGGTGCCGACGACCGCGCCGGTCCCGGCACCGATGATGGCGGCCTGGGACTTCTGCCAGTCCCACTCCGTCCGGGTGCCCAGCTTCATCTGCTGGTACTGGGCCGCCGCGTCGATGAAGAACTCCTCGCCGATCTCCTCGATCAGCTCCCTGCCGATCGGGGAGGCCAGCAGCCGGGTGAGGGCGCCGCGCCCGGTGGCCCCGCTGAGCACGGCGACCCTGGCCAGCCTGGTCGCGCCGACCTCCCGGCCGGCCAGCGTCGCGAGCCTGACCAGGATGCGGCTCAACGCCGCGCGAGCCCCGGCCGCGTACGGGCCGATGAGCGCGGTGGAGGCGCCGGCGCTGAAGAACGAGACGACGATGGCGATGGCGATGGCGACGACCGTCACCCAGAACGCCACGTTGACGGACAGCTTGGAGTACTGCGTCTCCACGGCGAAGTTGTCGGCCTGCTGCGCGTACGCCAGCGCGTTGCCGCTCACCCCGGCCATGCCGCCCGCGTTGCCGTACAGCTCGCGGGCCCTGGCGACGAAGGCCGCGGTGGCGGGCGCGGACCAGCCGGTCACGATGGTGCGCGCGGCCGTGCCCGCGGGCTCGGCGGAGCCGCTGCTCCCCTCGGCCAGCGCGGCGTAGGCCCGCGCCAGCGCCGACAGCCCGCTCTCGCTGGCCAGGGGCCATTTCTGGCCGGCGGACAGCATCGGGATCAGCCAGTAGACCACCCAGTCGGGCAGCGCCTCGGTCTCCCAGACCGGCCGGATGTCGCTGTCGATGCTGACGAACTCCTGGCGGGTGGGCAGCCCGCCGGAGCCCTGGACGTCGGTTCCCCCCGAGTGAGACATGTGCTCCGGCCTCAGACCTCGCGCGTCAGGGCGGTGAGGTCGTGCCGGATGTCGGCGTCCGTCTGGAGCGTGTTGTCGATGGCCTGGCGCAGCCGGTCACCGGCGTCCGTGATGCCCCGGGCGAGCCGGGTGCATTGGGTGAGCATCTC
>NZ_JBQQCB010000227.1:0-9202 GCF_052246675.1 Nonomuraea sp. KM90 | reverse complement strand
GCCGTGGCCGAGCTGGTGTGCGAGGTGTGGCCGCGGCCGGGGGGAGGCGCGCTGATCGAGATCGGCCACCAGGCCGAACGGGTCTCCGCCGGGCTGGCCGGCCGGATCGGGGCCGCGTACCTGGACCTCCTCAGGGAGCGGGCATGACGGCGACGTTCTGGGAGAACCCCTACCCGACCTACCACGCGATCGGTTCGCCGCTGCGCTGGGACGCCGACATGGGCGTGTGGATCGTCACGGGCAGGCAGGAGGCCACGGCGATCCTGCGTTCGCCCCACGTCTCCTCCTCCTGGCGCCTCCTCAGCGTCCGCGACCACGACGAGCTGCTGCGGCGCACGCTCGGCGGCTGGTTCATGCTGATGGACCCGCCCGGCCACACGCGGCTGCGGCGGGCCGTGCAGGGGTGGTTCACGCGGCGGCGGGTCGAGGCCCTGCGCTCCCTGCTGCGGGAGGACGCGGAGGCGCTGATCGGCTCCGCGGGAGATCCCGTCGACGTCATGGGCGACTTCGCCGAGCCGCTCGGCGTGCGGATGATCTCGCGGGTGCTCGGGGTTCCGGTCGAGGCCAGCGCCGCGGCCGCCCGGCTGATGTCGCCCATCGCCAGCTTCCTGGCCATGCCGTACCACAGGGGATTCGAGGGGCGGGCGGCACGGGCGACGGCGGAGCTGCGGCGGATGTTCCACGACAGCGCCACGGAGCTGGAGCCGGACGGAGTGCTCGCGGCGTTGACCGGCGACCCGGCGTTCGTCGAGACCGCCATGCTCCTGGTGTTCGCCGGTCAGGAGACCACGGCGGGACTGATCGGGACCGGGCTGGTGCACCTGCTGCGCGAGCCCGCCGCCTACCGGCGGCTCACCGGCGCGACGGCGACGGTCGAGAAGGCGGTGGAGGAGATCCTGCGCTACGACACCTCCGTGCCGCAGGTGCCGCGGGTCGCCACGGCCGACCTGGAGGTCGGCGGCGAGCTGATCAGAGCCGGCGACCGGATCGTCGTCATCCTGGGCGCGGCCAACAGGGACGGGCGGGTCACGCCCGAGCCCGACCGGTTCGACCTGGACCATCCGCCCTCGCACCTGGCCTTCGGCACCGGGCTGCACCACTGCCTCGGCGCGCCGGTGGCCCGCATGGCCGCGCAGGAGGCGGTCGGGGCCTGGGTCCGGCTGCTGCCGCGGGCCTGCCTGGTCGAGGGCAGCGTGCGGTGGCATGCCGACCGCGGTTACCGGAAGCTGGCGCGCGCCCTGGTCATGCGCGCGCCGCAACACCTACGACAAGGAGCTCAGCCATGAGCGGTATACAGTCCGGCCTGCTCGAAAGCCGGGTGCACGCGGTGTCGGACGTCTTCGAGCGCGCGCTCGGCGTCGCCATCGACCCGGACGGCGACTTCTTCCTGCTCGGCGGGCACTCGTTGCTGGTGATCGAGGCGATCGCCGACCTGCGCGAGCGCTACGGGCTACAGGTCCCGGCCAAGCAGTTCCTGGCGGACGCCAGCGTGCGCGCCGTCGCGGCGGCCTGCACCGTGGCGGGGAGCGGGCGATGACGTCCGCGCTGGAGCTGTTCCTGCGGGCGGCGGCCGCGCACTCCGGGCGGACCGCCGTCGTGGAGGCCTCGGGCGCGACCTCCTACTCTCAGCTCCTGGCGATAGGCAGGCGTACGGCCGGCGCCCTGCGTGGGCGTGGCGTGCGGGCCGGCCGGGTGGTGGCCGTGCGGTGCCCGCCCGGCGCGGCGCTGCTCGGGGCACAGCTGGGGGTCTGGCTGCACCGCGGGATCCCGCTGCTGCTCGACCCGTCGCAGCCGCGTCCCAGGGCCGAGAAGATGCTCCAGGACGCCCGCCCCGCCGCGCTGATCACCGACGGGGAGGTGGAGCCGCTCGACTCCGACCTCAGCGCGGCGACGGGCGATCCCGCCTACCTGCTGTACACCTCGGGCTCGACCGGGCAGCCCAAGGGCGTGCTCGTCGGCCACGACTCCTTCGGCGCGCTCATCCGCTGGCACCTGGCCGGGTACCGGGTCACCGCCGGCGACACGGCCTCCTCGGTGGCCGCGCCGTCCTTCGACGCCTTCCAGTGGGAGACCTGGCCGTACCTGTGCGCGGGCGCCCGGATCTGCTTCGCCCCGCCCGAGGTGCGCTACGCCCCGTGGGAGCTCGGCGCCTGGTTCGCCGCGGAAGGGGTGGACCTGGCCTTCCTGCCCACCCCGCTGGCCGAGGCGTACGTCCGGCACGGCTCGGATTTCGGGCAGCTCCGATGCCTGCTCACGGGCGGCGACCGGCTGCGGCTGTCGGACGGGCATCCGCTGCGCCGCCTGGTCAACCACTACGGCCCCACCGAGGCGACCGTGCTGGCGACCAGCCACGACGTCGGACCCGCCGAGACGGGCGAGATCCCGATCGGCGCGCCCATCCCCTCGGCCACCGTCATCCTCCTCGACGAGCAGGGGCGCGAGGCATCGCAGGGGGAGCTGGTCATCGGCGGAGGTTGCCTGGCACTGGGCTACTGGGGGCGCGACGGCCTGGCCGTACCCCTGCCGGGCCGTCCCGGGCGCTGGTACCGCACCGGCGACCTGGCGGCCCGCCGCGACGGCACGCTGCGCTTCCTCGGCCGGCTCGACCGCCAGCTGAAGGTGCGCGGGGCTCGGGTCGAGCCGGGCGAGATCGAGGCCGTGCTGCGCGGGCATCCGCTGCTCGACGACGCCGTGGTGGGTCTCGACCCGGCCGACGGCCGGTTGCTCGCCATCGGCGTGACCGACTCGGGGCACCTGCACGAAGCGGAACTGCGAGAGTTCGCCGCACACAGACTGCCGCCCGAGATGGTGCCCGGCCGCTTCCACGTCGTCAGCGAGCTGCCGCTCACCGCGCACGGCAAGGTGGACTTCGCGGCGCTGGACGAGGAGGCGGCATGCGGGTAGGGGTGCTGATCCTCCCGGAGCACCGGTGGGGGACGGGATGCGGGCTGTGGCAGCAGGCCGAGGCGCTCGGCTTCGACCACGCCTGGACCTACGACCACCTGTCGTGGGCGTCGCTGCGCGACAGGACCTGGTTCGCCACGGTGCCGACGTTGACCGCCGCGGCCTGCGTGACCAGCCGCATCAGGCTGGGCACGCTCATCGCCTCGCCCAACTTCCGGCATCCGGTCACCTTCGCCAAGGAACTCGTCGCCCTGGACGACATCTCCGGCGGACGGATGATCGCCGGGCTCGGCTCGGGGGTCGAGGGCTTCGACGCCGAGGCGCTCGGCGGCGTGCCCTGGCCGCGCCGCGAGCGCACCGCCAGGTTCGCCGAGTTCGTCGACCACCTCGACCAGCTGCTGTGCAAGCCGGCCGTCACTACGCGCGGAAGCTACTACAGCGCCACCGAGGCGCGCACCTACCCCGGCTGCGTGCAGAAGCCGAGCATCCCGTTCGCGATCGCGGCCACCGGTCCCCGCGGGATGCGCCTGGCCGCCAGGCACGCGCAGGCGTGGGTGACGCTCGGCGACACCCCTGACTTCGATGATCGCGGGCCCGGCGCGTGCATGACCGCCTTCCAGCGGCAGGTGAAGTTGCTGGAGGACGCCTGCGTCGCCGAGGGGCGCGAGCCGGGCGACATCGGCCGCATCCTGCTCACCGGCATCACGCCGGAGCGGCCGCTGTTGTCCGTGGAGGCTTTCCTGGACTTCGCCGGGCGCTACGACCGGGCCGGGGCGACCGATCTCATTCTGCACTGGCCCCGCCCGGAACCTCCCTACCACGCCATTCCCGCCGTCTTCGAGCGCATCGCCACGGAAGCGGTGCCTGCCGTACGGGCCGGCCGGTTCTAGAGCCGAGGAACACCATGCCTTACGCGAACGTGAACGGGGTCCGCCTGGGCTACGAGGTCCACGGCGCCGGCGACCCGGTGCTGCTGGTGATGGGGGCGGGCGGGCTGGGCAGGACCTGGCACATCCACCAGGTGCCCGCTCTCGTCTCGGCCGGATACCGGGTCATCACCTTCGACAACCGGGGCCTGCCGGCCAACGGCCCCTGCCCCGGCGAGTTCGGCCTGGACGACATGGTCGCCGACACCATCTCCTTGCTCGACACGCTGGGCATCGCGCGTTGCCACGCCGTGGGCGTCTCGCTCGGCTCGATGATCCTTCAGGAGGTGGCGCTCGCCAGGCCCGGGCTGCTGTCGCGGTGCGTGCTGCTGGCGACGCGCGGCCGTACCGACGCCTTCCGGGCGGCGATCGTCGCGGCCGAGCTGGACCTGCTTGAACGCGGGCTCTCCCTGCCCGGACCCACCTCCGGCGTGCTGCGCGCGCTGCTCAACCTGTCACCGGCCACCCTCGACGACCCCGCGCGCGTGCGCGACTGGCTCGACGTCTTCGAGATGTCCGCGCCCGCGGCCGGGCCCGGCATCAGGAGCCAGCTGCTTGCCACGCTGATCCCCGACCGCCTGGAGGAGCTGTCCAAGATCGAGACGGCCGGCCTGGTCGTCGCCTTCGAACACGACCGCCTCACCCCGCCCCGCCTGGGCCGCGAGGTGGCCGACCGGATACCGGGCTGCGAGTACGCAATGGTCCCCGACACGGGCCACTACGGCCACCTGGAAAGCCCCAAGACGGTCAACGCCCACATCCTGGACTTCCTGTCGGGCCCCTGAGCCTCACCGCGGCGGCATATTGGCACCTGACGGGTAGCCCCGCTCGTAAGGTGATCATGTTGGGAATCGTTCAATTCTCCGACACCTTAGACCGTTCGTCAGTCCCACCAGAATTGCCACGAGTTGAGTCCGACAAGACGCTCCGCGTAGGTGGCAAGCGTGTGGGGGTGGCTGTTCTGCCAGATGTTGTCCGGGCAGAAGGCGAAGTGCTCGGCTGCGACGTGGAGCGCCTCCTGCAGCGTCGAAGGCGGGGCGGCGATGCTCAGATACAGGTCGGCGAGACCGACGCCGACGACCACGGCGCCGAACCGGTCCTCCCAACTACGCAGGACGGCGGCGATCTCACCGGTGTCGTTGGTGTAGTTCAGCGGGCCCATCCACCCGGCGGCGGCCAGAGCATCAGCCCCCCGGCCGGCGGCGGCCAGGCCGAGGCGTATGTCCGGGTTCTGGGCCGTGAGGTGGACTGCGTACTCGACTGCGAACGAGGCCGGCTCCGCGGTGAACGGCTTGCCCGGCGCCAACCCGGGCCAGTGTTGACCGTAGGGTGCGGTCACGGCGATCCGTTCGGTCGGCGACAACTGATCGGTGTCCGCATCGACCTCGGTGTGTTGCGCCCACCACGTCGCCAGGAGAGTCGCGTGGTCGTGGAGATCCGGAGAGGTGATCTTCTCTAGAGAGAGCTCCCCGGATTCCCAGGGCCGGAACTCGCTATCGTGCGGTGAAGATTCCAGCAGCAGAGGCCACAAGCCGGTCCGTCCATGAAGTTCTCGGACAGCTGCCCACAGATCAGCCGAGGCCGGTTCCACAGTCATCCATAGACCCGGGCGGCCTTCGCCTTCGTCCGTCACGATGAGGCGGCCCGGCGACAGCAGGCCGCAGAGTTCCACGACGCTGTCCTCGTGGCCGGCCAGTGCCGCCAGCTCCGACTGGAGCTGCTGTTCAAAACCCATCGCAGCACGATAAGCCATGATCGCCAAGGCATGGAGGGGCCAGAACCTTGCAGCTTGTAACGGTCATGTGGCAGCGAAGATGTCGCGCCGTTTGCCGCCGAAGGTCACATGCGGAGACGTGACCGCGTCCGGGGCTCTCGCAGAACTCTCACAGATGACCATTTATGAGAACCGCTTCGTTCATGCGCCGAGTGACGTCGGCCGGGGCCGCGGCGATGACGTCATTGAGCGCGGCCATGGAGGCCTGAAGGTCGTTGATAGCCTGAGCGATGCGGTCGCGCTCCTGGTGGAGGTCGGCGAGCAGGTCTGAGCAGGTGGGGACGAGACGGTCGCCGGTGTCCCGCAGGCACGGCAGGACCGTAGTGATCGTTGAGGTGCTCAGGCCGGCGGCCAGAAGGCTGCGGATGCGGCGGACGATGGCAACGTCCTCTTCGACGTATTCCCGGTAACCGCTGGGGCGCCGCTGTGGGTGGAGCAGACCCTGCTCCTCGTAGTAGCGCAGAAGGTGCACGGCCACGCCGGTCCGCCGGGACAACTCACCGATACGCACAAAAACCTCCTGATGGCCGCGCGGACCTTGTCCTCTCGACTTGACTCTCATATTGATGTGAGACTTTAGCGTCTGCAGCATGAACGTGAACAAGGGGTTCGCGACGCTCGCGGCATTGTGCGCAAGCGTCTTCGTCGTGGGTACCTCGGAGTACCTGATCGCCGGGCTGCTGCCCCAGGTCGGAGCTGATCTGGACATCTCCGTGGGAACCGCTGGACAAGCGGTGACCGCATACGCGCTCGGAGTGGTGGTCGGAGGGCCCGTCATGGCCCTGCTGACCGCGCGTCTGCCGCGCAAGGGGCTCGCCGTCGGCCTGATGGTACTGTTCGCGGCAGGCAGCGCAATCAGCGCCGTGGCGCCTTCGTTTGGCCTGCTCCTGGTGGGCCGCGTGGTGTCCTCGCTCAGCCACGCCGCCTTCCTGGCCCTGGCGCTGGTGACGGCGACCCGGGTGGTCCCGGCCGAGAAGACGGGCTCGGCCATCGCCACCGTCGCCTCCGGCTTCACCGTGGCCACGCTCCTCGGGGTGCCCCTGGGGGCGCTGCTCGGGCAGAGTTCCGGATGGCGGGCTCCGTTCGCCGTGCTGACCGCTCTTGCCGTGGCGGGCACCGTTCTCCTGGCCGCGGTGCTGCCCCGGCAGGAAGCGCCGGCCACGCGACTGCGCGACGAGATACGCGTGGTGGCGCGTCGGCCGGTTATGCTCGCCATCGCCACCACCGCGGTGGGCTTCTCCGGGGTCGCCACAGTGTTCACCTACATCGCCCCGCTGCTGACCCGCGTCTCTGGCTTCTCCGCCGCGGCGGTCTCCGGTCTGCTGCTCGCCTACGGCGCGGGCAGTTTCCTCGGCAATCTCACCGCCGGAAAGCTGACCGACAAATCGATGAGCGCAACCGTACGTGGGGTCTTCGGCGGGCTGACGGGGACGCTCCTGCTCATTCCGTTCGCCGCGGTGTTGCAGCCCACCGCCGTGGCCGCGGTCCTGGTGCTCGGCCTGCTCGCCACCGCGACCATCGCCCCGCTGCAGGGACTGATCCTGCACCACGCGGGCGCCGCTCCAACTCTGGCCGTTTCCGTCAACGTGGGTGCCTTCAACCTCGGCGCCGCAGCCGGCTCGGTTATCGGCGGTGCGATCGTCGCCGTCGGCGCTCTGCGCTGGACCGGCCTGGCGGGCGCGGTGCTGACCCTGATCGGACTGTCCCTCACCTATCTCGTCCTGCCCCGGACACGGACGTCGGCGCAGGACGCCGAACCCGAAGTCTTCACCTCCACCGCCGCCTGATCCCCCGTCCATTCGCCCCGCGAAGGAGGTCGCCATGCACGCGATCCAGATCGCTAGCCACGGCGGGCCCGAAGTCTTGTCCGTCCGGGAGGTTCCCCAGCCCGCTCCAGGAGCTGACGAGGTGCTGATCCGTACCGCCGCAAGCAGCCTGAACCCGGTGGACTGGAAGACGCGCGCATGGGAGGTCGGGCCCGAACTCCCGGCCACCTTGGGGTGGGACCTGGCCGGAGTCGTCACCGCCACCAACCACCCCGGCTACCGCCCCGGGGACCAGGTGATCGCGATGTCCGCGCAGATCGCCACCGGCCGCGGTACCTGGGCCGAGCAGGTCGCCCTGCCGGCCCGGCTGCTGGCGGCCGCCCCCACCACGGTTTCGCTGGTGGATGCCGCGTCACTCCCGCTGGCCGGAGTGACGGCGCTGCAGGCCCTCCAGCAGGCGGCAGTCACCGACGGAGACCACGTTCTGATCACCGGCGCGGCCGGTGCCGTGGGTGGCATGGCCGTCCAGCTCGCCCGCCACACCGGGGCCACCGTCGACGCCCTGGTCTCACGCCCCGAGCACCTCGTAGCGGCCCGGGAACTCGGCGCCGAACGCGTCTGGCACACCCCGGCCGATCTCCCTCGCCGTACCTATACGGCAGTACTGGACATCGCAGGCACCGCCGCGGGCCCCGCCCTCGCGCCGGGAGGACGGTACGTCTCCATCGCTGACCATCCCCTGCCCGACATCCCCGGGGCCGCCAAGAGCTACGTCCAGGAGGATCAGGATCACCTCGCCCACCTCGCCGCCCTCGTGGACCGAAACGGGTCGAAGCGCGCGTCGATTTGGCGCTCAACGTGCGGAGCAGATCCTGCCATATGCCACCAGTCGAGCCTAAACACCCACTTAGCGTACGTTTCGTTCCATCCGGATTTCCGGCCTCGACGCTACCTGCCTTGATCGCCTCGTACTCCGACTCGTGGTTCTCCCGGGACTCGCCCAGCAGCCGCAACGCGCGCTGCCGAAACTCCGGCGGGAACTGACGTGGCATAGCTCCATCCTCCAATAGAAGTCGGAGCTAAACCCAGGACGGTTCACATGCACCGCCACGTGAGGTCGTACGCAGACACAGGGGTGCGGCGAGTGAGCACGCGGCGTCGCCGGCGGTCAGCCGCGCTGCTGTCGCGGCAGCAGCAAGCTGACCACCGCGATGGCCAGGCCGAGCCCAGCCGCCATGAGGAAGACCAGGCCGTATCCGGCGGCGAGGGCGGCGGCCGGGGAACTCCCGCCGGCCTCCATCGCGGCTCTGGCGCTGGCGGCTGTCGCGAGCACCGCCAGGCCGATCGACCCGCCTACCTGGCTGGCGGTTTGGGCCAGGCCGCCGATGATCCCCGCGTCGCTGTCGGGAACGCCGGCGGTCGCCGCGGCCATGATGGTGGGGAAGGTCAGCCCGATGCCGACCGCGATGAGCAGCGTAGGCCCGAGCACGCTGGTGACATAGCCGCTGTCGGCATGAGCCAGGGAGAGCCAGCCGAAACCGGCCACGAAACAGCCGCTGCCGGCCAGCACCAGGGGGCGCACACCGGTTCGCGGCAGCAGGGCGGCGGCCCATCGCGTGATCACCATGAACGTCACCGCCGCGGGTGTCTGCCCGAGCCCGGCTTGAAGCGCGCTGTAGCCGAGGACGTTCTGCAGGAAGAGCGACGTGAAATACCACATCGCGATGGCAATCCCTCCGAACAGCAGCAGCATGCCGCTGCCGACCGCCACCCCCCGGATCTTGAACAGCCGCAGCGGCATGCTGCTGCTGTTCGGAGGGATTGCCATCGCG